>DATLGD010000173.1:0-3355 GCA_035540755.1 Mycobacteriales bacterium | reverse complement strand
GAAGCGCAGCACTCCGGCGAGCAGCCCGACCGCCAGAGCCGCCAGCCAGCCGACCAGGGGCGGGAGCCCCGCGGTGGGCGGCTCCAGGCGGTCGCGCCAGGAGGGGGCGGGCGACGCTGGAGCGCCCGCCCGCGTCGCCCGCCCCCTCCTGGCGCGACCGCCTGGAGCCGCCCACCGCGGGGCTCCCGCCCCTGGTCGGCTGGCTGGCGGCTCTGGCGGTCGGGCTGCTCGCCGGAGTGCTGCGCTTCGTGCGCCTCGACCTGCCCGCGGGGCGCATCTTCGACGAGGTCTACTACTCCTGCGACGCCCAGAACCTGCTGCGGTTCGGCGTCGAGGTGGCCACCCGCAGCGACCCGGACGACCCCGCTGTGGCAGCGCTCTGCGAGCCGATCGAGAGCCCGGGCTTCATCGTCCACCCGCCGCTCGGCAAGTGGATGATCGCGCTCGGGATCCGCCTGTTCGGCGCGAACGAGCTCGGCTGGCGAGTCGCCGCGGCGGCCGCGGGCGTCGTCACCGTGGTGGTGCTGGTGCGGCTGACCCGGCGGATGACCGGCTCGACGGTGCTCGGCTGCTTCGCCGGGCTGCTGCTGTGCTTCGACGGCCTGCACTTCGTGCAGAGCCGCATCGCCATGCTCGACGTGTTCCTCGTGCTGTGGACGACGTCGGCGGTCGCCTGCCTGGTCGCCGACCGGGACGCCGTGCGCCGCCGGCTCGCCGCGGCCGACGACGACGCGCTGGCCGGCTGGGGCCCACGGCTCGGCCTGCGCCCCTGGCTGCTCGCCGGCGGAGCCTGCCTGGGCGCCGCCGTCGCCACCAAGTGGAGCGGCCTGTACTTCGTCGCCGCGCTCGGCCTGCTCGCGTTCGCCTGGGAGGTGGGCGCGCGGCGCACGGCCGGGGTCGCCGCGCCGGTGCGGGCGACGCTGCGCCGCTCGATCGTGCCGATGCTGCTGGCGCTGGTCGTGCTTCCGGCCGTCCTGTACACGGCGTCCTGGGCGGGCTGGTTCGCCAGCGACGTCGGCTGGAGCCGGCAGCACGCCGCACAGAACCCGGCGAGCGGCCTGGCCGCCCTCGTGCCGGAGGGGCTCCGGTCGCTGTGGCACTACCACGGCGAGCAGTACCGCTTCCACGACTCATTGACGGCGACGCACCCGTACAAGTCCAGACCGGCCAGCTGGCTGCTGCTGGGCCGGCCGGTGTCCTACTACTACCCACAGGACCTCGGGCCGGGAGACCTCGGCTGCGAGGTCGAGCGGTGCTCGCGCGAGGTGCTCGCGATCGGGACGCCGGCGATCTGGTGGGCGGCGCTGATCGCTCTCGTGCTGCTGCTGTGGCGGTGGGCCACGCGCCGCGACTGGCGAGCCGGCACCGCGGTGCTGCTCGTCGCCGTCGCGATCCTGCCGTGGGTGCGCGACGACCTCGACGGCCGCACCATGTTCCTGTTCTACGCACTGCCGGCCGTGCCGTTCCTGTGCCTGTCGCTGGCGCTCGCGGCCGGGTGGGCGATCGGCGACGGCACGGCGTCGTACCGCCGACGCGCCGTCGGCACTGCGGCGGCGGGCGGCTGGCTCGCCGTGGTCGTCGCGAACTTCGCCTGGCTGTACCCGGTGCTCGCCGCCCAGACGATCCCGTTCAGCCAGTGGCAGGCCCGGATGTGGTTCTCCAGCTGGATCTGACGGTGGACCGGCGGCCCCCGCCGCGCCATGCTCTGCGGCCATGGCCCTCCGACGGAAGCGCCTGGTCCGCCGCAGCGCCCTGCTGATGGCCCTGGCTCTGGCCGCCCCGCTGCTCGGCGCAGCCGCGCCGTCATCGGCGGCGGCGTCCTCTCCACCTCCTTCCTCGTGCACGGCCCGCGACCCGGTGCCGCCCGGGCTGGCCGACGAGCTGGCCGCGCGCTACCCGGGCCGGCGCTTCACCGCCGCCGTCTACGAGCCCACCGGCTGCACCTACTCCCTCAACCCCGACCTGCGGCTCACCACGGCGAGCGTGGTCAAGACGCAGATCATGACGGCGCTGCTGCTGCGGGCGCAGCGCCAGGGCCGGAGCCTCACCACCTGGGAGCGCGACCGGATCTGGCCGATGATCACCCAGAGCGCCGACCCGCCGACCAACGAGCTGTGGTCCTCGCTCGGCGGCCGCGAGCCGGTGCAGGCCGTGGCCCGCGAGCTCGGCATGCACGACACCGTGCACCCTGACCGGTACTGGGGGATCACGACGACCAGCGCCGCCGACCAGGTGCGCCTGCTGCGCCAGGTCGTGCCCGGCGAGTACGGCCCGCTGACGGCGGCGTCACGGGCCGAGGCCCGGCACTACCTGACGAGCGTGGTGCCGTCGCAGCGCTGGGGCGCCTCCGCGCGGGTGCCGTCGGGGTGGACGGTCGCGATGAAGAACGGCTTCTACTCCTCGCAGTGCTGCCGGTGGCGGCTGAACACCGCCGGCTGGGTCGAGCGCCCGGACGGCACCGGGTGGGCGGTCGTGGTGCTCTCCGACGGGTGGTCGAACGACAGCGAGGGCATCGCGGCGGTGCACGAGCTCACCGGTCGGCTGAACGCGGCGATGCTCGAGTCGCCGCTGTCGGACCCCGCGTCGGCCTTCACCGGCCCGGCCGGCGCCCCCGAGCGGCAGGACGTCTTCGTCCGCGGTGCCGACGGCGCGCTGTGGCAGCGGGTCTGGACGCCGGGCGCGGGGCTCGGCCCGTGGCGGTCGCTCGGTGGCCGGTTGACCTCGAGCCCGGACGCCGTGCCGGGCGGGACGTCGGTGCCCGACGTCGTGGCGCGCGGCAGCGACGCCGCCGCGTGGCGGTTCCGCTGGACCGGCCGCGCCTGGGCGCAGGAGCCGCTCGGCGGGGTGTGCGCGTCCGGTCCGTCCGCGGCCGCCTCGCCAGGCCGGTTCGACGTCGCCTGCCGCGGGACCGACGGCCGGCTGTACCTGCGCACGCTCGCCGACGGGCCCGCCGCGTCGGGGTGGACCGCCCTCGGCGGACGGATCACCGGCGATCCGGACGTCGCCGCCGACGGTGGGCCGGTCCCGCGGATCGTCGCCCGCGGCGTCGACGACGGCGTGTGGCTGTTCGCCTGGGACGGCAGGCGCTGGACGCACGCGCCGCTCGGCGGCCGGTGCCGGTCCGCCCCCACCGCAGTGCAGGCAGGAGGGTCGATGCTCACCGTCGCCTGCCGCGGGACCGATGACGCGCTGTGGCTGCGCACCGAGCAGGACGGCGCCTGGGGCGGCTGGCGGTCGGCCGGCGGGGTGCTGCTGTCCGGCCCCGACGGCGCGGGCGGAGGCGGGCGGGCGCAGCTGCTGGCCCGTGGCGCCGACGGCGGCGTGTGGGGCTTCGTCCCGGCCGGCTCGGGCTCGT
>DATLGD010000172.1:0-7895 GCA_035540755.1 Mycobacteriales bacterium | reverse complement strand
GAAGTACTCGAGCACGCCGCGCCACACGCCGTAGATGGAGCGGTGGCACTCGTCGACGACGACGAGGTCGAAGCTCTCCGGCGGCAGGACCTGGCTGTACGGCACCTCGACCGGGGCGTCGGGGATGAAGGCGTCGACGCCGGGGTCGTCGTCGGCGGTCACCGTGCGGCCGTTCAGGAAAGCGTGCACCCGCTGGATGGTCGAGATGACGACGGACGTCGACTCGAGCATCCCGGCCGCGGTGAGCATCGCCGTGGGATACAGCTCGGTGAACTTGCGCCCGTCGTCGGGCGTCACGAAGCCCTCGAACTCGCCCTTGGTCTGCTCGCCGAGGTTGGTGCGGTCGACGAGGAACAGGATGCGGCGCATGCCGCTGTGCTTGAGCAGCCGGTAGCACTCGCTGACGGCGGTGTAGGTCTTGCCGGCGCCGGTGGCCATCTGCACGAGCGCGCGGTCGTGGCGGCCCTCGGCCAGGGAGCGCTCGACGCCGGCGATGGCGGTGATCTGCGCCGGGCGCAGACCCTCGGGGGCCAGCGGTGGCAGGTCGCGGACCCTCGCCCGCCACGTCGGACGGTCCGGGTCGGCCTCGGTGTCGCGGAGCCAGCGGGCCAGCGTCGCCGGCTGCGGGAAGCCGAAGAACCGGCGGGCCCGCGGGTCGGGATCCAGGCCGTTGGTCAGGTGCGTCTCGCTGCCGCTGGCCTCGACGACGAACGGCAGCCGGCCGTCGCGGACGACGGCGCGCTTGCGGTGCTCGTCCGGCAGGCCGGTCGCGTACATCGCCGACTGCCACTCGACGCCGGACAGCGGCGTGCCCTCGGGCTTGGCCTCGATGACGCCGACGATGCGGCGGTCGACGTAGAGCAGGTAGTCGACGCGTCCGTGACCGGGCGCCATGACGACCTCGCGGACGGCGACGCCTGAGGCGGCGAGCAGGTTCATCTCGCCGCGGTCCTGCACCTGCCAGCCGGCGGCGGTGAGCTGCTCGTCGATGCGGACACGGGCGCGCTGCTCGGCGGCCAGCCGCGCGTCGTCCACAGTGCCCCTTTCGTCCACAGCCGTTCGCACGCTAGGCGATCTCGGGTCGGGGGCGCAGCAGTGTGCTGACATGGACGGCGGCGAGGAGCACCATGACGGGCATGACCAGCATCCCGGTCGAGGACTGGTTCACCGCGGACGACCTCGACTCGCTGCCCGACGACGGCAACAGGTACGAGCTGCTCGACGGCCAGCTGCTGGTGACGCCGAGCCCGCGGGTGGTGCACCAGGTGGTCAGCCTCGAGCTGGCCCTGCTGCTGCGTCAGTCGCTGCCGCCTGGCCTCCGCCTGCTGACCGCCCCTATGGACGTGCGCTTCGGCCCGAAGCTTCAGCTGCAGCCCGACCTGCTGGTCGTCCGCGACGAGGGGCTGGACGCGGTACGGGTCGAGTCCGTGCCGCTGCTGGTCGTGGAGATCCTCTCGCGAGGCACCCGGTCCCGTGATCAGGTGACCAAGCGCCGGGCGTACGAGCAGGAGGGGGTCGCGTCGTACTGGATCGTCGACCCGACGCGGCCGGCACTCACTGCCCTGGAGCTGCGGGACGGCGCCTACGTCGAGGTCGCGCACGTCGTCGGCGATCAGGCGTGGACGGCCGAGCAGCCGTACGCCGTCACCGTCGTCCCTTCCGCCCTGCGCTGACGCGTGTTCACACAGCGCTCTCGTCGTCCACAAGTTCGTCCGGTACGGACGTGGCGCGGTCCGACTCGCTTCAGCCTGCTGACATGCCCGGGACGAGGGAGCACCATGAGCACCGTGACGACGCTGCCGCAGAGCCGACCGCTGGTCCGGGCGGACCTCGAGACGATGCCCGATGACGGGCACCGCTACGAGCTGCTCGACGGCGTCCTGCTCGTGAGCCCCGCACCCCGCAGGTCGCACCAACGCGCGGTCCGAGGGTTGTTCCGCGTGCTCGACCAAGCGTGCCCGGAGGAGCTGGAGCTGCTCTTCGCGCCCTTCGACGTGGTCCTGGCCGACGACACGGTGCTCGAGCCGGACCTGCTCGTGGCACCGCGGTCGCAGTTCACGGAGCGGGACCTCCCGGGTCCGCCCCTGCTCGCGGTCGAGGTGCTGTCGGCCAGCACCCGACGCATCGACCTGCTGCTCAAGCGGGACCGGCTGCAGTCGGCCGGCGTCCCGTCGTACTGGCTCGTCGATCCGGACGGCCCGTCGCTCACCGCGCTCGAGCTGCGTGACGGCGTCTACGTCGAGGCCGCGCACGTCGTCAGCGACCAGGCGTGGACGGCGGAGCGGCCGTACGGCGTCACCGTCGTGCCAGCCGAGTTGCTGCGCTAGCTGAGCCCCAGGTGAAGGACCTCGACGTCGACGTCCTGCTCGTGCGCTGAGCGGCGTGTCGCGACAGCGGCCGGATCTGTCAGAGGCGGCTCGTAAGTTGCTGCGATGACGAGTCTTTCGAGCCTAACCGTTGACGAGCTGGCTGACGGGATCTGCCTGCGTGCCGGTCGCATCGCGGCCGCCCAGGCCGAGCTGCTGACCTGGATCGCGAAGTTCGACCGGCGGGAAGGTTGGGGCGGCCCTGGCCTGCTGTCGTGCGCGCACTGGCTGAGCTGGCGCATCGGCCTGTCGCTCGGAACCGCCAACGAGTACGTGCGGGTGGCGCACCGGCTCGAGGAGCTGCCGGAGCTGGCCGCGGCGTTCGCCGAGGGCCGGGTCTCGTACTCCAAGGCCCGCGCAATCACCCGGGTCGCCACGGCGGACGACGGTGTCGACTGGGTCGCGCTGGCCCGGCACAGCTCCGCGGCGCAGCTGGAGAAGATCGTGCGCGGGGTGGCCCGGGCGAAGGCGAACGAGGCCGCCCAGGCCGACCCGGAGCAGTCGGCCTGGAAGGTGCGCACCCGCAAGCGCTACGACCGCGAAGGCAATCTCGTCATCACCATCACCGCGCGACCGGAGTACGCACCGGTCGTCGAGGCGGGCCTGGACGCCAAGCGCGCGGAGCTGCAGCGGGAGCTCGACGCGCAGGCCGTCGAGACGGTCGCAGGCGAGGCCGTGCCGGCACCGCCGAACGCCGGTAACGACCTGCTGCCGTTTCGGGACGCCTCCGCGGAACCGTCGGCCGCGGTGACGACGCGGGTCGCTCCCGCGGAGCCAGCGGACGACGCCGATCCCGACGCCGATCCCACCGCCGACCTCGAAGCCGATCTCGACGAGCAGGCACCGGATTGGCCGGCGGGCACCACCCGTCGTCAGGTCCGCCAGGCGTTGGACGCCGTCAGCGCGCGATGGGCCGGCACCGCCACCTCCGACGAGCCGCTCCCGACCACCGCCCCCTGGCAGAAGCAGCCCGACGTTCCCGCGGAAGCGCCCGCCCGGCCGCGAGCCACTGACGGCGACGCGCTGCTCGCCCTCGCCCAGGACGCCCTGGCCGCCGAGAAGCAGGCACATCCCGACATCGCCCGACGCCGCCGCCCCGGCCTGACCGCACAGGTCGACCCGCTGTCAGGCTGGGCACGGCAGCCGGACGGAGAGCTGCTGCCACCGCCGAACCTGCGCGCCGTCATGAAGACGCTCCCCGGCCGCGGTGGCGCCATCCGGCTCAGGCCGGTCACCGACGCCGACCTGCGCCGGTTCGACCTCGGCCGCACCCAGCGCGAGGCGAGCGCGAAGCTGCGCGAGCTGCTCGGCATCCTCGACGGCGAGCGCTGCCGGTTCCCCGGCTGCACACGGGTGAAGAAGCTGCACGCCCACCACGTCCTCTTCTGGCGCGACGGCGGCGCGACCGACCTGTCGAACCTGGTGCTCGTGTGCGCCCGGCACCACACGCTCATCCACGCGCAGGGCTTCCAGCTCGTGCTGCATCCCGATCGCAGGCTCGAGGTGCGCACCGCCGACGGGGTGCCCGTGCTGCACCACCCCGCCCAGCCATGGGGCGACGCCGCCGCGCTGGCGGAAGGCTGTGGACAACTGGTTTCCGCGGAAACGCTGCAGCCCGACCACTGCGACGCACGACTCGACCTGCACTACGTCGTCAGCGTGGTGCTCGCCCAGGCGGCCTGAGCCTGGATCCACCGGTCGCGCGCGACTCCCGCGTCCGGACCGTGCTGTCAGCTGCCGGCGCCCCGCTCGGCCGCGGCCTTCTCCAGCGCCTCGGCGACGGCGGTGAACTCCGCCAGCGCCGCCTCGAGGTCGTCGACGATCTCGCGAGCCAGCACCTCCGGCGGCGGCAGGCTGTCGGCGTCCTCGAGCGAGGCGTCGCGCAACCAGACCAGGTCGAGGTTCGCCTTGTCGCGGGCGACGAGCTCGTCGTAGCGGTACGGCTTGAACCGCTCCGACTCCACCCGGCTCGACCGCGCCTGCCCCGGCCGGTAGCAGGCGACGAACTCGTCGAGGTGGTGGCGGCGCAGCGGGTTCTGCTTCTGGGTGAAGTGCTGGTTGGTGCGCAGGTCGTAGACCCACAGGTCGGTCGTCCACGGCTGGCCCGGCCGCGCCGGCTTCTTGTCGAAGAACAGCACGTTGGCCTTGACGCCGCCGGCGTAGAAGATCCCGGTCGGCAGGCGCAGCAGCGTGTGCACGTCGTACTCGGCGAGCAGCCGGCGCCGCACGCTCTCGCCGGCCCCGCCCTCGAACAGCACGTTGTCGGGCAGGACGACGGCGGCGCGTCCGTGAATGGCCAGCATCTGGGCGATGTGCTGGACGAAGTTGAGCTGCTTGTTGCTCGTGGTCACCCAGAAGTCCGGCCGGGCGACCTCGGTGTCCTCACGGCTCTCCCGACCGTCGGCGCCGACCATCGTGATCGAGCTCTTGCGTCCGAACGGCGGGTTGGCGAGCACGACGCTCGGGCGGTGGCCGTCGGCGCGCAGCAGCGCGTCGCGCACGTCGATCGGGCTGTCGTCGCCGGGCTGCACGATGCCGTGCAGCACCATGTTCATCGCCGCCAATCGGGCCGTCCCGTCGACCAGCTCGGTGCCGCGGACGAAGCCGGAGCGCAGCCGCTCGCGGTCCTCCGGCGTCAGCTGTCGGTTCTCGGTGGCGTGCCGGTACGCCTCGAGCAGGAACCCGCCGGTGCCGCAGGCCGGGTCGGCGACGGTGTCGGACGCCGTCGGCTGCAGGCAGTCGACCATCGCCGAGATGAGCGCGCGCGGCGTGAAGTACTGGCCGGCGCCGCTCTTGACGTCCTCCGCGCCCTTGGCGAGCAGCTCCTCGTAGGCGTCGCCCTTGATGTCGACGCCGGTCGCCGACCAGTTCTCCTTGTCGATGAGGTCGACGACGAGCCGCTTGAGCTTCGCCGGGTCCTGGATCTTGTTCTGGGCCTTGCGGAAGACGACGCCGAGCACGCCCTTCTGCTTGCCGAGGTCCTCCAGGATGTGCCGGTAGGTGACCTCGAGCTCGTCGCCGTCGGCGTCGAGCAGCCGCTGCCAGGAGCACTCCGGCGGCACGATCCGCTCGGGCCTGACCGGCCGGTTCTCGCGCTCGTGCGCCATCTTGAGGAACAGCAGGTAGGTGAGCTGCTCGACGTAGTCGATGGTCGAGACGCCGTCGTCACGCAGGACGTTGCAGTACGACCAGAGCTTGTCGACCAGTCTGCGGGCGTCGCTCATGCGCGGCGACGGTAGCCGCACGGGACGCCGGCCAGGTCAGGACCGCCCGGGCGTGGCCGCCTTCGCGCCGACCCCGCCGGGCTGCTGCCCCCCGCAACCGGCCCGCACGTCCTCGCACGTGACCCGCGTGCCGCGCGGGTCGCGCAGCGAGTAGGCCGAGCGGTAGTAGAACGACACGGCGTCCGCCACCGGGATGTCCTCGATGAGGTAGGGGACGTTGCCGGAGTACGGGTCGGTCGGGTCGGCCAGCGTCGGGTCGTAGGTGCCGGCGCCGATCGAGGTGACGTCGACGCTGTCGTCGAAGGCCTTCGCCGTGAGCCGCTCGAAGCCGGAACGGTCGCCGCGCAGCTGCAGGTCGAACCAGGCCTTGGTGTAGTAGCTGGCCATCCGCTCGCCGAGCTGGTTGGACTGGAACACCAGCGGGATGTACGTGTACGCCAGGTGCGTGCCGGCCCGCAGCGTGACGATCTGCGCGTCGAGGCCGGCGTCGCGGATCTGCCGGTAGCCGGCGGTCTTGGCGTCGGGGTCGGGCGCCGTCCGCATCGGCGTGGTGAAGAAGCCGTAGTCGTTCGTCACCGCGAGCGCCGGGACGTTGATCAGGTTCTTCGTCCGGTACTGCTCCGGGATGACGACGCCGTCGCAGCTGGAGATCGCGCGCAGGTTGTCCCAGGCCACGATCGTCTTGACCCGGTTGTCGCACTGCCCGACGTGGCTGACGGCGCTGGCGCCGAGCGAGTGCCCAGCGAGGCCGATCCGGGAGCGGTCGAGCTCGGGGAAGTACGGGTTGTACGAGCCGCCGAAGGGCTCGCCGGCGGTCGACAGGAAGAAGCTGAGCGAGTCCTCCGCGCCCTGGAAGAAGTTGTAGTCCTGCTGGTACGGCACGCCGGAGCACTTCCCGGGGCAGTCGTCGCCGAACAGGTCGGAGTCGCCCTGCCCCTGCACGTCGTAGGTCATGACCATGTAGCCGGCCTCGGCGAGGTCCTGGGCGGCCCAGAAGTACAGCTCCTCGTAGGCCTGCACCGACCCGTCGGTGATGACGACGCCCGGGTAGCCGCCCCGCGGCTTCGGCACGCTCGCCGGCGGCAGCCACACGTGGCCGTGCAGCGTCGCGCCGTTGAGGGAGTCGAACGAGATCGGCGCGACCCGGCCGCGGCCGGCGGCGGCCCACCGGTCGACGGTCCGGAAGGGGTCGGCGGACTTCGCGCCCGGGATCAGCGTGGTGATGCCGCCCTTGGGCTCGGTGGGCTGGGCCAGCTGCTCGGCGGTCTGCTCGGCGTACAGCGCCGCCCCCTGGGTGAGGTTGCCGAAGCCGAACGCCGGGCTGGAGAGCTGGTCCTTGTTCCGCAGGGACGCGCAGTACTGGTTGACGGTGTCGCGCTCGTGCCACTCGGGGGTGCCGGGCTCGGGGTCGCCGGCGGGGGCGATGCATGCCGGGTCCACGCCGAGGACCGTCGGGGCGGGTGCTGCCGGCCCGGTCGCCGACGGGCCGGTCAGGGCTGCGGAGCCGGTGCCGGCGGTGGCGACGGCCAGGCCGAGGACGGCGGCGACGACGACGGAGCGTGGGTGGCGCACGGGGACCTCCAGGCAGCGGGGGCGACACCTTGTGGCTTCTGTGTCGACGCCGTACTTCCTGCCTTCACCGTGCAGATTCCTCCGCCCGCTACGCCCGTCCGGTGCGCTCGCGGTGCGTGCAGCCCGGCCAGCAGCACGGCCGACGCATGCCCTCCTCCAGCTCCTCCTGCGTGCGGCGGATGCGCCGCTGGCGGGTCGTCTCCTTCTTGGCGTCCTCGACCCAGCAGAGGAGCCAGTCAGTACCCGCCGGAGCGGAACCGGTCAGGCGCCCGGCGCGACCAGGCCGCCCTCGTAGGCGACGACCACGACCTGCGCGCGGTCGCGCAGGCCCAGCTTGGTCAGGACGCTCGACACGTGCGACTTCACGGTCGCGGGGCCGATGAACAGCTCCGCCGCGATCTCGGCGTTGCTGAGCCCGCGCGCGACGGCGACGACGACGTCGCGCTCCCGGGCGGTGAGCTGCGCCAGCCGCGCGGCCAGCGAAGGGTCGACGGAGCGCTGCGCGGTGAACTGCCCGATCAGGCGACGCGTGACGGACGGCGCCAGCAGCGCCCCTCCCTCGGCCACGGTGCGGACGGCGACGACCAGCTGATCCGGCGGGATGTCCTTGAGCACGAAGCCGCTCGCGCCGGCCCGCAGCGCGCGGTAGACGTACTCGTCCGGCTCGAACGTGGTCAGGATCAGCACCCGCACGGACCCGCCGAGCTCCTCGACGATCCGCGCGGTGGCCTGC
>DATLGD010000171.1:0-6974 GCA_035540755.1 Mycobacteriales bacterium | reverse complement strand
CCGGGCGGGAGGGGGCCCGACCCTTCAGTGTTCGCCGTCCGGCTCAGCGACTCCTGCTCCGGACGGAGCAGCGCCTCGCGTGCCGCACGTCACGGCCCCGTCCGTCACTAGGCTCGGCCTCCGTCCCGACCTGGAGGTCTGCCGTGCTCCGCATGTCCACGCTGTTCCTGCGCACCCTGCGCGAGGACCCGGCGGACGCGGAGGTCCCGAGCCACAGGCTCCTCGTCCGCGGCGGCTACGTCCGCCGGGTGGCGCCCGGCGTCTACGCCTGGCTGCCGCTGGGCCTGAAGGTGCTGGAGCGGGTCGGCGCCGTCGTGCGCGAGGAGATGGACCGCATCGGCGGACAGGAGGTGCTGCTGCCGGCGCTCGTGCCGGCCGAGTACTACCAGGCCTCGGGGCGCTGGACCGAGTACGGCGACAACGTGTTCCGGCTGCAGGACCGCAAGGCCGCGCACTACATGCTCGGGCCGACGCACGAGGAGGTCTTCACCACGCTGGTGAAGGGCGAGTACTCCTCGTACAAGGACCTGCCGCTGATGATCTACCAGGTGCAGACCAAGTACCGCGACGAGGCCCGTCCGCGCGCGGGCATCCTGCGCGGCCGCGAGTTCGTCATGAAGGACAGCTACTCCTTCGACCTCGACGACGCCGGCCTGCAGCGCTCCTACGACCTGCACCGCGAGGCCTACGTCCGCATGTTCGAGCGGCTCGGCCTGGACTACCGGATCGTCTCCGCGGTCAGCGGCGCGATGGGCGGCAGCGCGTCGGAGGAGTTCCTCGCCACCGCGCCGACGGGAGAGGACTCCTACGTCGCCTGCACCTCTTGCGACTACGCCGCCAACACCGAGGCCGTCGAGGTGCAGGCCGCGCCGCCGCAGGACCCGGACGCCTCGCCGCCGCTCGAGGTGCTCGACACCCCGAACACGCCGACGATCGACACGCTCGTCGCGCTGGTGCGCGAGCTCGGCCACGACGTGCAGGCCCGGGACACGCTGAAGAACCTGCTGGTCAAGCTGCGGCACCCGGACGGCGAGGAGGAGCTGCTCGCCGTCGGCGTCCCCGGCGACCGCGAGGTCGACCTCAAGCGGCTCGAGGCCAACGTGACGCCGGCCGAGGTGCTGCCCTTCACCGACGAGGACTTCGCGAGGCACCCCGGGCTGGTGCGCGGCTACATCGGCCCGCAGGGGCTGCCCGACGGCGTGCGCTACCTCGTCGACCCGCTGGTGGTGCCCGGCTCGGCCTGGGTCACCGGCGCCAACGAGACCGGCAAGCACGCTGTATCCGTGGTCAGCGGTCGCGACTTCACGCCCGACGGCACCATCCCCGCCGCCGCGGTGCGCGAGGGTGACCTGTGCCCGCGCTGCGGCTCGGCGATGTCGATCGACCGCGGCATCGAGATCGGCCACATCTTCCAGCTCGGCCGCAAGTACGCCGACGCGTTCTCGCTCGACGTGCTCGGCCCGGACAGCAAGCCGGTGCGGGTGACGATGGGCAGCTACGGCGTCGGCGTCTCGCGCGCTGTCGCGGCGATCGCCGAGCAGTGGCACGACGACAAGGGCCTGGTCTGGCCGCGCGAGGTCGCGCCGGCCGACGTGCACGTGGTCGGGGTCGGCAAGGGCGAGCAGCGCCCGGCGGCCGAGCGGCTCGCCGTCGAGCTCGAGGAGCGCGGCCTGCGGGTGCTGCTCGACGACCGCGGCGGCTCGCCAGGCGTCGCGTTCAAGGACGCCGAGCTGCTCGGCATGCCGACGGTGGTGGTCGTCGGCAAGGCGCTCGCCGACGGCGAGGTCGAGGTCCGCGACCGGCGCACGGGCGAGACCCGGCGGGTCCCCGTCGAGGACGTCGTGGACGACGTCGTCCGCGCCGTCCGCGAGGACCTCTGGCCAGGAGACGTGCCCGGCCGATGACCGGCAGGGGGACGCCGGCGACGCTGCTGCTGGCCCGCGAGGCAGTCCCGCACCGGGTGCTGACCTACGCCGTCCCAGCCGACGTGGACTCCTACGGCGAGGCGGCCGCGGCGGCACTCGGCGTCGAGCCCGAGCGGATGCTCAAGACGCTGCTCGCCAGCGTCGACGGGCGGCTGGCCTGCGCCGTCGTCCCGGTCGCCGGGAGCCTCGACCTCAAGGCCTTCGCCGCCGCGCTCGGCGGCAAGCGAGCCGTCATGGCCGAGCCGGCGGCGGCCGAGCGCTCGAGCGGCTACGTCGTCGGCGGCATCAGCCCGCTCGGCCAGCGCACGCCGCTGCCCACTGCCGTGGACGAGACGGCCGGGCTGTTCGACGCCGTCGTGGTCAGCGGCGGCCGGCGCGGCCTGTCGGTCGAGCTCGCCCCGGCCGCCCTGGTGCGGCTGACCTGCGCGGTCGTCGCCGACATCGCCCGCTGAGCCGCTGGAGGCTGCCGTGCCGCTGACCGACGACGAGGCCCGCGCGCTCGCGCGGTCGCTGCCGCGGGCGCTGTCCGGCTGGGGACGCACGGCGCTGGCCGAGGACGCCGCCGCGCTCGCCGACGAGGCTGCCCGCGGCGGCGACACCGACCGGTACGGCGGCGGGGGCGTCGTCGCCGACGTCGAGGAGCAGGTCCGGGACCTGCTCGGCGCCGACGCGGCGGTGCTGTGCCCCAGCGGCACGCTCGCGCAGCAGGTCGCGCTGCGGCACTGGTGCCGCCGCTCCCCGCGCGTCGCCATGCACGCCACCGCCCACCCGCTCCTGCACGAGGACGACGCGCTGCCGACCGTGCAGGGCCTCGCCCCGGTGGTGGTGGGCGAGCGGGTGGAGCTCGACGCCGTCCGGGCCGCGCACCACGACCGCCCGCTCGGGGCGGTGCTCGTCGAGCTGCCCTACCGCGAGACCGGTGGCCAGCTGACGACCTACGACGAGCTGGCGCAGCTGTCCGCCTGGTGCCGCGAGAGCGGCGTCGCGCTGCACGTCGACGGCGCGCGGCTGTGGGAGTGCGGTCCGGCCTTCGCTGCCGCCGGCCGGTCGCTCGCGGACGTCGTCGCGCTGGCCGACTCGGTCTACGTGTCGCTCTACAAGGGGCTGGGTGCGCCGGGCGGCGCGGTGCTGCTCGGACCGGCCGACCTCGCCGAGCACACCCGCCTGTGGCGGCACCGGCTCGGCGGCACGCTCGTCACGATGTGGCCGATCGCCCTCGGCGCGCGCCGCGGCCTGCGCGAGGCGCTGCCGCAGGTGCCGTCCTGGGTTGCGCACGCCCAGGCGCTCGCCGCCGCGCTCGAGCGGGCCGGCGCCGAGGTCGTCGTGCCGCCGGTGACGCCGCTGCTGCACGCGGTGCTGCCGGGCGCGCCGGATCGGGTGGAGGACGCGCTCGTCGAGGCGTCGCGTGCGGCTGGGATCTGGCTCGGCCGGCCCCAGCCCGGCCCGCGGGAAGGCACCTCGCGGCTGGAGATCGCGGTCATGGGGCCCTCGCTCGAGGTGCCGCCCGAGGAGGCTGCGGAACTCCTGGCGCGTGTCGTGGCGGTGCTGCGCGGCTGACGTTCAGCCGCTGCCGGGCAGCGCGACGGTCGGCGGCCGCTCGCCGAGCAGCACCCGCCAGGAGGCCGCGCGCACGGCGGTCTCGGTGAGCCCGTCGACCGCGAGCCGGCGCAGCCGCGGGTCGTCGGTGCTGCCGACCAGGTCGCGGAACAGCGTCGACAGGCCGCTCTCGAGCCGCACCGCGAGGGCGAGGGCGTCCTGCTGCCCGTCGACGGACGCCTCGTAGGCGACCTGGGGCGGTGGCGGCTCCACGTCCCGCGACCGCAGCAGCCCGGTCAGCCGGTCGCGGGCGCTGCGGTGCGCCCCGGCGGCGGCCAGGGCGGCCGGCCGGGTGTCGTCGTCGAGCCGGGCGCCGAGCACGCCGTAGCCGTAGAGCGCGGCGTGCTCGGCCTCGAGCAGCGCGGTGAGCAGCCGGTCCTCCAGCTCGGTCACGCGAGCGCCAGGGGGTGCGAGGCCTCGCTGGCGGCGGCCGAGGCGAGCACCACCGCGAGCCCGCGACCGGAGCGCACGGCCGCTCCGGCGTGCGCCGTCGCCGCTCGGCGCTCGAGGTCCGCGAGCGCCGGCAGCAGGGCGGCAGGGTCGTCCGGCAGCGGCGGCGGCGCGACAGGGGCCGGCGTCGGCGGACCGGTGGGCTCGGCCGTCGGGGCTGCGGCTGCCGGCGCCGCGGCGGGGGCCGGCAGCGCGGGGACGCCGAGCGCGGCGAGGTGCTCGGCGTGCTGGGCCCGCAGCGGCGCCAGCCGCTCGGCGAGCTCGGGCGCGCGCTGCATGACGGCGTCGTAGGCGGCGATCAGGCGGCGTTCGCGCAGCGCCGCCTGGTCGGCGAGCACCACGTCGGGGTGAGGGGCCGGCGGCCCGTCCGGCTCTGATCGGCCGGGCAGCGAGGTGCAGCCGGCAAGGCCCCCGCCGGCGAGAAGCGCGAGACCACCGGTGAGCACGGTCCGGCGGGGCACCTCCCGCTCGTCCCGCGCTCCCACGGGGACCGAGCCAACCACAGGCGCGGGAGCGCCTCCGGCGTGGCACCGGCAGGGCCGCTAGTGTCGGGGCCGCCGCCGCGGACGTCCGCGGCGGACGCACGACCCGCACGCCCAACTGGACAGAGGAGCCCCCCGTGAGCGCCCTGCGGACCCGGCTCCTCGACCTGCTCGGCCCGGTCGTCGGCCCCACCGGCCACGACCTCGAGGACGTCACCGTCAGCCCGGCCGGCAAGCGCAGCGTCGTGCGCGTCGTCGTCGACAAGGACGGCGGGGTCAGCCTGGACGACGTCGCCGACGTCAGCCGCGACATCAGCGAGGCCCTCGACGCCCTCGACGAGGCCGAGCCCGGCGTCTTCGGCGCCTCCTACGTGCTCGAGGTGAGCTCGCCCGGCGTCGACCGCCCGCTCACCGCCCCGCGGCACTGGCGGCGCAACCGCGGCCGCCTGGTCCAGGCCGCGCTGGTCGACGGCGGCACGGCGACCGGCCGGGTGCTCGAGGCCGACGAGGACGACGACGGCGGCCTCGTGCTGGAGGTCGACGGTGCCCCCCGGGCGCTGCCGTACGCCGAGGTCGCCCGCGGCACCGTGCAGGTCGAGTTCTCCCGGCCGGGCGCCGACGAGGAGGACGACGCATGAAGATCGACATGAGCGCGCTGAAGATGCTGGTGCGCGAGAAGGGGCTGTCCCTCGACCTCGTCGTCGAGACGATCGAGACCGCCCTGCTCACCGCCTACAAGCACACCGAGGGCGCTCAGCCGCGCGCCCGCGTGGTGCTCGACCGCAAGGCCGGCGACGCCGTCGTGCTCGTGCAGGAGACCGACGACGACGGCGTCGTCGTCGGCGAGTACGACGACACCCCTGAGGGCTTCGGACGGATCGCCGCCACGACGGCCAAGCAGGTGGTGGTGCAACGGCTCCGCGACGCCGAGACCGACGTCTCCTACGGCGAGTACGCCGGCCGCGAGGGCGACGTCGTGGCGGGCGTGGTGCAGCAGGCGCCGCAGCGGCCCGGCGCCCCGCCGAACCGCAACGTCATGGTCAAGCTGGGTGCGGCCGAGGATGCGCTCGAGGCGGTCCTGCCGCCGGCCGAGCAGGTGCCCGGCGAGAGCTACGACCACGGCACCCGGCTGCGCTGCCGGGTGATCAGCGTGACCCGCGGCCACCGCGGCGTCTCGGTGACCGTCAGCCGCACCCACCCCGACCTGGTGCGCGGGCTGTTCGCGCTCGAGGTGCCCGAGATCGCCGACGGGTCGGTCGAGATCGTGGCGATCGCCCGCGAGGCCGGCCACCGCAGCAAGATCGCCGTCCGGTCGAAGGTGGCCGGGCTGAACGCCAAGGGCGCCTGCATCGGGCAGATGGGCGCGCGGGTCCGGGCGGTCACCACCGAGCTGCACGGCGAGAAGATCGACATCGTCGACTTCTCGGACGACCCGGCGCGGTTCGTGGCCAGCGCGCTGTCGCCGGCACGGGTCAGCTCGGTCGAGGTCGTCGACGCGCTGCAGCGCTCCTGCCGGGTGGTGGTGCCGGACTACCAGCTGTCGCTCGCCATCGGCAAGGAGGGGCAGAACGCCCGGCTCGCCGCGCGGCTCACCGGCTGGCGGATCGACATCCGCAGCGACGCGGCGCCCGCCGGCGTGCCGGGTGCGGCTGCGACGGCGGCTCCCGAGGCCGGCAGCTCCCGCCCGCCGGCGGGATGAGCCCGGGTGGCCAGCGCCGCGGCCGGCCGGGCGGCGCGCGCCGGAGCGGACGCGCCGGCGCGCTAGACTCGCAGCCGGTCCGTCCACCGGGCCCGGTGCGCACCTGCGTGGGCTGCCGGGAACGCGTGGCCCGGGCCGACCTGCTGCGCGTCGTGGCGGTCGAGGGCCGGCTGGTCCCCGATCCCGCCCGGCGCCTGCCAGGACGGGGCGCCTCCGTGCACCCCGACCCCCACTGCATCGACCTCGCCGACACGCGGCGGGCGTTCCCCCGGGCCCTGCGCCTGCCGGGTCCGCTCGACGCCTCGGCGGTGCGAGCCGCGGTGAGGGACGCCGGCCCGCCGGCTTGAGCACGAGCACCACCACCCCCTTCTCAGAGAGCAGGTCGAGACGCCGCATGAGCACTCGATGAGCCAGCACCGATGAGCAGCACCCGCATGCAGTAGCAGCCAGGCTTGGGAACGGTCCCGGGCCAGACAGGAGTCCAGTGCCCGGGAAAGCAAGAGTTCACGAGCTCGCCAAGGAGCTCGGCCAGTCCAGCAAGGACGTCCTGTCCTGGCTGAAGGACAACGGCGAGTTCGTCAAGTCCGCCTCGTCCACCGTCGAGGCCCCCGTCGCCCGCAAGCTGCGCGAGGCCTTCCCGCCCGCCGCTGCCGGCAGCGCCCCCGCCAAGGCAACGAGGAAGGCCCCGGCCAAGGCCGCTCCCGCAGCCCCCGCCGCCGACGCCTCTGCCGCCCCGGCCGCGAGCGCCCCGGCCGCGCCCGCCGCGCCGTCGCCGGCCGGTCGCATCCCCGGCCGTCCCGGCCGGTGCCTCGGGCGCGGCGG
>DATLGD010000170.1:0-27453 GCA_035540755.1 Mycobacteriales bacterium | reverse complement strand
GCCTCGCCCTCGGGATGGGCCTCGACGCGCTGCTCGGCGACCCCCGCCGAGCGCACCCCGTGGCGGCGTTCGGCACGCTGGCCGGCCGCGTCGAGCAGCTCCTGCACCGGGACGCCCGCGGCGCCGGGGTGGTCTATGCCGCGGCGCTGACCGGCGGCGCGGCGCTGCTGGGGGCGGCGGCCGCCCGCACGGCCCGCGGGCCGGGCTCAGCAGCGGCGGTCACCGCGCTCGCGACCTGGGCGGTCCTCGGCGGCACGACGCTGCGCAGGGAGGCGCGGGCGATGTCCGCGCTGCTGGAGGACGACGACCTCGCCGGCGCCCGCGCGCGGCTGCCGCACCTGTGCGGCCGAGACCCCTCGCAGCTGCGCGCCGAGGGCCTGGCCCGGGCGACCGTCGAGTCGGTCGCGGAGAACACCAGCGACGCCGTCGTCGGGCCGCTGATGTGGGGGGCGCTGCTCGGCGTGCCCGGCCTGCTCGGCTACCGCGCGGTCAACACGCTCGACGCGATGGTCGGGCACCGCTCGCCGCGGTACGCCCGGTTCGGCTGGGCCGCCGCCCGCGCCGACGACGTCGCGAACCTGCTGCCGGCCCGGCTCACCGCCGCGCTGGCCGTCGCGCTCGCGCCCGTCGTGGGCGGGCGGTCGCGCGCGGCGCTGCACGTCTGGCGGCGCGACGGCGGCAAGCACCCGAGCCCCAACGCCGGCCCGGTGGAGGCGGCCTTCGCCGGTGCGCTCGGCCGGACCCTCGGCGGCCGGCTCTCCTACGCCGGCCGCGTCGAGGACCGGCCGCTGCTCGGCGACGGCCCCGCACCCGACGTCGCCGACGTCGGCCGCGCCACCCGGCTGTCGGCCGCGGTGGCGGGATGCGCCGGGGCACTCGCCGTCGGGACCCGGCTGCTGCTCGACCGGGCCCGCCGGTGACCGCGGGCGCCCTGCTCGTCGCCGGCACGACGTCGGACGCCGGCAAGTCCGTCGTCACCGCCGGGCTGTGCCGGTGGCTGGCGCGGCAGGGGGTGAAGGTGGCGCCGTTCAAGGCGCAGAACATGTCGCTCAACAGCACGGTCACCGCCGACGGCGCCGAGATCGGCCGGGCGCAGGCGATGCAGGCCGCGGCGGCGGGCATCGCGCCCGAGGCCGCGATGAACCCGGTGCTGCTCAAGCCCGGCAGCGACCGGACCTCGCAGGTCGTCGTGCTCGGCAAGCCGTGGGCGGACGTCTCCGCCACCTCCTACCGGCAGCACAAGGCCGAGCTGCTCGAGGTGTCGCTGGCGTGCCTGGCCGACCTGCGGTCGCGCTACGACGTCGTCGTGTGCGAGGGCGCGGGCTCACCCGCCGAGATCAACCTGCGCGCCACCGACATCGCCAACATGGGCCTCGCCCGTGCGGCGCGGCTGCCGGTCGTCGTCGTCGGCGACATCAACCCCGGCGGGGTGTTCGCGGCGCTGTTCGGCACGGTGGCGCTGCTGTCGGAGCAGGACCAGGCGCTCGTGGCCGGGTTCGTCGTGAACAAGTTCCGCGGCGACGTCGCGCTGCTCGAACCGGGCCTGGAGATGCTTCGCTCGCTCACCGGCCGGCCGGTGCTCGGCGTCCTGCCGTGGACCGAGGGGCTCGAGCTCGACGTCGAGGACTCGCTCGGGCTCTCCGCCCCGGTCGCGCCCTTGCCGGCGGTCGGCCCTGATGTCCTGCGCGTGTCGGTGGTGCGCCTGCCGCGGCTGTCGAACTGGACCGACGTCGACGCGCTGCGCAGCGAACCCGGTGTGCTCGTGCGCTTCGCGACCACCCCGGAGGAGCTCGCCGACGCCGACCTCGTCGTGCTCCCCGGCACCCGGGCCACCGTCGCCGACCTCGGCTGGCTGCGCGAGCGCCGGCTCGACGTCGAGCTCGCCCGCCGCGCCGCCGCCGGCCGCCCGGTGCTCGGCATCTGCGGCGGCTACCAGATGCTCGGCCGGTCGATCCTCGACGACGTCGAGTCGCGGGCCGGTGCAATCGACGGGCTCGGCCTGCTGCCGGTGCGCACCGTCTTCGGTGCCGACAAGGTGCTCGGCCGGCCCGCCGGCTCCTACGGCGGGCACCCGGTGACCACCGCCTACGAGATCCACCACGGCCGCATCGCGGTCGACGACGGCGAGCCGATGTTCTCGCCGCGCGAGGGCTGCCGGGTCGGTGCCGTCCGCGGCACGGTGTGGCACGGCGCGCTCGAGAGCGACGGCGTGCGGCGCGCGCTGCTCGGCGAGGTGGCGGCCGAGACGGGGCGCGACTGGGCGCCGGGAACGGTCTCGTTCGAGGCGGTGCGCCAGGCCCGGCTCGACGCGCTCGGCGACCTGGTGGCCGACCACCTCGACACCGACGCCGTGCTGCGACTGCTGGAGCACGGCGCGCCGGGCGGGCTGCCGTTCGTGCCGCCAGGGGCGCCGCAGCCGGCGTGACCCGACCGGCGTGACCCGACCGGCGTGACCCGACCCCTACGCCTCGGCGAGGCGCCCCTCGAGGTGGGTCTCGAGCTTGCGCTTGATCCGCTGGAGCGCGTTGTCGACCGACTTGACGTGCCGCTGCAGCATCGCCGCGATCTGGTCGTAGGACTTGCCCTCCACGTGGTGGCGCAGCACCTGCTGCTCGAGGTCGGACAGCACCTGGGCGAAGTGCTGCTGCAGCGCACGCACCTCGTCGGCGGAGACCACGGCGTCCGCGGGGTCGGCGGCCGACGCGGCCGGCAGCAGGTCGGCCAGGCGAAGGTCGTCCTGGCCCCGCACCGGCTCGTCGAGCGAGGCGGCGCGGGTCAGCGGTGCGTGCTTGTGCCGGCCCGCCGCGCGCACGGCGCTCACCAGCTGCCGGGTGACGCACATCTCGGCGAAGGCCCCGAACGGCACGCCCAGATCCGGCGCGTAGTCCCTGATCGCCTTGTACAGGCCGATCATGCCCTCCTGGAGCACGTCGTCGTGCTCGCCGCCGAGCAGGAAGTACGACCGCGCCTTGGCGCGAGCCAGCGCCCGGTACCGGTCGAGGAGCTCTTCCACCGCCCGCTCGTCGCCCCCGCGGGCTCGGAGCAGCAGCTCGGTCTCGCCGCAGCCGCAGGGGCAGCCCGGCGCCGGCGCCGGCGCGGCGGACGGGCCCGCCGCCCTCAGCTCGTCCGGGACGGCGTCCCGCAGGTCGGTCACCGGGGCGTCGAGCACGAGCTCGACAGCCGCGGCGGTGCCCGCTCTCTCCGCCGCGTCGGCATCGACGACTGCTGTGCTCATGACGGCCTCCAGGACGGTGGAACCGCACGGTAGTGACGAATCGGGCATTCGGCTACGGACCTTGCGCTGATCGGGCCTGCCGCGGGTACGGCAGCGCCGTGCGCATCGACTTCCAGTCCTCACCGCGGCCGACGCTGGGCGTCGAGTGGGAGCTGGCGCTGGTCGACGCCGACACCGGCGACCTGGTGCCGGTGGCCGCCGAGGTCATCGCCGCGGCCTGCGACGCCGGGGTCGAGTCGCTGAAGGTGAAGAAGGAGCTGCTGGTCAACACCGTCGAAGCCGTCACCGGGATCTGCGACACCGTCGCCGAGGCGGTGGACGACCTGGCCGGCACGCTGTCGTCGCTGCGCGCGGTCACCGCACCGATGGGCGTGGACATGTTCGCGGCGGGCACCCACCCGTTCGCCCGGTGGGAGGACCAGCAGGTCACCGAGGGCGACCGCTACGCCACCCTCATCGACCGCACCCGGTACTGGGGCCGGCAGATGGTCATCTACGGGGTGCACTGCCACGTCGGCATCGGCTCGGCCGCGAAGGTCATGCCGATCGTCAGCTCGATGCTCACCTGGTACCCGCACCTGCAGGCGCTGTCGGCGTCCTCGCCGTTCTGGTCCGGCCAGGACACCGGGTACGCCAGCAACCGCGCCCTGCTGTTCCAGCAGCTGCCGACCGCCGGGCTGCCGTTCCAGTTCTCGCAGTGGTCGGAGTACACCGCCTACGTCGACGACCTGATGACCACCGGAGTCATCGACGGGCTGGCCGACATCCGGTGGGACGTGCGCCCGTCGCCCCCGCTCGGCACCGTCGAGGTGCGGGTGTGCGACGGGCTGCCGACGCTGCAGGAGGTCGCCGCCCTCACTGCGCTCACGCACTGCCTGGTCGTCGACCTCGACCGGCGCCTCGACGACGGCGGCGAGCTGCCGATCATGCCGCCCTGGCACGTGCAGGAGAACAAGTGGCGCTCGGCGCGCTACGGGCTGGACGCCGAGATCATCCTGGACGCCGCCGGCCACGAGCGGATGGTCGTCGACGACCTGCACGACCTGCTCGAGCGGCTGGCGCCGGTGGCCAAGCAGCTCGACTGCGTGGCAGAGCTGGACAGCGTCGCCGACATCCCGGTGCGCGGGGCCAGCTACCAGCGCCAGCGGGCCGTCGCCGAGGCCACCGGGGGCGACCTGCGAGCGGTCGTCCGGTCGCTGGTCGCCGAGCTGCGCGACGGCCTCTGAGCGAGGTCTTGGAACGCGGCCTGCAGAGGCGTACCGTCGGCGAGGGGATCGCCTCAGGAGGTGCCCGTTGAGGAACACCGCAGTTCACAGCGTCATGACGGGGGACGTGGTGTCCCTCCCGCCCGACGCCTCCTTCAAGACCGCCGTCCGCACCCTCGTCGAGCGCGGTGTCGACGCCGTCCCGGTGGTCGAGGACGGTGTCGTCGTCGGCGTCGTCAGCGCCTCGGACCTGACCTGCCACGACGAGCAGCCCGCCGGCTGGACCGAGCTGCTGCTCGGCGGCAAGGAGCGCCGCGAGCACCGGCGCAAGGCCGGGGCGACGACCGCCGGGGCACTGATGCGGTCGCCGGCCGTGACCGTCGGGCCGGACGCGCTGGTGTGCGAGGCCCTGCACACCATGGCGCGCGAGGGCGTGGGCCGGGTGGTCGTGGTCGACGACGGCAGGCTTGTCGGCATCCTCACCCGCAGCGACGTGCTCCGCTGCTACCTGCGCGACGACGCCGAGATCGCTCGCGACGTGGAGGACGTCCTGCGCACGTCGCTCGGCGACGCCGCCCGCCGCCTCGACGTCGAGGTGCGCGACGGCGTGGTCCGGCTGGCCGGGTGGACCGAGCTGCGCTCCTCGGCGTGGACGGCCGAGGCCTCCGCCCGCACCGTCAGCGGCGTCGTCGCCGTCGAGGAGGACGTCCTCTGCGACGTCGACGACACCGTCGTCCACGAGCTGTCGACGCGCGGTCCCTTCGTCTGACCGGTCCGCCGGCGCGACGGGCAGGCAGGATGGAGCGGGTGAGCCTGCTCCTGCTGTCCACCGCCGACACCGACCTGCTCGCCGCCCGCGCGGTCGCCGACCCGGCGCTCCCGCTGCGGCTGGCCAACCCCACCCGCCTCGACGAAGTCGACCTCGACGGTGTCGAGCTCGTCGTCGTGCGGCTGCTCGGCGGCCGGCAGGCGTGGGAGGGCTTCGACGCCCTGCTCGCCGACGCCGCCGCACGCCGGGTGCCGGTGGTCGCGGTCGGCGGCGAGGGCGTCGACGCCGAGCTGACGGCGGCCTCCACCGTGCCGGCCGGCGTGGTGTCCGACGCCGCCTCCTACCTGCGCGAGGGCGGCAGCACCAACCTGCGCGAGCTCGTGGCGTTCCTGTCCGACACTGTCCTGCTCACCGGCCACGGCTTCGCGCCGCCGGAGCCGCTGCCCGCGCACGGCGTCCGCGGCGGGCGAGCGCACGACCCGGCCCGTCCGACCGTCGGCGTCGTCTACTACCGGGCGCACGAGATCAGCGGCAACACCGCGTTCGTCGACGTGCTGTGCGACGCCGTCGAGGCCGCCGGCGGCAACGCGCTGCCGGTCTACGCCGCGTCGCTGCGTCCCGACGGCGAGGGTCGCCTGCCGGTGGTCGACGAGCTCCTGTCCGGCGCCGACGCGCTCGTGGTCACCGTGCTCGCCTCGGGCGGCTCCAACGCCTCCGACGCCGAGGGGTGGGACGCCAGCGCGCTGACCCGGCTCGACGTGCCGGTGCTGCAGGGGCTGTGCGTCACGTCGTCGCGCGCGGAGTGGGCGGCCTCCGACGCCGGGCTCGCGCCGATCGACGCCGCGATGCAGGTGGCGATCCCGGAGTTCGACGGCCGCCTCATCGCCGCGCCGTTCTCGTTCAAGGAGACCACCGACGACGGCCTGCACGTCTACGTCGCCGACCCCGAGCGGGCGGCCCGCGTCGCCGGCACGGCCGTCGCGCACGCCCGGCTGCGGCACGTGCCGAACGGCGAGAAGAGGCTCGCGCTGGTGCTGTCGAGCTACCCGACCAAGCACTCGCGCGTCGGCAACGCCGTCGGCCTCGACACCCCGGCGTCGGCGGTGCGGCTGCTGCAGGCGATGCGGGCCGCCGGCTACGACTGCGGGAGCTTCCCCGAGGACGGCGACGAGCTGGTGCACACCCTCATCGCCGCCGGGGGCCACGACGTCGAGTGGCTGACCGAGGAGCAGCTCAGCGCCGCCGTTGCGCGCGTCCCGCTCGCCGACTACACGCGCTGGTTCGCCACGCTGCCCGCCTCGCTGCGCGACGCGATGACCGAGCACTGGGGCGAGCCGCCGGGCTCGCTGTACGTCGACGGGTCGGACATCGTGCTGGCCGCGCTGCAGTACGGCAACGTCGTGCTGATGATCCAGCCGCCCCGCGGCTTCGGCGAGAACCCGATCGCGATCTACCACGACCCGGACCTGCCGCCGTCGCACCACTACCTGGCCGCCTACCGCTGGCTGTCCGAGAGCTTCGGCGCGCACGCCGTCGTGCACCTGGGCAAGCACGGCACGCTCGAGTGGCTGCCAGGCCGCGGCCTCGGGCTCGGCGCCGACGACGCGCCGGACGCCGTGCTGCAGGACCTGCCGCTGTTCTACCCGTTCATCGTCAACGACCCGGGTGAGGGCACGCAGGCCAAGCGCCGCGCGCACGCGACCGTCGTCGACCACCTGGTGCCGCCGATGGCGCGAGCGGAGACCTACGACGAGATGGCGCAGCTCGAGCACCTGCTCGACGAGTACGCGCAGGTGCAGGCGATGGACCCGGCCAAGCTCCCGACCATCCGCGGGCAGATCTGGGACCTCGTCACCGCCGCGCAGCTGCACCACGACCTGCACGTGTCGGAGACGCCCAGCGACGAGGAGTTCGACGACTTCCTGCTGCACGTCGACGGCTACCTGTGCGAGGTGAAGGACGTCCTCATCCGCGACGGACTGCACGTGCTCGGGCTGCCGCCGGCGGGGGAGGCGCAGGTCGACCTGGTGCTCGGTGTGCTTCGTGCGCAGCAGACCTGGGGCGGCGCGGCCGGCGCGCTGCCGGGGCTGCGCCGGGCGCTCGGTGCCGCCTACGGGCTGGTCGAGGACGACCGCCGGCAGGCCGACGAGCTGGAGTCGATGGCGCGCCGGCTCGTGCAGTCGGTGGACGTGAAGGGCTGGGACGCCTCCACCGTCCCGTCGATCGTGCAGGACGTGCTCGAGCGCGACGACCTCGCCGACGTCGAGGCGGTGCTGCGCTTCGCCTGCGAGGAGGTGGTGCCGCGCCTGGCGCGCACGACCGACGAGATCGGCCACCTGCTGCACGGGCTGTCCGGCGGGTTCGTGCCGCCCGGCCCGTCCGGCTCGCCGACCCGCGGCCTCGTCGGCGTCCTGCCGACCGGCCGCAACTTCTACTCCGTCGACCCGAAGGCGATCCCCTCGCGGAACGCGTGGGCGGTCGGCCAGGCCCTCGGCGACTCGCTGCTGTCGCGGTACCTCGCCGACCACGGCGTGTACCCGGCGTCGGTCGGCCTGGTCGTCTGGGGCACCAGCGCGATGCGCACCGCCGGCGACGACATCGCCGAGGCGCTGTGGCTGCTCGGCGTCCGGCCGGTGTGGGACCCGGCGTCGCGGCGTGTCACGGGACTCGAGGTCGTGGCGCTCGAGGAGCTCGGCCGGCCGCGGATCGACGTCACGCTGCGCATCAGCGGGTTCTTCCGCGACGCCTTCCCGCACGTCGTCGCGATGCTCGACGAGGCAGTGCGCCTGGTCGCCGGGCTCGACGAACGGGCCGAGGACAACCTGCTCAAGGCGCACGTCGACGCCGACGTCGCCGGCGGCGCCGACCTGCGCCGGGCCACGGCCCGGGTGTTCGGCTCCAAGCCCGGCGCGTACGGCGCGGGGCTGCTGCCGCTGATCGACTCGCGCGACTGGAAGACCGACGCCGACCTGGCCGAGGTGTACGCCGTCTGGGGCGGCTACGCCTACGGCCAGGGCCTCGACGGGACGGAGGCGCGCGGGGACATGGAGCGCGTCTACCGGCGGGTGCGCGTCGCGGCGAAGAACCAGGACACCCGCGAGCACGACATCGTCGACAGCGACGACTACTTCCAGTACCACGGCGGCATGGTCGCGGCGGTCCGCGCGCTCACCGGCACCTCTCCCGAGGCCTACGTCGGTGACAGCGCGGTGCCCGACACGGTGCGCACGCGCACGCTGCAGGAGGAGACGCACCGGGTGTTCCGGGCGCGCGTCGTCAACCCGAAGTGGGTCTCCGCCATGCAGCGGCACGGCTACAAGGGGGCCTTCGAGATGGCCGCCACCGTCGACTACCTGTTCGGCTACGACGCCACAGCGGGCGTGGTCGACGACTGGATGTACGACAAGCTCGCGCAGACCTACGTCTTCGACGAGACCAACCGGGCCTTCATGGCCAAGAGCAACCCGTGGGCGCTGCGCGGCGTCGCCGAGCGGCTGCTCGAGGCCGCCGACCGCGGCCTGTGGGAGCAGCCGTCGGCCGAGACGGTCGCAGGGCTCAAGCGCACCTACCTCGAGCTCGAGGGCGACCTCGAGGGCGAGTGAGTCGACGTCGGCCCGAGCGGTCCCTCGGCGCGGCTCAGCGCGCGGTGGTCGTGGCCGGCTCGAACGCGTCGTCACCGGCCCATGCGACCGTCACCGGCCCGGCACCCGGTGCGGGCGCGTTGAACGCGCCGTCCTCGCCGGTGGTCACCGTGGCCGTCGCCCCGCCGGCGGTGAGGGTCAGAACCTGACCGGCGAGCGGCTTGGACACCCAGCCGTCGGCGGTCAGCACGGGGTGCCGACGCAGCGCGCCGGTGACCGTGCCGCCGGCGGACGTCGCCTCCAGGCGCGCCACCTTCAGCGGGAGCGGGCCGGTGTGCCGCAGCACCTCCAGGCCGCGGTCGGGCGAGACGGCGAACAGGAACCGGTCGTACACCGGGTCGTCGAACGGGGCCCACTCGAGGTACCAGAGCAGGTTGCCCGGCACGGTCCAGTTGGCGAGCGTGGTGCCCCAGGTCGTGGGGCCGAGCCCCGTCCCGGGCCGCGCCGTGTACTCGCGATAGGGGCCGTCGCCGCCGTTGACGCGGCGCGGGTCCATCAGCCAGCCGCCGGCCATGTAGTGCCCGTCGGCCAGCACGATGCGCTCGGTCGGCATGTTCAGCCCGTGCGCGGTGCAGCTGCCCCACATGCCGGTCGAGGCGGGCGCACCGCCGGTGAGCGTCCCGCCGCCGGTGAACGGCGGGAACCAGGTTCCCATCTTGATCGGGTTGGTGCGGCTGGCCGGACCGGCGGAGCTCGGCTGGGTGTGCTTGCCGCTGATGTCGTAGAAGTGGATGCCGCCGCCGGGGCAGGTGGTCTGCGTGTAGTCGGCGCGCAGGTCGCTCACCGCGACGAACGAGGAGTCCGGCGAGGGCAGCGCCTCGTGCGGGGTGTCGATGCCGAGGTCGACGTTGTCGGAGATGACCTTCGGCGCGGCGGGGTCGGACACGTCGAGGACGACCCACTTGTAGCGGGTGCAGGATCCGGCGTAGGCGATCGAGGGGTCGTTCGGGTCGAGCGCGAAGGCGTGCCCGCAGATGTGGCCCGGCCGCCCGAGGTTCTTCGGCGCAGTCGGGTCGGTGTAGTCGAGGATGAACGTCGGCAGCGTCGTGTACACGTGGTTGTCGCCGACCAGCGCCAGCTTGTGCGGGCCGTCGAGGCCCGGTACGACGCCCAGCTGCGCCGGCGCCGACAGGTCCGAGATGTCGACGAACTCGACGCCCGGCCCGATGCCCTGTGCCACGGTCGCGCCGGGGCTGTCCACGTTCATGACGAGGATGTCGCGGGCCACGTTGACGCGGACGTCGGTGTGGTAGTGCACGCCCGGGCTCACGTAGCGACCGACGACGACGGCGCGGTCGGGGACGGTGACGTCGACGAAGTCGACGCCATGACCCATGACACCCACAGCGGCGTACCGCGTGACGGCGCCGTCGTCGGCCTTGCGCTCGAAGAAGTCGACCGACGCGGCACCCGCGGCCGGGTGCGTCCAGGCCAGCTCCATGTCCTTCGACGTGGGGAGCGGGACGCCCACACCCGCGATGGCGACCTGTGCGGAGCCCAGGAGCGCGGCCGCGAGAGCGATGCCGAGTGCGCGTCGGCGGCGCGAGGCGGCCCTCATGTCAGCTCCCGACCGTGGTCTCGACGACCCGGGTGGCGCAGTTGCCGGCGAAGCAGGCCTGAACCGTCACGTCGTAGGTGCCGGGTCCGACGCCGATCGCAGAGCTGAAGCGGTCGCCGTTCCGCGCGTCCAGCCGGGTGTGGTCGACCGGCGCACCGGTGCCCGCGCTGGTCACCGTCACCTCCACGGACGGGCCGGAGGGGACCGTGAACCGGGCGTGATCGGCGACGCCGTCGTAGGTCTCGATGAGCGTGCGGGCGCCCGCGGCGGTCGCGCCCACCCAGACCGGGCTGCCGGCCCTGGGCCAGGCGCTGATGACCGAGCCGGGCTTCGCACCGATCGCGGACATCGGCACGTTGACGTACACCGTCTTGGAAGCGGTGTCGTACACCGCCTCCACCGGCGTGGTCTGCGTGCAGGTGAACGACGCGTTGGCGGTGCCGCCGGGCTCGCAGGTGTGCACTGCGGCCCAGGGCGAGAGGCTGGCCGTGGAGAGCCGCGTGCCCATCGTCTTGATGGACCAGTTGCTGCCGCCCCTGGCCGCGCCGCCGTCGACCTCGACGTCCCAGTTGTACTGGACGGACTCCGGCGTGCCGCGCGGCGTGCGCAGGTCGGCCAGGCGCAGCTCGAAGGTGAGGTCCTCGGAGTCGGCCTCGCGCTGGGCGAGGGCCAGCCCGGTGAGGTCGACGCCGAGCGGCTGGGTGGCGGCCCCGCCGGTGTTGTCGCCCGCGGCGTCGGTGGCCAGCACCACCGGTGACTGACCGCCGTAGGTCACCAGACCCGAGACCGAGATCCCGGTGTCGGACGACGTCACCTCGAGCTCCTCGAAGATCGTCGTGCCGATGGCCGGGATGTGCGACCAGGCGGGCATCGCGGCGGCGACGAGGCCGACGGCGACGGCGGCGGTCGCGAGGCGGAGGCTGCGCATGGGTGGGTCTCCTGGATCAGCGGTCGACGGGTGCGACGACGAGGACGCCTCGCATCGTGGGGCTGGTGGACGAGTCGTAGGCGTAGGCGCCGACGGCGTCGCCGAAGCGGTGGACGTGCTCGCCCCCGGGCGGGACCAGGCCGGGGGAGTTGATGGCAGTGCCGGGACGCAGGACCGGCGGTCGGTCGGCGACCTCGGTGGTGGCGCGCACGTCACGCGGCACGGTGTCCTCGTTCACCCACCGGACGGACATGCGCTTGGACACGGTGACGACCTGCGGCACGAACTGCCCGTTGACCATGCGCACCGTGACGCTGTCGGGGGTGTCGGCGACGTGCTCGATGCGGTAGACCGAGCCCGTCAGGTCGGCGACGTACATCGCCCCGTCGCGGCTGAACGCGACGTCCATCGGGAACGGCGAGGTGAAGAACTCGCGCTGCGCGACGACCTGGCCGGCGTCGTCGAGGTCGACGTGCAGGACCTTGCGGCCGGTGACCTGCGCGCCGTTGAGGTTCCACATGCTCCCCGACATCGCGGCGAACAGGTCGCCGTCGTACCGCTCGGGGAAGTTGTCGCCGCGCTCGAAGGCCACGCCGGTGGAGCCCTCGTGGCCCTCGGTGGTGAAGGCGAGCGGGCGGGTGACCGATCCCTTGCGGCACGAACCGAACGCGTCGAGCACGGCCTGGTTCGGGTTGTTCTCGGGCTCGAGGCTGCCGGGGTGGTCGTGGCTGCCGACCTCCGGCATGGGGAAGTCGTTGCGGTGCGGGTCGTACAGGCAGGACGGGAAGCCCATGTCGTCGACGACGTGCCGCTCGCTGGTGGCTCCGGTCGCGTCGGTGACCGGTCGTGTGTCGGCGATGTTCGTCCGGTAGAGCGGCTCGCTGCTCGACGGGTCGTCGGACCCGTTCATCCAGGTGTAGAGCCAGGTCGGGTCGGAGGGCAGGAAGTCCAGCCCGTAGATGTTGCGCAGGCCGCGGGCGGCGAGGACGTCGTCCACGTGAAGGCGCCCCGGCTCCGGGTCGCGGGCGAGGCTGACGTCGGTCAGCAGGTCCACGTCCGTCCACCTCGGGTCCACCCGCAACACCGACCCGGACCACGGCACGACCTCCGGGGCGGGGCACTCCAGCGGCACGAACGGCTCGGGCCCGCACTCGAGGCCGTCGTCGGTGGCGTTGCCGTTGGCGACGTACAGCATCCCGTCCGGCCCGAAGCCCAGGCCGTTGGTCTGGTGCTGACCGTTGGGCAGGTTTCCGATGACGGTGCGGCGCGTCTCGAAGGCGCCGTCGTCGTCCTGGTCGGTGAGCGCGACGACCTTCCCGCGGTTGTCGGCGGTGTCGCTGACGTAGAGCGCGCCGTCGGGGCCGAAGGTGATGCCCAGCGGGCGGGTGAAGCCGGTCGCCACGGTCTGCTGCGTCCCGCCGATCCCGCCGAGGTCGTCGACCGCCACGACGGTCCCACGGGTGAACGACGGATCCATGACCGTCAGGTAGACGCGGCCGTCGGGCCCGTGCGTCAGGCTGGTCGGCAGGCCGGGCAGCTCGGCGAACACCGTGACGCCGAACCCGACCGGGACCGTGACGCCACGCAGGACCTGCGTGCTGACGGGGTCGGCCGCATTGCTGCTGGCGACCGTGGCCGTCAGCGCGCCGGCCACCACGAGGGCGAGGACGGGGCGGGCACCTCGTCGCACCGGGGGCACCTCTTTCGCGGGGCGGGGCTGCGGGAACAGGGCGGGTTGCTGGACCAGTTCGCCGCCGGCAGGAGAAATCCTCCGTGCCGGAGGCGGCGATCTGACGACGACGGCGGCCGACCCGGAAGGGGACGGCCGCCGTCGCGGACGAGCTGCGTCAGGCCTTCTCGACCGTCACGTAGGTGAGCCAGGACGGACGCGACACGGCGTCGTAGTACAGCAGCGAGCCGGGCGTGTCGTGCACCGCCTGGACCAGCAGGTCGACACTGACGCGGCGGTCGAGCGGGCCGAAGTTCACCCGGTAGGGCGCCGCCGCGCGCGGCGTCGACGCTCCGGCGACCCCGGTGAGCTGCTCACCGTCGGCCCACAGCTGCAGCGTCAGCTTGCCCTGCGTGGTGGCGGCGTAGACCACGGCCTCGGCACACACCACGCGCGAGGCCTTGGGCAGCTCACGGGCCCAGTAGCCGAGCAGGAAGTTGGGTGCCGATGCGCTGTTCGGACCCACCACGTAGTTCTTGCCCGCGAAGGTCTTGGCCCGGGTGCCGGCGGGCGCCTCGTCGGTCATCACCAGTCGCGGGGCGCCGTCGACGATCTCGTTGTACGCGTCCACGTTGCCGACCTCGTTCTCGCCTCGCATGTACACGGTGTGCTCGACCAGCTTCTCGCCGGCCGCGAGAGTGATGTCGCGGCCCTGGCAGGCGTCGCTCACCCCGGCCGGCACGAAGTCGAACACGTCGAGCCCGCGGGCGCCGAAGTCGCCGACGTACACGGTGTAGCCCGGAGCGTTCCGGTGCACCAGTGCCCCCCAGGAGTTGGCACCGGCCGCGATGTACTGGCCCGCCCGCACCGGCTTGCCCGGGTCGGACAGGTCGACGACCTGCAGGCCGGCGTTGTAGGAGCCGAGGAACAGGAAGTCGTCCTTGGTGCTCATCACGTGCGTGGAGCAGACGGCCGCCGGGGTGCCGGCGCCGTGGAACCACTGCGCGAGCTCGGTGATCTCGAGCAGGTCCTCCGAGACGCGGTGGATCGTCGCGCCGCCTGCCTCGCAGCCGCTGTGCAGGTCCTCGTCGCTGGTGATGAGGATGTCCGGCTGTCCCTCGAGGAACTGCGCCTCGTGCACGTAGCGCACCGGCTTGCCGAGGCCGGCCGGGCGCTGGTAGCGCAGGAGCGCCACCGGATTGGCGGGGTCGGTGACGTCGATGATGAACATGCTGCCGGTGTTGCCGGCATTGTTCAGGTAGCTGCCCCCCTCGGCGAGCAGCACGATGTCGCGCTTGGCGTACGTCTTGTCCGCCGAGCCGTCGCCGTTCCGGTCCACCCACTGGTGCTGCGGCAGCAGCACCTCGCGGTCGACGTAGACCTCCATGTCGTGGGTGTGCGTGAACGGCGCACCCAGCGCCTTGTCACCGCGGTGGGGCGAGTCGCGCCACAGGTTGACGGGGTTGAAGCGGCCGACCAGCTCCGGGGCCGCGGGCGTCTCGCCGAGCAGAGGGCGCATGTCGTAGATGCGCAGGCCGTTCTCGCCGCTGCCGCCGGAGGAGAAGAACAGCTTGCGGGCGTCGACGATGTCGCCGTTGTGCGCCTCACCGTCGGCCGCGCCGCGGAAGCGCCAGAGCAGCTTGGGGTCGGCCGGGTCGGTCCAGTCGAGGAACTCGGTCTGCGTGGTGCTCGCGGCGCGGGACGTGCCGCCGAGGCTGACGATGTGCCGGCCGTCCCAGACGGCGGCGTCCGGCACGGCGTCGGCGCGCGCGCCCGGGTCCGAGGAGCTCGGCGTGAAGCCCCCGCTCCCGGTGGCGGGCCGCCAGTCGCCGAGCGCCTTCGGCGCGGACGGGTTCGTGATGTCGAACATCCGCATGCCGGTGCCGTAGGAGCCGACGTAGAGGCGGTTGCCCTCGATCACCGAGTGACCCCCGGTCGCGCCGGGGACGGTCGCGACGTGGCGGACGTTCTCCGCGACGACAGCCGGGGATGCCTGCGCCGTGGCGATGACCGGCACGGTCGCCGCCACCATCACTGCCGCGAGCACAGGGCGCACTGCTGGGTGAGCCACCTGGATCATCTCCTCGTCCCACCGGGTCTGCCGGCGGGTGTGTGTTCGGTCCGCCGGCGGTGACCGGCGGAAGTCGGTTCGGTCAGGCGCAGGGCTCGGCCGGGTCGGCGCTGGGCAGCCGGAAGGTGCCGAGGACGTCGAGCGTGTCGAGCGGGGCGGCGGAGGTGCTCACGAACGCGGCGGGCGAGGCGCTGACCGACCCGCCGAAGATGTTCGTGCCGCCGGTGATGCGGCTGCAGGGCTGGGCGCCGAGCAGCGTCGTCGGGACCGGGACGGTGATGGTGCGGCTCTGCGGGTCGAAGCGGGCCGCGGTCCGACCGAGCTCCTTGCACGTGGTGACGTTGCCCTCGCCGGCGACGCAGTCGCCGCGCAGCAGGAACGGGGCCAGGCCGGGGTCGCGCGGCGGAGGGCACTGCCCCGACGTGGGATCGCACGCGCCGCGGCTGTAGTTGGTGAACTTGCCGTCGAGCTCGAAGAACCTCTTGTCGACCTCGAAGTCCCACACGTACCGGCTGACCTCGGGCGCGCCACCGGGCGACGGCAGGAAGCTGACGCCGATGACGAACTCGACGGTGCCGGCGTCCGGCATGCCGATGGAGGCGGACAGCAGGTCCTGCCCGAGGGCGTGGCCGACCGCGGCCGCATCGCCGCCACCACCCCAGTCACCGAGGTCGTCGGTGCCGACCTGCTGCGCCTTCACCGGCGTCTGGCCGGCCAGGCCGGCGTTCGTGCCGGCGGTCGCCGCGGTGGCCGCGACGAGGCAGGCGGCCGCGGCCGCGGCGAGAACTGCGGTCCTGCGCATGGGGTACCTCCTGGAGGTGGTCACCGGACGGTGATCGACTGGGTGGTGGCGCGGGTGACGGACGGCCACAGGTCGTCGGCGACCGTCAAGGTCACGGTGTAGGTGCCGGGTGCCGCGTAGGTGTGCTGCGCCACCGGGCCGGACGCGGTGCTGCCGTCGCCGAAGTCCCACGACAGCGCAGGGGTTCCGCCGTCCTCGTCCGTGGTGCCGGTGCCGTCGACGACCAGGCGCGCGCCGTCGACCGAGGTGGTGAAGGCCGGCACCGGTGCGTGGTTGTCCAGCGCCAGCGCGGTGTAGTACGCGCTCTTGAGGGTGTTGGCCATGCCCAGCTCGAGAGCCGCCCGGGAGCCGGCCACCTGGACCATCGTGTCGAGGGTGTCGTGCGGGAGGTGGTAGGCGGGGTACGAGCTCGCCGTCCGCATGCCCGCCCAGCGCAGCGTCGGGTACCCCTGCTGGGCGAAGCTGCGCTCGTCGGAGTTGCGCGTGTTGGTGCCGACGACGCTGACCTTGCGGGGGTGGTCCGGGAACTGCAGGAAGTCGAAGTTCACGTCCCGCAGCAGCGGCTGGAACCGCTCCCGGTCGGCCGCGCCGTGGAACAGGCACAAGCAGCTGCTGGCCTGCTCGGTGACCACCGGCCACGCGATGCCGACCATGTCGAACCCGAGCACCGCGGTGATCGACTGACCGGCCGCCTTCAGCGCCTGCGCGTGCCGGGAGGAGGCGAGCACGCCCTCCTCTTCGCCGTTGTACAGCGCGAAGACGATGCTGCGGTGCGTCGGCACGTCAGCCAGCTCGCGGGCCAGCGCGCGCAGCATGGCTGTGCCGGACCCGTTGTCGTAGGCGCCGTAGACGGTCTGCGGCACGCTGTCGTAGTGGCCGATGAGCATGATCCACTCATCCGGCCGCGTCGTGCCGCGCTTGGTCGCCGTCACCGCCTTCAGCGGAGTCGGCGCGCCGGCCACCACGGCCACGTCGAGCGTCGAGGTGTCGTAGCCGAGGGCACGGAACTCCCCGGCGATGTCCTGGGCGGCCATGACCTCGGTGGGACTTCCCGTCACCCGCACCGGGTGGGCGGTCGAGAACGCGTCGACGGCGTCCACGATCGCGGCGCCGTCGGCCTCGGGCGCCGGAAGCGCGGCGAGGTCGAAGTCGACGCCGGTGAAGTCGTGTCCGGCGGTGGCGGCGCTGCCGCCACCGAGCGTCGTCGCGGCGAGAGCGACGGCGGCGAGCGCGGGCACGAGCGCCCGCCGGCGGCGCGAGGCCGCCGGCGAGCCGGTGCGGGTGCGGGTCGTCACTTGATCTTGCTGACGTACAGCCCGAGGTTGATGTCGTCCGAGAAGATGTAGCCGGGCACCTTGTCGTACTGCTTCGCCGACCAGGTGTTCGCCCTGTCCGGGACCATGTACGCCGTCTCGGTGACGCCGACGCCGAACTGGCCCCAGGCCGCCGCGATGCCGGCCGCCGGCTTCGGCGTGCCGTCCGCGTTGTAGAAGCTCGAGAAGTCGAACACCCGGGTGCCGAGCACGTACCAGGCGATGGTGAAGGACTTCTTGTCCGGGTTGAGCTCCATGACGTGCGAGGTGCAACCGCCGGTGCGGGTCGAGCCGGGCACGTCGGTCAGGTTGCGACCGACCACGGGGCCGCCGCCGGCCTGGACGGCGCCGAGCATCAGCGGGGCGCGCTCGTCGGTGAGGTCGTAGACGTACACCGCGCCTCCGGGGCACGGGTAGGTGGCGCCGCCACCGGCCTCGTCACCGAGGAACAGGAACCGCTTGTCCGGGGTGACGAGGGTGTCGTGGCCGATCGTGCCGCCGGGCGGGACGATGGTGGAGACGATCGACGGCTTCTCCGGGTCCTCGGTGTTGACGATCCAGTACGCCGAGACGCCGGCGAAGTAGGCGCGCTTGCCGTCGTCGCTGAACCGGATGTCGTGCGGCCCGTTGCCCGGGACCATGAAGTTCTGCACGAGGCGAGGCTGGAACGGGCCGGCCAGCGACTCCCAGCTCTCCCAGCCCTGCAGGTCGTACACCGGGATGCGGGTGTTCGGCGCGTTGGTCGGCGTGAGGGCCGACGTGGAGATGTAGAGGTACCGGCCGCCGGGGTGCAGCGTGTTGTTGTGCGAGCCCTGCGTCTCCGGCGCGCCGCCGATGACCTTCGGGTCGTAGGGGTCGCGCAGGTCGACGATCGCCGAGCCCTTGCGGACCAGGTCACCCTTCTCGGTGCGGCAGGCGCCGCTGGTCTGGTAGGCGATGGTCGCGAGGGTGCCCTCGGCGTTGACCTGCGGGTCGCCCTGGCCGACGGTGCAGTCGCGGATGCCGCTGGCGATGAAGGGCGCCTCGGGGTCGGTGATGTCCACGATCTTCGCGCCGCTGGTCTGGTTGCCGACCAGCGCGAAGTGGCGCTCGACCGGCGCGTCGCCAGTGAGGAGATCGCCGTCCGCCGACGTCTTGTAGGAGGTGAGCGTCCGGCTGAAGAACTCGATGTCGGTGCCGCCGGGACCGGTGATGTCGGTCGCGACCAGCGCGAGGTTGTCCGAGTGGCTGGGCGCGGCGGACGTGCTCAGCGCCGCTGTGGCGGGCAGGGCCGCGAGCGCGAGCAGCGCCGCTGACGCCAGGACGACGGGACGGGACTTCATGGGACGGGGCCTCCTAGGGCAGCGTGATGCGCGACGGGAACTGGACGCCCCCGTAGTGGACGGTGAAGACAGCGTCGCCAGGCTCGCCGGCGCCGTTGGTGGACACGGCGGGCGTGGTGCCGAGCTGCAGGGTGAGGGTCGACGCGGAGCGGATGTTCAGGCCGGGGAAGGCGACCCGCAGCGGAGTGGGGTCGGTGCCGACCTGCTCGCCCGGTACCTGCACCGAGCCGACGACCGCGTCGTCGGCGTACAGGTCGACGAACAGGCTGCCGCCGTCGCGCAGGGTCGGCGACGACACCCACACCAGCGCGTCGGCCGTGCCGACGAGCGGCCGAGGTGCCGCCAGCGCACCCTCGAACCAGGGCATGAACGGGTTGCGCAGCTGGTCGCGGAAGCCGGCCACCGGGCGGGTGTAGGAGTTCGGCGTCCCGGTGGTCGGGCGCTGCTGCGTGAGCGTCGCGCCGGTGACCGGGGGCGTCCCCGAGTACCCGGACACCATCGACACCTGGCCGGCGGTGCCGCCGAGGTACAGGCGGGTGCGAGCGTCGACGACGGCGTCCGGCGCCTGCCCGGCCGCCTTGCCGGCGCAGCCGGGAGCCGGATCGCTCTCGGCGCAGGACAGCCGAGCCGGACCGGGGGTGACGGCCGCGTTGAGGAACAGCTCCTGCTGCGGGACGACGCCGGCCCAGTTCCGCACCACGACGGTCAGCGCGTCGCAGTGCTTGACGCGCAGGCCGGGGATCGACTCGGTGGTCGTGCCGTCCTCGACGTTGGGCTCGTCGGACCCGGCGACGACGGAGCCCTCGCCGTCGAGCACGTAGAGGTCGTAGTCGGAGCTGCGCTTCCAGAACAGGTCCAGGTCCACCGTGGCCGTCGACGCCGGGGCGAGGTCGACCAGGAGCGGGAACTTCGCCTCGCGGTAGGTCGTGACGCTGTCGCCGGTGACGTCGCGGGTGGCGGCGAGCTCGGGCGCGGTCACGACGGGTGCCTCGAAGGTCCAGCTGGCGTCGCCGGTCAGGCGCTCGCGGCCGTCGTCGTCGGCGCAGAGCACGTTCGACCCGGGCGCGGTGGTGGCTCCGGCACCCGCTGCGGCGGCGACGCCGACCAGGACGGCGGCGGCGCAGGTGGCGGCGATCTTCACGAGGTTCCTCCATGGGTCCGCGGGCACATCCACGGGTCGTTGCGGCGTACCGGCTCCTCGAGCAGGGCGGCCGCGACGGCGGCGTCGACGTCCAGCACGCCGGTGCCGGCCTGGTGCCGGGCGGCTCCCGGCAGCGGCCTCGCGGTGTCGGTCAGCAGCCGGCGCACGGTCGCGGCCGGCAGGAAGCAGCCGGTGGCGTCCCGCGCGGCCTGCTGCATGAGGACGACGGCGCCGGCCACCTGCGCCGCGGCGACGCTCGTGCCCGTCATCGCGACGTGGTCGAGGTCGGTCTGGTCCGCTGTCGGGCTGCCGCCGCCGGCGTGGAACGAGGTGGGCGGTGTCATGACGTTCGCCGTCCCGAGGCGGCGCGGACCGATCACGGACTCGCCGGGCGCGGCCAGCAGCGGCTCGTAGGACACCGGGAAGCCCTCGGCCGTGCGTGGCTCGGGGTCCCCGCGGGAGGAGAACGCCGACAGCGCGGCGCCGTCCGCGGTGGTGGACGCGACGCCCACGGCGAACGAGCCGACGGCGAACGGGCTGATCCGGCACGTCTGCACCGTCGAGCAGTCGCTGTCGGCGGCGCCGCCGTTGCCGACCGGCAGCACCACGGTCATCCCGAAGTCGTGCAGGTCGCGGACGGCGAGCGACACAGGGTGGAACGGGTTGTGCAGGCCCTTGCCGACCCACCCGGCGAGCACGACCTTGATCGGGTTGGCGCTGTCGAGACCGGTGATCAGCGCGTAGTTGAGCCCGGCGAGCGCGCTGAACATCGACAGCCGGTTGGCGTCCCGCAGGTCGGTGTCGACGACGACCGAGTCCGAGACGCCGACCCCGACGAGGTCGGCGGCGGGCGCGAGGCCGGGAGCGGCGGCGTCGTTCCCGGCGGCGACGCCGGCGAGGTGCGTGCCGTGCCCGCTGGAGAGCTCGGAGTCCTCGAGCTCGGCGGTGTAGAAGTCCTGGCAGGGCGGCGGGTCGCCGTAGCCGAGGATCTCGCGGTGCGACACCAGCACCCGCACGTTGCTGAGGGTCCGCCCGGTGAAGGCGTCGTGCGTGCTGTCGAGCCCGGTGTCGACGACCGCGAGACCGACGCCGCTCCCGTCGAGACCCACCCCGTCGGTGCCCATGGGGGCGACACCCCCGGCCGCGGCGCTCGTGGTGACGGGCGCGGCCTCGAGCCGCTCGTCGCCCCACACCGACACGGCCCCCGGGGCGCTCGCGAGCGAGGTCAGCTCTCGCGGACCACCGGCGCAGGCGAAGGCGATCGACAGCCCGTCGAGCACGGTGGCCCGCACCCCCTCGGCGGCCAGGTGCGCGCGCACCTCGGCCGCGGACGCGACGTCGCGGTCCCACGTCAGGACGGCGGGTGCCGCGCCGGCTGCGACGGCGCTCGCCAGCGCCGGGAGCACGACGGCGCTGGCGGCGTTGTCGCTCGCGGGCGCCGAGGAGGCGGTGGCGAGGGTCGCGGTCAGCGCCATCGCCGTGGCGCCGGCCAGCACGGCCCGCTGGGTTCCCATGGCGCGGAGATTTCGCCGGGTGGCGCAGATCTCCTGCCCAGGCCGCCCGTTCGGTCAGGAATGACTCCGAAGAACGGACAGAGCAGGGCGAAGCGGGCGGGACGGCTCAGCTGCCGTCGGTGGAGAAGTGCATGTAGTCCTTGCTGTACGTCCAGTCGCCGCCCCAGACCCAGCCGGCGGCGGTGAAGGCGCGCACGGCAGGACCGTCGGGTGTGAGCATGCCGGGCCGGACGTTCGACCGGTCGACGTAGGCGGCGCCCAGCTCGGGGACGACGCTGCTGCGGCGGACCATCGGGTTCTGGAACGGGTTGATGTCGACGGCGGTGCCGTAGGCGTGCGCCGACCACCGGCTCTGCCCCCGTGCCTTCCGGCAGTTGTACGCGGCGGTGTTGTTGCCGTCGCCGGTCGGCGGCGCGTGATGGTCCGCCGTGGTGATGAGGCGCATCTCCTCGATCGGGAAGTCCTCGGCGTAGAGGGCGCGGAACACCTCCACGACCGCGTCGGCGGCCGTGGCGTGCACGACCAGCTCACCGGTGTGCGAGAGGCCGTCGAAGCCGCGGAAGGTGACGGTCAGGTAGCGCAGGTCCTCGAGGCCGACCGGGCACGCCTCCGACCAGCTCTCGCCCATCCGCTCGCGGATCTCCGGGGTGACGGGGCCGGTGGTCGAGCCGAAGCGTTCGCCGGACGGCGGCACGAGCGCGCTCACCGTGGGCAGGCGCCGGTCGGCCAGCAGCTCGGGGGACTCGCGGATCTCGGCCAGCGTGGCGGCCGGCAGCGGCACCGGCACCGGGGGGACGGCCCACGCCGCGCGTGCGGCGGCCTGCTCGACCGGCTGCAGGTCGACCGCGAAAGGCCCGGACGCGGCGGCGTCGACCACCGCCACCGTCTCGACCTGCTGCGCGACCCCGCCGCACGCGACGAGGGTCGCCGCCGCGAGCCAGGCGGCAGCGAGCCGGAGCGTGCGGGGCATGCCTCCAGGGTTGCACGGCGTCGCGTCCCGTGCGTCCGTCTCGGGGCGGTCCGGCAGCGTCGGCTCGGCGGTGCCCGTCGCCGCAGGTCAGCGGCCGGTCGTCGAGAAGTGCATGTAGTCCTTGCTGCTGCTCCAGGTGCCGCCCCAGACGAACCCGGCGTCGGCGAAGGCACGCACCGCCGGCCCGCCGCGCAGGTGCATCCCGGGGCGCACGTCGTCACGGTCGGCGTAGGCGGAGGCCAGCTCTGGCACGACGAGGTCGCGCCGCACCAGCGGGTTGTGGAAGGGGTTGATGTCCACGGCGCGGCCGTAGGCGTGCTCGGACCAGCGGGTCTGCCCCCTGGCGGCGCGGCAGACGTACGCGGCGGTGTTGTTGCCGTCGCCGGTGGGCGCCGCCCGCAGGTCCGCGGTCGTCACCAGGCGCATCTCCTCGATCGGGAAGCGCTCGTCGTAGAGGCGCCGGAAGACCTCGACGACGGCGTCGGCGACCTCGGCAGCCACGACGATCTCACCGGTGTGCGGCCGGTCGTCGAAGCCGAGGAAGGAGACGGTGAGGTACCTCAGAGCGTCGAGGCCGACGGGGCAGGCCTCCGACCACGACTCGCCCATGCGCTCGCGGAGGTCCGGCGTGACCGGTCCGACCGTGGCGGCGAAGCGGCCGTCGGCCGGCGGCGGCAGCAGGTCGGCAGTCGGCAGCCGGCGGTGGCGGAGCACCTCCGGGGTGGGCAGCACCTCACCGAAGCCGTCCGGTCGCAGCGGCAGGGGGGAGGCCCCCACGACCCAGAGCGGTTCTGCCGAGGGCACCGGCAGCGCAGACGGCTGCGGTGACGTCTCGGGAGGTGCGGGCGGCTCGGGCGCCGGCGCTGAGGAGGGGGCGTCCGCCGTCGGCGCGGAGGCCGGTGCAGGCCCGGGGTCGGCACCGCAGGCCGCACCCAGGAGCACCAGGCAGAGAGCCGGCGCGACCAGGAGGCGTCGGGCTCGCTGCTGCACGCGACCAGCGTCGCACGGCGCGGAACGCCCGCCCTCAACCTCAGGGCTGCCGCGGCGATCCGGGGCGCTGCGGGACGACGCGGGGGGCGACGGGAAGGGTCTGCGTCCCGGTCACTCGAACACGACGGTGCGGCTGCCGTGCACGAGCACCTTGGCCGCGAGGTGCAGCCGGACCGCCCGCGCCAGCACGTGCGCCTCGAGGTCGCGGCCGCGGGCGACGAGGTCCTCGACCGAGTCGCGGTGGGTCACCTTCGCGACGTCCTGGGCGATGATCGGGCCCTGGTCGAGGTCGGCCGTCGCGTAGTGCGCGGTCGCTCCGATGACCTTGACGCCGCGCTCGAACGCCTGGTGGTAGGGCTTGGCGCCGACGAACGCCGGCAGCAGCGAGTGGTGGATGTTGATGACCCGGTGCGCGTAGCGGGCGCAGAAGCCGGCGCTGAGCACCTGCATGTAGCGGGCCAGCACGACGAGCTCGGCGCCGCTGCCGTCGACCAGCTCGGCGACCCGGGCCTCCTGCTCCGCCTTGCGCCCCTGCTCCACCGGCAGGTGGTGGAACGGGACGCCGAAGAACGCGCAGGCCTCCGCGTGGTCGGTGTGGTTGCTGACCACGAGGGCGATCTCGGCGGCGAGCTCGCCGGTGCGCCACCGGGCCAGCAGGTCCAGCAGGCAGTGCGGCTGCTTGGAGGCGAGGACGGCGATCCGCGGCACCTGCTCGGGGAAGCGCAGGTCGCACTCCATGGCGAACCGGTCACCCACCTCGGCCCGGAAGGCCGGCAGCACCTCGGCGTCCGGCAGGCCGAAGTCCTGCAGCTCGAACTCGACCCGCTGGAAGAACAACCCCTCGTGGTGGTCGGTGTGCTGGTCGACCTCGACGATGTTGGCGCCGTGCCGGTACAGCCACTCGGCGACGGCGGCCACGATGCCGCGGGCGTCGGGGCAGGTGAGCAGCAGGACGGCGGTGCGCCCGCCCTCGCCGTGACGGGGCACGTAGGTGGACCGCTCCAGCGGGGAGACGTCGGGCGAGGTCACGCCGGCGACCCTACGGCGGGCTCACGCCGCCACCCCCGTCCCGGCGCGTACAGTCGGCACCGACCTTCGACGGCAGTGGAGGAAGCCGGTGCGACCCCGGCGCGGTCCCGCCACTGTGACCCGGTTCCCGCGAGGGCGCCCGGGGAGCCAGACACTCCCGCCGTCGACCACTTCTCGCGGGGCGCGGATCCCGAGGAAGGCGACTGCCGCCGTGCCTGTCGCTCCACTGCCCGAGCCGCTGCTGTGAGCGCCTACCCGTTCTCGGCCGTCGTCGGACTCGACGACCTGCGGCTGGCGCTGGTGGTCAACGCCGTGTCGCCGTCGGTCGGCGGCGTCCTCGTGCGCGGGGAGAAGGGCACCGCGAAGTCGACCGTCGTCCGCGCGCTCGCGGCGCTCCTGCCGCCAGTGGCCGTCGTCGAGGGCTGCAGGTTCTCCTGCGACCCCGCTGCGCCCGATCCCGAGTGCCCCGACGGCCCGCACGACGACGTCGACGCCGCCTCCCGCCCCGCCCGGCTCGTCGAGCTGCCGGTCGGCGCGTCCGAGGACCGGCTGGTCGGCTCGCTGGACCTCGAACGGGCGCTCACCGAGGGCGTGCGCGCCTACGAGCCGGGGCTGCTGGCGCAGGCGCACCGCGGCGTGCTCTACGTCGACGAGGTCAACCTCCTGCACGACCACCTCGTCGACCTGCTGCTGGACGCCGCCGCCCTCGGCACCTCCTACGTCGAGCGCGAAGGCGTATCCGTGCGGCATGCCGCGCGGTTCCTGCTGGTCGGCACGATGAACCCCGAGGAGGGCGAGCTGCGCCCGCAGCTGCTCGACCGCTTCGGCCTCACCGTCGAGGTGCGGGCCACCCGCGACCCGGTCGAGCGGGCGGAGGTCGTGCGCCGCCGGATGGCGTACGAGGCCGACCCCGCGGCGTTCGCCGCCCAGTGGCAGCAGGCCGATGCCGACCTCGCCGGGCGCATCGCCGAGGCCCGGGCCCGCCTGCCGAAGGTGGTGCTCGGCGACCAGGCGCTGCGCGAGGTCACCACCGTCTGTGCTGCTTTCGACGTCGACGGCCTGCGCGCCGACCTCGTCACGGCGAAGGCCGCCGTAGCCCTGGCGGCCTGGGCCGGCCGGGACGAGGTCACCACCGAGGACGTGCGCACCGCCGCGCGGCTGGCGCTGCCGCACCGCCGCCGTCGGACGCCGTTCGAGGCGCCGGGGCTCGACGACCAGCAGCTCGAGGACGCGCTCTCCTCGGTGGAGCCCGAGGAGGACCCCGACGGCGGTCCGGACGACGACGGCGGCGGCCCGGACGGCGGCGCCCCCGACAGCGGCGGCCCGGGCTCCGGGACGTCAGCCGACACGCCGTCGGAGCAGCTCCAGGACTCTGACGCAGGGCAGGGGGAGCAGCAGGAGGAGCAGCCGGCGCCGGCGGGGGCGTCGGGGGAGCGGACCGAGACGCCGGGCACGCCGTTCAGAGCAGTGACCCTGCAGGTGCCCGGCGTGAACCGGCGCGCGGGTGCCGCCGGGCGACGGTCCCGGGCGCAGGGCGGGAGCGGCAAGCTCACCGGCGCCCGCCGACCGGCCGGCCGGCTGCACGCCCTGCACCTGTCGGCGACGCTGCGCGCGGCCGCCCCGTTCCAGCGCGCCCGCGGACGCACCGGCACGGGCGTCGTGCTGCGCAGCGACGACCTGCGCGAGGCGGTTCGCGAGGGGCGCGAGGGCAACCTCGTCCTGTTCGTCGTCGACGCGTCCGGCTCGATGGCTGCCCGCTCGCGCACCGCCGCAGTCAAGGGCGCCGTGCTGTCGCTGCTGCTCGACGCCTACCAGCGCCGCGACAAGGTCGGTCTCATCACCTTCCGCGGCACCGACGCCGAGCTCGCGCTGCCGCCGACCAGCAGCGTCGAGGCGGCGGCCGCGCGACTGACGACGCTGCCCACCGGCGGCCGCACACCGCTGTCGGCAGGTCTGCTGCGGGCGGCCGAGGTGCTGCGCGTCGAGGCGCTGCGCGACGCCGGGCGGCGCGCGCTCGTCGTCGTCGTCACCGACGGCCGGCACACCAGCGGGCCGGCGCCGGAGCTGGCCGCCGCGCACCTGGTGCGCACGGGCGCGGCGTGCGTCGTCGTCGACTGCGAGAGCGGGCCGGTGCGGCTCGGCCTCGCAGCCGAGCTCGGGGAGCAGCTCGGAGGGGTCGCGCTGCGGCTCGAGGAGCTGTCGGCGGAGTCGCTGACGGCCGTCGCCCGCTCGACGCGGACGGCTGCCTGATGGCGCCGCAGGGGCAGCCGAGCTCCGTGCCCGACGACGGGCTGACCACGCGTCAGCGCCGCAATCGGCCGCTGCTCGTCGTGCACACAGGCGAGATGAAGGGCAAGTCGACCGCCGCCTTCGGGCTGGCGCTGCGCGCCTGGAACCAGGGCTGGCCGATCGGGGTCTTCCAGTTCGTCAAGAGCGCGAAGTGGAAGGTCGGCGAGGAGCAGGCACTGCGCACGCTCGGAGCGAGCGGCGAGGGCGGCACCGTCGCCTGGCACAAGATGGGCGAGGGCTGGTCCTGGACCCGCAAGTCCGGCACCGACGACGACCACGCCGCGAACGCGCTCGAGGGCTGGCGGCAGGTGCAGCGCGACCTCGCCGACCAGACCTACCGGTTCTACGTGCTCGACGAGTTCACCTACCCGATGAAGTGGGGCTGGGTCGACGTCGACGAGGTCGTGCAGACGCTGCGCGACCGGCCGGGCCAGCAGCACGTCGTCATCACCGGGCGGGACGCCCACCCGCGCTTGGTCGGGGCGGCCGACCTCGTCGTGGAGATGACCAAGGTCAAGCACCCGATGGACGCAGGCCAGAAGGGCCAGCGGGGGATCGAGTGGTGACCCGGCCCCCCGTTCCCGCCTCCGCACTTCCCCTGCGTCCCGACACCTCGCAGGCGCCAGGACGTGCCACGGCGCAGGGGAAGTCGAGGTGACGGCGCGGCTGGTGGTGGCGGCGCCGGCGTCCGGTGCCGGCAAGACGACGGTGGCCACCGGGTTGATGGCGGCACTCGCCTCGCGCGGCCTGCAGGTGTCGCCGCACAAGGTCGGACCGGACTACATCGACCCCGGCTACCACGCGCTCGCCACCGGCCGTCCTGGCCGCAACCTCGACCCGGTGCTCGTCGGCGAGGAGCGCATCGCGCCGCTGCTGCTGCACGGCGCCGCGGGCGCAGACATCGCCGTCGTCGAGGGCGTCATGGGCCTCTACGACGGCCGCGGCGCCACCGACGAGGGGTCGACGGCGCACGTCGCACGGCTGCTCGACGCGCCGGTCGTGCTGGT
>DATLGD010000169.1:0-25687 GCA_035540755.1 Mycobacteriales bacterium | reverse complement strand
GAGCGCTGGGGTACCTGGACTCGAACCAAGACTAACGGAACCAGAAACCGTCGGGCTGCCAATTACCCCATACCCCAATGCCTCCGACGGACGGCAGGTCGTGCTGCCCGACCGAAGGACCTCGAAGAGTCTAGACGACGCGGCGGCCGCGGGTCGAACCGCTAACCCTGCGCGGGCGCGACGAGCGGCACCGCCGCCCGCAGCCGGGCGATCGTGCGCTCCTTGCCGATCAGTGCCATCGACTCCGGCAGGGGCGGGGCGATCGTCGCGCCGCACACCGCCACCCGCACGGGGGCGTAGGCCTTGCCGCGCTTGAGGCCGAGGCCCTCGATGAGCGCACCGTCGAGCGCCGCCTGCACGTGCTCGGTGTCCCACTGCTCCACCGGCTCGAGTGCCTCGGCCGCGGCGCTCAGCACCGTGCCGGTGCCGGCGACGAGGACCTTCGCGGCCGCGGCGGCGTCGACGGCGAAGTCGTCCTCGTCGACCAGCGCGAAGCGGAGCAGGCCGGCGGCGTCGCTCAGCAGGGCCAGCCGGGTCTGCACGAGCGGTGCCGCAGCCGCCAGCAGGGCGGTCTGCTCGTCGGTTGGCGGGTCGGCGACCAGGCCTTCGCGCCGCAGGAACGGCACGAGCCGGCGGACCAGCTCGTCCTCGGGGAGCTCCCGCAGGTAGTGGCCGTTGAGCCACTGCAGCTTGTCGAGGTCGAAGACCGGGCCGACCGTGTTCACCCGCGCCCAGTCGAAGGTCCGCGACATCTCCTCGAAGCCGAAGACCTCTCGTCCGTCGGGCAGCGAGTAGCCGAGCAGGCCCAGGAAGTTCAGCAGCGCCTCGGGCAGGTAGCCCTCGTCGACGAACCAGGTCAGCCGCGCAGCCGGGTTCTTGCGCTTGGAGATCTTGGACTTGTCGGTGTTGCGCAGCAGCGGCATGTGCGCGAACTGCGGCCGCTCCCAGCCGAGGAAGTCGTAGAGCAGCAGGTGCTTCGGCGTCGAGCTGATCCACTCCTCGCCGCGGACCACGTGCGTGATGCCCATGAGGTGGTCGTCGACGACGACGGCCAGGTGGTAGGTCGGGAACCCGTCGGTCTTGAGCAGCACCTGGTCGTCCGGCCGGGGCGCGGACACCTCCCCGCGGACGAGGTCGACGAACGTCAGCGGCGGGTCGGCCGGCACCAGCAGCCGCACCACAGGCGTCTCGGCGAAGCCGGGCAGCGCGGCGCGCTCCTCGCGCGTCTTGCCGAGGCACAGCCGGTCGTAGCCGGTCGGCACCTTTCGCCGCTGCTGCTCCTCGCGCATCGACTGCAGCCGCTCTCCGGTGCACCAGCAGTGGTAGGCGTGCCCGGCCTCGAGCAGCGCCTCGACGTGCGGGCGGTAGGTGTCGAGCCGCTCGCTCTGCCGGTAGGGCGCGTACGGCCCGCCGACGTCCGGGCCCTCGTCCCACTGCAGTCCGAGCCAGCGCAGCGTGTCGAAGACCTGCTGCTCGCTGTCGGCCTGGAACCGCGCGCGGTCGGTGTCCTCGACCCGCAGGACGAACCGGCCGCTCTGCTGCCTGGCGAAGGCCAGGTTGAACAGTGACATGTAGGCGGTGCCGACGTGCGGGTCACCGGTGGGCGACGGCGCCACGCGCACCCGCACGGCACGGGCGGAGCCGGTCACCGGGACCGCACCGGGTTCGACAGCGTCCCGATGCCCTCGATCTCGACGGACACGACCTGACCGGGCGACAGCGGGCCGACGCCGGCCGGCGTGCCGGTGAGCAGCACGTCGCCCGGCAGCAGCGTCATGACCGACGAGACCCAGGCGATCAGCGACGGGACGTCGTGCAGCAGGTCCCGCGTGCGACCGTCCTGGCGCACCACCTCGTCGACCTCGCAGCGCACCCGCAGGTCCAGCGGGCTCAGGTCGGTCTCCACCCAGGGACCGAGCGGGCAGAAGCTGTCGTGGCCCTTGCCTCGCGTCCACTGGCCGTCGGCCTTCTGGTGGTCGCGTGCGGTGACGTCGTTGGCGCACGTGTAGCCCAGCACGACGTCGAGCGCCCGCTCGCGCGGCACCTCGCGGCACAGCCGGCCGATGACGACGGCCAGCTCGGCCTCGTGGTCGACGTGCTCGCTGCTGCGGGGCAGCAGCACCGGGTCGCCCGGGCCGACGACAGCCGTCGAGGGCTTGAGGAACATCACCGGGTCCGGCGGCGCCTCACCGCCCATCTCCGCGACGTGGTCGGCGTAGTTCTTGCCGATGCACACCACCTTGCTCGGCAGCACCGGGGCCAGCAGCCGGACCGCCGGCAGCGGGTCGACCCGGCCGGTCGGCTCCGGAGCGGTGAAGGGGTGGCCGGCGAGCTGCGCGACGACCAGGTCGGCGACGTCGGCGTCGGGCGGCCCCTGGACGAGGCCGAAGGAGACGTCGCCGTCGACGGCGTAGCGGGCGATGCGCACGCGGGCAGGACCTCCGGGAGCAGGCAGTGGGACGAGTGCCCGAGGCTACTGCCGCAGGCTCAGGGCGCCGTGTGCCCCTGCTTCAGCAGCCCGCTGGTGTAGGCCTCGTCCAGCGCCTGCCAGGAGGCGGCGATGACGTTCTCGTGCACGCCGACGGTGTCCCACTCGGTGACGCCGTCGCTGGTCTCGACGAGCACCCGGGTGACCGCGCCGGTGCCGTGGGCGCCGCTGACGATGCGCACCTTGTAGTCGACCAACTCGAGCTTGGCGAGGTCCGGGTACAGCTCGCACAGCGCGAGCCGCAAGGCGTTGTCGAGCGCGTTGACCGGACCGTTGCCCTCTCCCGTGGCCACGATGCGCTCGCCCTTCGCGTGCAGCTTCACCGTCGCCTCGGACACCACCGTCCCCGCCCGGTGCTCCACGATCACCCGCCAGGACTCGAGGTCGAAGAAGCGCGGCCGCTCACCCATCTCCTCGCGCAGGAGCAGCTCGAAGCTGGCCTCCGCGGCCTCGAAGCTGTACCCGGCGCTCTCGAGGTCCTTGACCCGGCTGAGGACGCGGCCGACGGTGTCGCGGTCCGGGTCGAGCCCGAGCGCCTTGCCCTTGAGCTCGACGGTGGCCCGCCCGGCCAGCTCGGACACGATCAGGCGCATGTCGTTGCCGACGACGGCCGGGTCGCAGTGCTGGTAGAGGTCCGGGTCCTTCTGGATCGCCGACACGTGCAGGCCGGCCTTGTGCGCGAACGCGCTCGCGCCCACCCAGGGCTGGTGCGCGTCGGGCGCGATGTTGGCGACCTCGGCGACGGCGTGCGCGACGCGACCCAGCTCGACCAGCCGCCCGGGCGGCAGGACGCGGCGGTCGAGCTTGACCTCGAGCGCGGCCACGACGCTGAACAGGTCGGCGTTGCCGGAGCGCTCGCCGTAGCCGTTCGCCGTGCCCTGCACGTGCGTGGCGCCGGCGTCGACGGCCGCGAGGGAGTTCGCGACCGCGCAGGCGGTGTCGTCGTGGGCGTGGATGCCGACGCGCAACCCCTCCCCGCCGACGTCGTGCACGACGTCGGCGAGCTGGTGCGGCAGCATCCCGCCGTTGGTGTCGCAGAGCACGGCGACGTCGGCGCCTGCCTCGGCCGCGGCCAGCAGCACCTCGATCGCGTAGGAGCGGTCCGCCCGGTAGCCGTCGAAGAAGTGCTCGGCGTCGAGGAAGACCCGCTGGCCCTCCGACCGGAGGTGCGCCACCGTGTCGCGCACCATCGCGAGGTTCTCCTCGCGGGTGGTGCGCAGGGCCCGCTCGACGTGCCGGACGTCTGCCTTGGCCACCAGGGTGACGACGCCGGCACCGGACTCGCGCAGCGCGGCGACCTGCGGGTCGTCGGCCGCGATCGCGCCCGCCCGTCGGGTCGAGCCGAACGCGGTCAGCTGGGCGGTGCCCAGGGAGAGCTCGGTGCGGGCACGCCGGAAGAACTCGGCGTCCTTGGGGTTGGAGCCCGGCCAGCCGCCCTCGATGAAGCCGACCCCCAGGTCGTCCAGGTGCCTGGCGACCGCGAGCTTGTCGTTGACCGACAGCGACAGCCCCTCCATCTGCGAGCCGTCGCGCAGCGTCGTGTCGTAGACGTGGAACGCGTCCGTGACGCCGTCACGGGTCAGGGGGCTGGTCAATGTGCGGTCCTCCGGGACAGGTGTCAGACGACGCGGTGCAGCCAGCCGTGCGGGTCATCCGCGCGGCCGTACTGCAGGTCGAGCAGGGCCGACCGCAGCTGCTGCGTCACAGGCCCCGGCGTGCCGTCACCGGCGACCGCCTCGCCCCCTGGCCAGCGCAGCGCCCCGACCGGCGTGACGACGGCAGCGGTGCCCACGGCGAACACCTCGACGACCGAGCCGTCGGCGGCGCCCTTGCGCCACTCGTCGACGTCGACACGACGCTCCTCGACCCTCATGCCGAGGTCTCGGGCGAGGGTAAGGATGCTGTCACGGGTGATGCCCTCGAGGATCGTGCCGGTCAGCGACGGCGTGACGAGGGTGCCGTCCTCCAGGACGAAGAACAGGTTCATGCCGCCGAGCTCCTCGACCCACCGGCTCTCGACCGCGTCGAGGAACACGACCTGGTCGCAGCCGTTCTCGATCGCCTCGGACTGCGCGACGAGCGACGCCGCGTAGTTGCCGCCGGCCTTGGCCGCGCCGGTCCCGCCGGGAGCTGCCCGCGAGTACTCCTGCGACAGCCAGAGCGACACCGGACGGAGCGGCCCGGAGAAGTAGTTGCCGGCCGGCGAGGCGATGACGAGGAAGCGCGCGGAGTCGGTCGGCCGCACGCCGAGGCCGACCTCGTCGGCGATCACGAACGGGCGCAGGTAGAGCGAGGCGCCCTCGGCGTCGGGCACCCAGGCCTGATCGGTGCGCACGAGCAGCTCGACGGCCTGGACGAACAGGTCCTCGGGCGGCTCCGGCAGGGCCATCCGCCGGCACGATCGGGCCATCCGCGCGGCGTTGCGGTCGGGCCGGAACAGGGCGACGCCTCCGTCGGGCTGCCGGTAGGCCTTGAGCCCCTCGAAGACCTCCTGCGCGTAGTGCAGGACGACAGTGGCCGGGTCCATCACCAGCGGCGCGTACGGCCCGAGCCGAGCGTCGTGCCAGCCGATGTCCTTGCCCCACCGCACGCTCACCATGTGGTCGGTGAAGACGCGGCCGAAGGCGGGGTCGGCCAGCACCTGCGCCCGCTCCGCGTCGTCGGCCGGCTGGGGGTTGGGCTGCACCTCGAACTGCACTGCGGACGTCACGCGGTCCTCCTCCTCGATCCGTGCCTGCACGGTAGCCGCGAACGACAGCGGTGTCCCCGGCCGGCAGGTCAGCCCAGGCGGGCCAGCAGGGCCTCGCCGACCTCGTCGGTCGACCGTGCGGAGGTGCCGCGGGAGGCCAGGTCGGCCGCGACGGCCTGTACGACCCGGCGGGCCGCGTCGGCCCGTCCCAGGTGGTCGAGCAGCAGCGCGACCGACAGCACGGTGGCCGTCGGGTCGGCCTTGCTCTGACCGGCGATGTCCGGGGCGCTGCCGTGCACCGGCTCGAACATGGACGGGTTGGTGCCCGTCGCGTCGATGTTGCCGCTGGCGGCCAGGCCGATGCCGCCGCCGATCGCCGCGCCGATGTCGGTGAGGATGTCGCCGAACAGGTTGTCGGTGACGACGACGTCGAACCGCTCCGGCTGCGTGACGAAGAACATCGAGGCGGCGTCGACGTGCTGGTAGTCGACGGTGACGTCCGGGAAATCCGCGGCCACCTCGTCGGTGACCCGCTTCCACAGCCCGCCGGCGTGCACGAGGACGTTGGTCTTGTGCACGAGCGTGAGGTGCCGGCGCCGGCTCCGGGCCCGCTCGAAGGCGTGCCGCACGACCCGCTCCACGCCGTAGGCGGTGTTGAGGCTGACCTCGGTGGCCACCTCGTGCGGCGTGCCCACGCGCATCCGGCCGCCGTTGCCGACGTAGGGGCCCTCGGTGCCCTCCCGCACGACCACCATGTCGATGTCCTTGTCGCCCACCGGGGACGTGACGCCGGGGAACAGCCGGACCGGACGCAGGTTGACGTGGTGGTCGAGGGCGAAGCGCAGGCGCAGCAGCAGGCCACGCTCGAGCACCCCCGGTGGAACGCTCGGGTCCCCGACGGCGCCGAGCAGGATCGCGTCGTGGCCGCGCAGCTCCTCGAGGACGCTGTCGGGCAGCGCCTCCCCCGTGCGGCGGTAGGCCGCGGCGCCGAGGTCGTACTCGGTGGTCGCCACCCCGGGCAGAACCGCGTCGAGCACCCGCAGCCCGACGGCGACGACCTCGACGCCGATGCCGTCGCCCGGGATGACCGCGAGTCGGGTGCTCATACCGACGACCCTAGCGTTCCTGAGACACCCGTCCCACATGCTGAGACCCCGCCAGGAAATCAACAGCACCAGGGTGCTGTTGATTTCCGGAGCGGGGGTGTCAGTGGGAGGTGCGGTTGACGGCGCTGACGATCCCGTGCAGCGACGACGTCACGATGCTCGGGTGCAGGCCGCAGCCCCAGAGCACGCGGCCGTCGACGGCCACCTCGAGGTAGGAGGCCGCCTGCGCGTTCTCCCCCGCACCGGTGGCGTGCTCGGCGTAGTCGAGCACGCGCACGTCGAGGTCGAGCTCCGACAGCGCGTGGACGAACGCCGCGATCGGCCCGTTGCCCTCGCCGCGGACGGTCCGCTCGACGCCCTCCCAGACCACGTGCGCCTCGACCCGGTCGAGGTCGCTGCTTCCCGAGGAGACCGAGAGCAGTCGCAGCGGACGATCGTGCTGCAGGTAGGTGTCCTGGAACAGCCGCCAGATCAGCGTCGGCGCGATCTCGCCGCCGGCGTCGTCGGCGACCGCCTGCACGACCCGGGAGAACTCGATCTGCATGCGGCGCGGCAGGTCGAGGTGGTGCTCGTTCTTGAGCACGTAGGCCACGCCGCCCTTGCCGGACTGCGAGTTGACCCGGATGACCGCCTCGTAGCTGCGACCGACGTCGTGCGGGTCGATCGGCAGGTACGGCACGCCCCAGGAGAACTCCTCGACCGGCACGCCAGCAGCGGCGGCGTCCTTCTCGAGCGCCTCGAACCCCTTCTTGATGGCGTCCTGGTGCGAGCCGGAGAACGCCGTGTAGACGAGGTCGCCGGCGTACGGGTGGCGCGGGTGCACGGGCAGCTGGTTGCAGTGCTCGACGGTGCGCCGCACCTCGTCGATGTCGGACAGGTCGATCCGCGGGTCGACACCCTGGCTGAACAGGTTCAGGGCCAGCGTCACCAGGCACACGTTCCCGGTGCGCTCGCCGTTGCCGAACAGGCACCCCTCGACACGGTCGGCACCGGCCATGACGCCGAGCTCGGCCGCGGCGACCGCCGTGCCGCGGTCGTTGTGCGGGTGCAGCGAGAGCACGACGCTGCTGCGCCGCGCACCCAGCCCGCGGGCGAACCACTCGACCTGGTCGGCGTAGGTGCTGGGCACCGACATCTCCACGGTGGCCGGCAGGTTCAGCACGACCGGCCGCTCCGGCGTCGGCTGCCAGACGTCCATGACCGCCTCGCAGACCTCGAGCGCGTAGTCGATCTCGGTGCCGGTGAACGACTCGGGGCTGTACTGCCAGCGCACGTCGGTGTCGGGCAGCAGCTCGGCCGCGTACTTCTGGCACCAGCGCGCGCCGCGGACCGCGATGTCCTTGATGCCGTCCTTGTCGAGCCCGAAGACCACGCGGCGCTGCAGCGTCGACGTCGAGTTGTACAGGTGGATGAGCGCGGTGCCGCGGAAGCCGACGAGCGACTGGACAGTGCGCTCGATGAGCTCCTCGCGGGCCTGGGTCAGCACCTGGATGGTGACGTTGGCGGGTACGAGGTCGCGCTCGACCAGCGCGCGGATGAAGTCGAAGTCGGTGGCGCTGGCGGCCGGGAACCCGACCTCGATCTCGCGGTAGCCCATGTCCACCAGGAGCTGGAACATCCGCATCTTGCGGTCGGCGTCCATCGGGTCGATGAGCGCCTGGTTGCCGTCTCGCAGATCGACGCTGCACCACTGCGGCGCGACGTCGGTCGTGCGAGTCGGCCAGGTGCGGTCAGGCAGCTCGACCGGAACGAACGGCGCGTAGCGCTCGAACGGCATCGCGCGCGGGGCGGGGACGGGCTCTCGCATGACGGGTGGCTCCCGGAGATCGGACGGAGGGCGGCCAGCACCGTTCCCCGCGACGGGGAGCCGGCCTAGGAGAGGGCCCCGTCGCGGCGGCGAAGCAGCAGGCTCGCGCGCGTCACGCGTACGAAAGTACACGCCGACGACCTCGCGCGTCGCGCTCTCCCCGCGACTTCCCCTGCGTCCGGACACGCTGCGGCCGCTAGGACGTGATCGGACGCAGGGGAAGTCGGGGTGAGGGGGCGGTCAGGGGCGGGCGGCGAGGAAGTCGCGGACGACGCCGGCGAACGCCTCCGGCTCGTCCACCCAGGGGAAGTGGCCGGCCCCCGGCACCACCTCGGTGCTCGCGGCGCGGAACGACGCCGCGACCTCGTGCACGGCGTCGACGCCGGTGACGCCGTCCCGCTCGCCGCCGACGACCAGCACGGGCGCGGTCAGCTCGGCCAGACCGGCCACGATGCCGGCGACGTCGACCTGCTCGGCGCCGAGGGCGAAGGCGTCCTCGGCCCGACGGTTGCTCTGCCGGTCGGCGCTGGCCGCGTGCTCCTGCTGGCGCTGCTCCCAGCGGCCGTAGAGGAACGGCCGCGTGGCGCGCACCAGCGCCTGTCGCTGCGCGGGCGGCGCGTCGGCGAGGGCGGCATCGGCCTCGGCGGCGTCGGCGTACCAGGGCTCGCCGGACCGGGCGGCGCGGATCGCGGCGGTGTCGGACCGGGTGCCGCCCTGCAGGGAGGCCACCGGCGTGACGAGGACGAGCGACCGCACCCGCGACGGGAAGCGCGCCGCCCACACCTGCGCCACGAGCGATCCGGCGGAGTGGCCCAGCACGTCGGCCTGCTCGAGGCCGAGGTGCCCGCGCAGCGCTTCGACGTCGTCGGCGAGGCGGTCGAAGCGCAGGGTCGACGGGTCGGCCGGCACCTCGCTCATGCCGGTGCCGCGGCTGTCGAGCCGCACCAGGGTGCGGTCGGCCGACAGGCCGCCGAGGTCCTCCAGGTAGGCCGACGCACGGCCGGGGCCGCCGGGCAGGCAGAGCAGCGGCGGCCCCTCCCCGACGGTCGTGTAGGCCAGGCGCGTGCCGTCGGCCGTCTCGAGGAACGGCATCAGCCGAGGGCGACGGTGCGGGCCGAGCCGGCGCCGATGGCCAGGCAGATGGCGTCGAGCACGTCGGCCGGCACGGCGTCGTCGACGATGAGCGCCATGAGCGCCTGCCCGCCCTGCTTGTCGCGCGCGACCTGCGCGCCGGCGATGTTGATGCCGGCCTGGCCGAGCTGGACGCCGACCTGGCCGACGACGCCGGGCCGGTCCTCGTAGCGGAAGAAGACCAGGTGGCCGGTGGCGGGCAGCTCGACGTCGAAGCCCTCGATCTCGACCAGCTTCTCGACCTGCCGGGTGCCCACCAGGGTGCCGGACACCGACACGGGGTCGCCGGTCGGCAGCACGCCGCGCAGAGTGATGAGGTTGCGGTACTCCGGGCTCTCGCGATCGGTGGTCAGCGAGATCTCGAGCCCGCGCTCCTCGGCCAGCGCCGGCGCGTTGACGAACGTCACCTGCTCCTCGACGACGTCGGAGAACACGCCCTTGAGCGCCGCGAGCTGCAGCACCGAGACGTCGAGGTCGGCGATCTCGCCCCGCACCTGCACCTCGAGCGTGGAGGGCATACCGCCGGCAAGAGCGGTGAACACCCGGCCGAGCTTCTCGACCAGCGGCAGGCCGGGGCGGAGCTCCTCGGCCACGGCGCCGCCCTGCACGTTCACCGCGTCCGGGACGAAGTCGCCCTCGAGCGCCAGCTTGACCGACCGGGCCACCGCGATGCCGGCCTTGTCCTGCGCCTCGACAGTGGAGGCCCCCAGGTGCGGCGCGACGACCACGGAGTCGAACGCGAACAGCGGAGACTCGGTGGTCGGCTCGGACGCGAAGACGTCGATGCCGGCTCCGGCGACGCGTCCGTCGGCGATGGCGTCGGCCAGCGCCTGCTCGTCGACGAGCCCGCCGCGCGCGGCGTTGACGAAGCGCACGGACGGCTTGACCAGCCGCAGCTCCTTCTCCCCGATGAGGCCGGTCGTCTCGGGCGTCTTCGGCAGGTGGATGGAGATGAAGTCGCTGTGCTGCAGGAGCTCCTCGAGCGAGACGAGGCGGACGCCGATCTGCGCGGCGCGGGCCGGCGCGACGTAGGGGTCGTACGCGATCAGGGTCGTGCCGAACGCGGACATCCGCTGGGCGAACAGCACCCCGATGCGGCCCAGCCCGACGATGCCGACGGTCTTGTCGGCGACCTCGACGCCGGTCCACTTGCTGCGCTGCCACTTGCCGGCCTTGAGGGCGGCGTTGGCCGGCGCGAGGTTGCGCGCGCAGGCGAGCAGCAGCGCGACCGCCTGCTCGGCGGCGCTGACGATGTTGCTCTGAGGCGCGTTGACGACCATGACCCCGCGGGCGGTGGCGGCCCGGACGTCGACGTTGTCGAGCCCGATGCCGGCGCGGGCGACGACCTTCAGCCTCGGCGCGGCGGCCAGCGCCTCGTCGTCGACCTGCGTCGCACTGCGGATGAGGACGGCGTCGGCGTCGGCGAGCGCGGGCAGCAGCGCGGCGCGGTCGGCTCCGTCGACGTGCCGGATGTCGAAGCCGTCGCCGAGCACGGCGAGCACCGAGGGGGCGAGCTCCTCGGCGATGAGCACGACAGGACGGGTCATGGGAGCTCCGGAGGTCGGCGCGGGGCGCGCGGTCGGCGCAGCGGCGTCAGGCCACAGGCTAGCGACGGGCGGCAGCCCGCTCCGAGCCGGAGCGGGCTGCCGTGGGCCGTCTCACACCTCACTCGCCGCTGTCGTCGATCCAGGCCATCATCGGCCGCAGCTGCGCGCCGACCTTCTCGATCGGGTGGTCGGCGCCCTCCTCGCGGTACTTCTTGAGCAGCACGCCGCCGTTGTCGTCGTCCTCGATGAGGGCGCGGGTGAACGTGCCGTCCTGGATGTCGGCGAGCACCTTCCTCATCTCCTCCTTGACCGCGGGGGTGATGATGCGCGGGCCGGTGAGGTAGTCGCCGAACTCGGCCGTGTCGGACACCGACCAGCGCTGCTTGCCGATGCCGCCCTCGTACATGAGGTCGACGATGAGCTTCAGCTCGTGCAGGCACTCGAAGTAGGCCACCTCGGGCTGGTAGCCGGCCTCGGTGAGCACCTCGAAGCCGGCCATGACGAGGGCGCTGGCACCACCGCAGAGCACGGCCTGCTCGCCGAACAGGTCGGTCTCGGTCTCCTCGGTGAACGTGGTCTTCAGGACGCCGGCCCGGGTGCCGCCGATGGCCTTGGCCCACGACAGCGCGAGCGGCAGCGCGCCGCCGCTGGCGTCCTGCTCGACCGCGACCAGGCACGGCACGCCGCGCCCGTCGACGAACTGCCGGCGCACCAGGTGCCCCGGGCCCTTCGGCGCGACCATCGCGATGTCGACGCCGGCCGGCGGGGTGATGAGGCCGAAGCGGATGTTGAGGCCGTGTCCGAAGAACAGCGCGTCGCCGTCCTGCAGGTTCGGGGCGATGTCGGCCTCGTAGAGCTTGCGCTGCACCGTGTCCGGCGCCAGCACCATGATGACGTCCGCCTCGGCGGCGGCCTCGGCCGGCGTCACGACGCGCAGGCCCTCCTGCTCGGCCTTCGCGCGGCTCTTCGAGCCCTCGGGAAGCCCGACGCGCACGTCGACGCCGGAGTCGCGCAGCGACAGCGAGTGGGCGTGGCCCTGGCTGCCGTAGCCGAGGACGGCGACGGTGCGCCCCTGGATGATCGACAGGTCGGCGTCGTCGTCGTAGTAGATCTCGGCCATGGCGCGGAGGGTCCTCTCGGTAGGGGGTGCGGGAGTGCGGGCGGTGGAGGTCTAGCCGGCGACGGAGCGCAGCCGCGACTCCGTGCCGGTCATGGAGCGCGAGCCGCGGCCGACGGCGACCATGCCGCTCTGCACGAGCTCGCGGATGCCGAACGGCTCCAGCACCCGGATGAGCGCGTCGAGCTTGTCCTTGGTCCCGGTGGCCTCGACGGTGACGGCGTCCTGCGCGACGTCGACCACCTTGGCGCGGAACAGGTGAACGGTCTCCAGCACGTGGCTGCGCGTGGTGAGGTCGGCCTTGACCTTCACCAGCAGCAGCTCGCGCTGCACGCTGGCGGCCGGGTCGAGCTCGACGATCTTGAGCACGTTGACGAGCTTGTTGAGCTGCTTGGTCACCTGCTCCAGCGGCAGGCCCTCGACCGCCACGACGATGGTCATCCGGCTGACCGCGGGGTGCTCGGTCGGGCCGACGGCGAGCGACTCGATGTTGAAGCCGCGCCGGCTGAACAGGCCGGAGACGCGAGCGAGGACGCCGGGCTTGTCCTCGACGAGCACCGACAGCGTGTGGGTGGTGCGTGGCATGGTCAGCGCTCCTGGATCAGACGGCTGTCAGACATCGTCGGCGTCCCACACCGGGCGGGTGTCCCGCGCAGCGAGGATCTCGTCGTTGCTCGTTCCGGCCGGCACCATCGGCCAGACCATGGCGTCCTCGCCGACGACGAAGTCGACGACGACGGGCTGGTCGTCGACCGCCATGGCCTTCTCGATCGCCGCGTCGACGTCCTCGGCCTTCTCGCAGCGCAGGCCGACGCAGCCCATCGCCTCCGCGAGCTTCACGAAGTCCGGGATGCGCTGGCTCTGCAGCCGGGTGTTGGAGTAGCGCCCCTCGTAGAACAGGGTCTGCCACTGCCGCACCATGCCGAGGTTGCCGTTGTTGATGACGGCCACCTTGATGGGGATGCCCTCGATGGCGCAGGTGACCAGCTCCTGGTTGGTCATCTGGAAGCAGCCGTCGCCGTCGATGGCCCACACGGTGGCCTCTGGCCGGCCGACCTTGGCGCCCATGGCTGCCGGCACCGCGTAGCCCATCGTCCCGGCGCCACCGGAGTTCAGCCAGGTGTAGGGGTGCTCGTAGCGGACGAACTGGCTGGCCCACATCTGGTGCTGGCCGACGCCGCTGGCGTAGATCGCCTCCGGGCCGGCGATCGCGCCGATCCGCTCCACCACGTACTGCGGCGCGAGCGAGCCGTCCGCCGGCACCTCGTAGCCGAGCGGGTAGGTGTCGCGCCAGGAGTCCAGGCTCCGCCACCAGCCGGTCAGGTCGGCGCGGGTGCCGGCGGCGTAGACCTCCTGCACGGCCACGACCAGGTCGGCGAGGGTCTCGCGGCAGTCGCCCACGATCGGCACGTCGGCCACGCGGTTCTTGCCGATCTCGGCGGGGTCGATGTCGGCGTGGATGACGGCGGCGCCGGGCGCGAACGACTCGAGCTTGCCGGTGACCCGGTCGTCGAAGCGGGCGCCGACGGCGATCAGCAGGTCGCTCTTCTGCAGCGCGGTGACGGCGGCGACCGAGCCGTGCATCCCCGGCATGCCGAGGTGCTGGGCGTGGCTGTCGGGGAAGGCGCCCCGCGCCATGAGCGTCGTGACGACGGGGATGCCGGTCAGCTCGGCGAGCACCCGCAGCTCGGCAGCGGCCCGCGCCTTGAGCACGCCGCCGCCGACGTAGAGCACCGGCCGCTTCGCCGAGGCGATCAGCCGCGCCGCCTCGCGCACCTGCTTCGCGTGCGGCCTGGTGGTCGGGTGGTAGCCGGGCAGGTCGAGCTGCGGCGGCCAGGCGAACTCGCCGGCGGCCTGCAGGATGTCCTTGGGCAGGTCGACGAGGACCGGGCCCGGGCGGCCGGTGCTCGCCAGGTGGAACGCCTCGGCGATGGTGCGCGGGATCTCCTCGACGCTCTGCACGAGGAAGTTGTGCTTGGTGATCGGCATGGTGATGCCGACGATGTCGGCCTCCTGGAACGCGTCGGTGCCGATGGCCGCGCTCGGCACCTGGCCGGTGATGGCCACCAGCGGGACGGAGTCCATGTAGGCGTCGGCGATGGGGGTGACGAGGTTGGTCGCGCCCGGCCCGGACGTGGCCATGCAGACGCCGACGCGACCCGTCGCCTGGGCGTACCCCTCGGCCGCGTGCCCGCCGCCCTGCTCGTGCCGGACGAGGATGTGCCGCAGCTTGACCGAGTCGAACAGCGGGTCGTAGGCGGGCAGGATCGCCCCGCCCGGGATGCCGAAGACGACCTCGGCGCCGACGTTCTCCAGCGACCGGACGAGCGACTGCGCACCGGTGAGCGTCTCGGCGGCCTGGGGGGCGGTCATGGGCTGTTCCTCCGGAAGTGCGGGACGCGGCTGCTCGTGGAGCGGTGTGCGGACAAAAAAGAACCCCTCGTGCGGAGCACGGAGGGGTGAGCGCGTCTGCCGGTCGGCAGGCGCGCTAGCGGACTACGAGCAGGTGCAGCACGCAGCCAGAGTGCGTCAGCGCCCCGGCCGTGTCAAGCAGGCGAGACGGCTGTCTCGCCTGGTGAGACAGCCGACCGGGTCGCGGGTCGGCTGCAGAGTCCGGCGCCGAGCCGAGCGGGCGGTCGAGCAGCGAGGTCGGCCCGGATCGCCGCTGGCTCCTCCCTTCGACCGATATGGTCGGCCATGCCGTCCTCCCCCGCCCGCACCCGCGTCCGCTTCCCTGGCATCAGCCCGCGCGCCTACGAGCACCCGGCCGACCGGACGGCGCTGGTCGCGCTGCGGCGGCTGTCCGGGTTCGACACCGCGCTGCGCGTGCTGGCCGGGGCGTTCCGGGAGCGCAGCCTGCGCCTGGTGCACCTCGCCTCGTACGTGCGGGTCGGCCCCACGCAGTTCCCGCACCTGCACGCGATCGCGCAGGACGGCGCGGCAGTGCTCGACATCTACGAGCCGCCGGAGGTGTACGTGCGGCAGGACCCGGCGGCCGGCGCCTGGACCCTCGGCATCGACCGGCCCTGGATCGTCGTCACCACCGGCGCGCTCGACCTGTTCGACGAGGAGGAGCTGCGCTTCGTCGTCGGGCACGAGCTCGGGCACGTGCTGTCCGGGCACGCCGTCTACCGCACGCTGCTCCACCACCTGCTCGGGCTGGCCGAAAGGGTGGCCTGGGTGCCTGTCGCCGGGTGGGGGCTGCGTGCGGTCGTGTTCGCGCTGGAGGAGTGGGAGCGATCCTCCGAGCTGTCCTGCGACCGCGCCGGGCTGCTCGTGGGGCAGGACGTCGACGCCTCGCTCCGCGCGCATCTGAAGACCGCCGGCGGGTCCCAGCTCGGCGACATGGACGCCGCCGCGTTCCTCGCCCAGGCCGAGGACTACGAGTCCAGCGGCCAGCTGCGCGACGGTGTCCTGAAGCTGCTCAACCTCACCGGCCGCAAGCACCCGTTCGCGGTGCAGCGCGCCGCCGAGCTGCGCGCATGGGTGGTCGACGGCCACTACTCGCGCATCCTCGGCGGCGACTACCCGAGCCGCACCGACGACGACGCGGTCTCCTGGCGCGACGAGGTGGCCGAGACGGTGCGCACCTACCGCAGCAAGGCCGACGCCTCCCAGGACCCGCTGGTGACGACGCTGCGCGACGCCGCGAACGGCGCCGCGGACGTCGGCGGCGACGTCGTCGGACGGCTGCGTGACCGGTTCGGGCGCAGGGGCGGCACGGGAGCGGACGCGGACGGCGGTCCCGACAGCTAGCCGGTGATGGCGCCGGAGGCGGCGGACCCGACGAGCTTGGCGTACTTGGCCAGCACTCCGGTGGTGTAGCGCGGCTCGAGCGGCTTCCAGCCGGCCCGCCGCTGCTGCAGCACGTCGTCGTCGACGAGCAGGTCGAGGGTGCCGGCGTCCAGGTCGAGCCGGATGCGGTCGCCGTCCTGCACGAGCGCGATCGGACCGCCGTCGGTGGCCTCGGGCGCGACGTGCCCCACGCACAGGCCGGTCGTGCCGCCGGAGAACCGGCCGTCGGTGAGCAGCAGGACGTCCTTGCCCAGGCCGGCGCCCTTGATGGCGCCGGTGACCATGAGCATCTCGCGCATGCCCGGGCCGCCCTTGGGCCCCTCGTAGCGGATGACCACCACGTCGTCCTTGCGCAGGGTGCCCTTGGTGACGGCGTCCATGGCGCCCTGCTCGCCGTCGAAGACGCGAGCGTTGCCCTCGAAGACCTGCGCCTCGAAGCCGGCGCTCTTGACGACGGCGCCCTCGGGCGCCAGCGAGCCGTGCAGGATCGTGATGCCGCCGGTGCGATGGATGGGGTCGTCCATGCGCCGCAGCACCTCGCCGTCGAGGTCCGGCACGTCGAGCTCCTCGAGGTTCTCGGCCATCGTGCGCCCGGTGACGGTCAGCACGTCGCCGTGCAGCAGACCGGCGTCGAGCAGCGCCTTCATGACGACGGGGACGCCGCCGATGCGGTCCATGTCGGTCATGACGTAGCGGCCGAACGGCTTGACGTCCGCCAGGTGCGGCACGCGCGCGCCGATGCGGGTGAAGTCGTCGTAGGACAGCTCGACCCGCGCCTCGTGAGCGATCGCGAGCAGGTGCAGCACGGCGTTGGTGGAGCCGCCGAGCGCCATGACGACGGTGATGGCGTTCTCGAACGCCTGCTTGGTGAGGATGTCGCGCGCGGTGGTGCCGGCGTCGACCAGGCGCACGACGGCCTCGCCGGAGGCGACCGCGAACGCGTCCCGCCGGCGATCGGGCGCGGGTGGCGCGGCGCTGCCTGGCAGCGACATGCCGAGCGCCTCCGCGGCGGCGGCCATGGTGTTGGCGGTGTACATGCCGCCGCACGCGCCCTCGCCGGGGCAGGTGGCGCGCTCGAGCGCGTCCAGCTCCTCGCGGGTGATGAGACCGCGGGCGCACGCCCCGACGCCCTCGAACATGTCGATGATGGTGAGGTCGCGGTCGCCGTGCCGGCCGGGCAGCGTCGAGCCGGCGTAGAGGAAGACGCTGGCGAGGTCGAGCCGTGCCGCGGCCATGAGCATCCCGGGCAGCGACTTGTCGCAGCCGGCCAGCGTCACCGAGCCGTCGAGCCGCTCGGCGAACATCACCGTCTCGACGGAGTCCGCGATGACCTCGCGGGAGACCAGCGAGGCGCGCATGCCCTCGTGACCCATCGAGATGCCGTCGGACACCGAGATGGTGCCGAACTCCATCGGGAACCCGCCGGCCGCGCGCACGCCCTCCTTGGCAGCCTTGGCCAGCCGGTCGAGCGACAGGTTGCACGGGGTGATCTCGTTCCACGACGACGCGACGCCGATCTGCGGCTTGTCGAAGTCGTCGTCGGTCATCCCGACGGCTCGCAGCATCGCGCGCTGCGGCGCCCGGTGCATGCCCTCGGTGACGTCAGTGCTGCGGGGCTTGCGGCTGCTCATGGTGAGGACTCTAGGTGCGTGCGGAACGACGCCGGCTGCGAGATCCGTGCGAGCATCGACGTCGTGACGTCCCAGGCCGACTCCGGCGGCGGCGCTGAGCGGCCACGCCGGCTGCGCACCCGCTTCGGCCCCGACAAGATCGTGCTGTTCCCGCTGCTGATCTGCTTCCTCGGCAGCCTCCCGGCGGCGACGACCCTCGCGGCCCTGTCCTGGGTGCCGCTGCTGCCGCTCCTCGGCGCCGTGTGGGTGCTGCGCGCCCGGGTGGTCGTGCGCACCGAGGGGGTGGAGGTCTGCAACGGACTGCGCCGCCGGCTCGTGGCCTGGGTCGACGTCGAGGGCGTCGACGTCCCGGACCGCGGCCGCGTCCGTCTCCTGCACGGCGGGGGGCGCACGGTCCTGACTCCCGTTCCCCGTCGCGACGCGGCTCGGCTCGTCGCCGCGGCGGAGCAGGTCTCCGGACCGGCCGGCACCCGCCCCTAGCATCGCGCCCCGTGGCCACGACCTTCGACTTCGCCAGTGCTGACGGCACCGTCCTGCGCGGCTGGCAGGACGACAGCGACGGCTTGCCGCTGCTGATCAGCAACGGCCTGGGCACCATCCCGCTCGCCTGGCCGGGGCTGGTAGGTCCAGACAGCGGCTACCGGGCGTGCACCTGGTTCTACCGGGGCACCTTCGGCTCCGAGCGCCCGGCCGACCACAGCCGGGTGCGGGTCGAGGACCACGTCGAGGACGCCGTGGCGCTGCTCGACGCGATGGGCATGGACAAGGCCCTGGTGGCCTGCTGGTCGGTGGGCGTCAACATCGGCTTCGAGCTGGCCGTGCGGCACCCCGACCGGGTCGCCGGGCTGATGGCCGTCGCCGGCGTCCCCGGCGGCACGTTCGAGACCATGGGCGCGCCGTGGCGCATCCCGCGGCGGCTGCGGCGGCCGATCGCCACGTCGGTCGCGCGGACCGGCCGCGTGGTGGGGCCGGCCCTCACCTGGCTCGCCTCGAAGGTGCCGGTCGACGAGCGGACGGCCTGGCTGATCACGCGCACCCGCTTCATCCGCCCGGAGGCCAGGACCGAGGTCCTGGTGCCGATGCTGCAGGAGTTCCTCGTGCAGGACTGGCGCTGGTACATGAACCTCGCGGTGCAGGCCAGCAAGCACGATCCGGTGGACGTCTCATCGGTCCGCTGCCCGGTGACACTGGTGGCCGGCCGGCACGACCTGCTGACGTCCATGCAGGACGTCGTCGCCACCGCCGAGCGCATCCCGCACGCCGAGGTGACGGTGCTGCCCGGCAGCCACTTCCTCCCGCTCGAGTACCCGGAGCTCGTGTCGGCGGCTCTCGGGGAGCTGGCCAAGCGCTGCGACCTGGAACCCGCCCGGGACTGAGCGGGCACCGGACGCGCGCCTCGCGCGTTGCCCCGGTATGGCCCTGACCCGTCGCCCGCCCCTGCCCCGCGCCGCCGTCGCCTCAGGGGCGCTGCTGCTCGTCCTCACCGCCTGCGGCGGCGACGATCCCGCGCCCGCGGCCGGCCCAGACGCCCCGACCGCCGCGCCGACGTCCGCGCCGGACGGCGGGGACGCTCCGGACGGAGACGCCGCACCGGCACAGGTCGACCCCTCCGCGCCGCAGGTCCTCGTCACCGGCCTGCAGGTGCCGTGGGGCCTGGCGTTCGTCGGCGGCGGCGACGCCCTGGTCGCCGAGCGCGACACCGGCCGGCTGCTGCGCGTCCCGGCGGCCGGCGGCGACCCGGTCGAGCTGACCCGGTTCGACGACGTCGACGACACCGGCGAGGGCGGCCTGCTCGGCCTCACCACCAGCCCGACCGACCCGGACCTGGTCTACGCCTACTACACCGGTCCGCAAGACAACCGGGTGGTGCGCTTCCGCGTCGACAGCCCGGACGACCGCGAGCCGGTGCTGACCGGCATCCCGAAGGGCCGCACGCACAACGGCGGACGGATCGCGTTCGGCCCCGACGGCCACCTCTACGTCGGCACCGGCGACGCCGGGCAGGCCGACCTCGCCCAGGACGACGACTCGCTGGCCGGCAAGGTGCTGCGCGTGACCGAGGACGGCGAGCCTGTCGACGGCGGCTCCCCCGTCTTCTCCAAGGGGCACCGCAACGTCCAGGGCCTGTCGTTCGACGACGACGGCCGCCTCTACGCGGTCGAGTTCGGCCCCGACCGCGACGACGAGGTGAACCAGGTGAGCCTCGGCGACAACGCCGGCTGGCCCGAGGTCACCGGCGACGACGACGGCGGCGGCCGCTTCCTGACCCCGGTCGTGGTCTGGGCGGACCCGGCCGAGGCCAGCCCGAGCGGGAGCGCGATCGTCGGGGACACGCTGTACGTGGCGGCCCTGCGCGGGAACCGGCTCTGGGCTGTCCCGCTGGACGGCGCCGGCGGCGCCGGTGAGCCGGAGCCTGTCCTGCAGGGCGAGTTCGGCCGGCTCCGCACGCTGGTGACGGCACCGGACGGGTCGCTGTGGATCACCACGAGCAACCGGGACGGCCGGGGCAGCGCGGCCGCCGAGGACGACCGGATCCTGCGCCTGCCCCCGGGCTGAGCTCCACGCCAGGTCGGCCCTGCCTGCGCCCCGGCCCGTCGTCGGGGACCATGGACGCGTGACCATGCCCGAGTCGCCCCGTCGACGCCGCGCCAGCGGCGAGGTGAGCGCTGCCACCACGTCGCTCCGAGCCCGGGCGACGGCTGAGGACGCCGCCCTGTCGGCGCGGACGTCGCCGGTGTGGTGGTTCCCGCGGACGGTCGTCGACGTCGTTCGCAAGGCCGACCGCGACCGGCTGCTCGGCACCGCCGCGGAGTCGGCCTTCTTCTCGGTGCTGACGCTGTTCCCCGCGCTGCTGTTCGCGGCGGCCATCGTCGGCCAGCTCGGCGCGATCGTCGGGCAGGACGCCGCGTCCAGGGTGGAGGACGCCGTCCTGACCTTCCTCGACCGGGTGCTGACCGACGCCGCCCGCCCGGTGGTCGGCACCGTTCAGTCGCTGTTCGAGGGCAGTGGCAACCTGCTCACCCTCGCCACGGTGCTGGCGCTCGGGTCCCTGTCCACGGCGTTCGCGACCCTCATCAACACCCTCAACATCGCCTACGAGGTGCCGGAGACCCGCGGCTGGTGGTACCGCCGCTGGCTCGGCCTGCTGCTCGGGGTCGGGTCGGTCGTGACCGGCGCGGTCACCGTGACGCTGCTCGTCATCGGGCCGCTGCTCGGCCGCGGCAACGACCTCGGCGCGCGGATCGGGCTGGACGTCGCCGACGCCTCCGTGTGGCAGACCCTGCGGTGGCCCGTGGCCTTCGCCGCGCTGGTGCTCTGGGCCACGACCGTGCAGCACCTCACGCCCGCGCTGCGGCACAAGTGGCGGCACGACCTGCCCGGCGGGTTGCTCACCGCGATCCTGTGGCTGGCCGCGTCGGCCGGGCTGAACGTGTACCTGACCGCCGTCGTCCCGGCCTCGCCGCTGCTCGGCGCGCTCGGCGGCGGCCTCATCCTGATGGCCTGGTTCTACCTGCTGTGCGTCGCGCTCCTGGCGGGGGCCTCGCTCAACGCCGTGCTCGCCGCCCGCCGCCGGTACCGCGGCACCGTGCAGCGCCGGTCGGTCGACGGGCGGGCCGAGGACGTCACCGGGCCGATGGCGCGGCCGTCGCGCGGCGCGGTTCCACCGGTGGATGCCGCGCAGCCGGCGGCCCCGCCGGCGCCGCCGGCGGACTCGCGGCCGGACGACGAGGCAGACCAGGACGCGCCGCACGACCGGCCGTCGCGGCGGCGGCGCTCGCCGGTCGTCGTCCGGCGCGCGGAGTAGCGCCTCAGCCCTCGACGCCGAGCCGCTCCAGCAGCAGCCGGCGCACCACGCCGGCGTCGGCCTGGCCCCGGGTGGCCTTCATGACCTTGCCCACCAGGGCACCGACGGCCTGCACCTTGCCGCCGCGGACCTTGTCCGCGGCGGCGGGGTCGGCGGCGATCGCCTCGTCGACCGCCGCGCCGAGCGCACCCTCGTCGGACACGACCGCGAGCCCGCGGGCGGCGACGACGTCGTCGGGCTCGCCCTCGCCGGCGAGCACGCCGTCGACGACCTGCCGGGCGAGCCCGGCGGTCAGCCGGCCCTCGGCGACGAGCGCCACCACCCGGGCGACCTGCGCCGGGGTGATCGGCAGGTCCGCGGCCTCCACCCCGCGGGCGTTGGCGCTCTGGGCGAGGTGCCCGAGCCACCAGTTGCGCGCCTCGGCGGCCGGCGCGCCCGCCTCGACGGTGGCGAGCACGGCGTCGAGCACGCCGGCGTTGCTCATCGCCTGCGCGTCGAGGTCCGACAGTCCGAGCTCGGCGGTGAGCCGCTTGCGCCGGACGGTCGGCGGCTCGGGCAGCGCGTCGCGCAGCGACTGCACCCAGGCGGGGTCCGGGGCCACCGGCACGAGGTCGGGCTCGGGGAAGTACCGGTAGTCGGTGGCCTCCTCCTTGGAGCGGCCCGACGTCGACAGGCCGGTGTCCTCGGAGAAGTGCCGCGTCTCCTGCACGATGCGCTCCCCGGCGCGCAGCAGGCCGGCCTGCCGCTCGACCTCGGAGCGCACGGCCCGCTCGACCGAGCGCAGCGAGTTGACGTTCTTGGTCTCCGACCGGGTGCCCCACGGCGCGCCCGGCTCGTTCAGCGACACGTTGACGTCGCAGCGCAGCGAGCCCTGCTCCATGCGCACGTCCGAGACGCCGAGGCCGCGCAGCAGGTCGCGCAGCTCGGCGACGTACGCCTTGGCGACCGCGGCCGCCTTCGCTCCGGTGCCCACGACCGGCTTGGTGACGATCTCGACCAGCGGGATGCCGGCCCGGTTGTAGTCGACGAGCGAGTGCGAGGCGCCGTGGATGCGACCGGTGGCGCCGCCCACGTGCAGCGACTTGCCCGTGTCCTCCTCGAGGTGCACGCGCTCGATCGGGATGCGCACGACCTCGCCGTCGACGTCGACGTCGAGGTAGCCGTCGGTGCACAGCGGCTCGTCGTACTGCGAGGTCTGGAAGTTCTTCGGCATGTCCGGGTAGAAGTAGTTCTTGCGCGCGAACCGGCACCAGGTGGCGATGTCGCAGTGCAGCGCCAGGCCGATGCGCACCGTCGACTCGATCGCCTTCTCGTTGACCACCGGCAGCGCCCCGGGCAGGCCGAGGCACACCGGGCACACCTGGGTGTTGGGCTCGGCGCCGAACCCGGTGGCGCAGCCGCAGAACATCTTGCTCGCGGTGCCGAGCTCCACGTGCGTCTCGAGACCGATGACCGGCTCGAACTGCTGCAGCGCCTCGTCGTAGGGGACCAGCTGGGCGGTCGTCACGTCAGGCGCTCCTCGAGGCGGTCGAGCGTGCGGTTCATGCTGAGCCGCGTCAGCGGCCGCAGCGGCAGGAGCAGCGGTGGCACCCGCTCCTGGCGGATGTCCCAGGTCTCGCGCACCCGGGTGCCGCCCGGCACCGGCTCGAGCTCGTAGCGCCAGATGCGGCCGCCGACGGCCCGAGCGGCCAGCGGGTTCGTCGGCCGGGGCTGCCAGGCGATGCGCCGGCCCTCCTCGAACTCGACCACCGTGTTGGTCATCTGGTAGGCCGCCCCGGCGTGCATGTGCATGCCGAAGACGGCGCCGAGCGAGAGCCGCTGCGGCCCGTCGACGACGGCGTCGCGCACCGTGCCGGAGCCGTCGAGCTCGCGATGCCGGCGGGGATCGGCGAGCAGCGCGAAGACCTCCTCCGGTGGCGCCGGGACGACGCGCTCGACGCTGACCTGCAGCAGGCTCACGAGGTCTCCCAGGCCAGCGGCGGGACGGGCGCCGGGCGCGCCGCCTCGAACGCGGCGCCGACCCGGTAGAGCAGGTCGTCGCGCATCGTGGGCGCCATGACCTGCAGTCCGACCGGCAGGCCCTCGGACAGCCCGCACGGCACCGACATCGCCGGACCGCCGTAGAGGTTGGAGGGGATGCTGGCGATGTCCTGGCGGTACATGGCCAGCGGGTCGTCGAGCTTCTCGCCGAGCCGGAAGGCCACCGTCGGGGACGTCGGCGCGACGAGGACGTCGACCCGCTCGAAGGCCGCGGCGAAGTCGCGGCTGATGAGCGTGCGGACCTTCTGCGCCTGGCCGTAGTAGGCGTCGTAGTAGCCGCTGGAGAGGGCGTAGGTGCCGAGCACGATGCGGCGCTTGACCTCGGCGCCGAAGCCCTGCGCGCGAGTGAGCTGCATGACCTCCTCGAGGCTGCGCTCCCCGTCGTCGCCGACCCGCAGGCCGTACCGCACGGCGTCGAAGCGGGCCAGGTTGCTCGACGCCTCGCTCGGGGCGATCAGGTAGTACGCCGGGAGGGCGTAGTCGAAGTGCGGGCACGACACCTCGACCACCTCGGCGCCCAGCTCCTCGAGCACCTCCACCGCCTCGCGGAAGCGCGCCTCGACGCCGGGCTGGTAGCCCTCGCCGGTGAGCTCGCGGACGACGCCCACGCGCAGTCCGGTGACGTCGGCCTGCCGGGCCGCCTCGACGACCGGCGGCACGGTCGACGGGATCGACGTCGAGTCGAGCGGGTCGTGCCCCGCGATGACCTCGTGCAGCAGCGCGGCATCCAGCACGGTGCGCGCGCACGGCCCGGCCTGGTCGAGGCTGCTCGAGAACGCGACGAGCCCGTATCGGGAGACGCCGCCGTAGGTCGGCTTCACCCCGACCGTGCCGGTCACCGCCGCGGGCTGCCGGATCGAGCCGCCGGTGTCGGTGCCGATCGCCAGCGGCGCCTCGAACGCGGCGAGGGCAGCAGCGGACCCGCCACCGGACCCGCCGGGGATGCGGTCGAGGTCCCAGGGGTTGTGCGTCGGTCCGTAGGCGGAGTGCTCGGTGGACGAGCCCATCGCGAACTCGTCCATGTTGGTCTTGCCGAGCAGCACGAGGCCGGCGTCCTTGAGCCGCCGGGTGACCGTGGCGTCGTACGGCGGGCGCCAGCCCTCGAGGATGCGCGAGCCGACGGTGGTCGGGACGCCCTCGGTGCACAGCACGTCCTTGAGCGCCAGCGGAACGCCCGCCAGCGGACCCGTGACGGTGCCGTCGGCGAGGCCGTCGTCGACCCGCCTGGCCTGCGCGAGCGCGCCTTCGACGTCGACGTGCAGGAAGGCGTGCACGCGGTCGTCGACGGCGGCGATCCGGTCGAGGTGCGCCTGCGACACCTCCACCGCGCTGGCCTGCCGGTCGGCGACGACGGCGGCCAGCTCGACGGCGGTCATCCGGGTGAGGTCCCCCACGGTCACGCCTCTTCGTCCAGGATGCGCGGCACGCGGAACCGGCCGCCCTCGGCGTCGGGTGCCCCTGCGAGCACGGCCTCGCGCGGCAGCGACGGGCGCACGACGTCGGGCCGCTGCACGTTCTCGAGCGGCACGGCGTGCGTGGTCGGCGGCACGTCCGCGGCATCCGACACCTCGCCGATCTTCGCGACGGCGCCGAGGATGACGTCGAGCTGCGAGGCGAGCCCGTCGAGCTCGGCGTCGTCGAGGGCCAGCCGCGACAGGCGCGCGAGGTGGGCGACCTCCTCGCGGGTGATCTCGGACATGCGTCTCCCAGGGCCGGAACGGGCGGAAGTCCGAAGTCTAGGGCGGTGCGGCAGCGCGCTTGACGGCCCGGACACCACTGCGCAACTGCGTCGCAACACCGGGCTGGCAGGGTCGTGCTGTGTCGTACCTGCTGCGCGTCGTCCTGCCAGACCGCCCCGGCATGCTCGGCGCGCTCGCCACCGCGCTCGGCGACGTCGGCGGCGACATCCTCTCGCTCGACGTCGTGGAGCGAGGGCCCGACGGCGCGGTCGACGACCTGGTGGTGGCGCTGCCCCCGGGCGGCCTGGCCGACCGCCTCATCACGAGCGCGCAGTCGGTCGAGGGCGTCGCCGTGGAGTCGCTGAAGATCTACCACGGGACCACCGACCTGCACCGCGACCTGCAGCTGGTCGACGAGCTGGCCGGCCTGCCGGAGCGCGCCCTGCCGCTGCTGGCGGCGCACTGCCCGGGCGTCTTCCGGGCCGGCTGGGCCGTCGTCGTCGCGCACGTCGCAGGCGGTGTGCGGGTGCTGCACGCCAGCGCCGGCGCGCCCGATCTCGCCGGCGTCGCGCTCCCGTGGCTGCCGCTCGACGTCGCGCGCCGCCTCGACGTGCGCGAGGACTGGGTGCCCGAGCGCTGGGGCACCATCGGCACCGAGCTCGCTGCGGCGCCGGTGGGCCGGCCGCACCGCGCCGTGCTGCTCGGCCGCCCGGGCGGGCCGCGCTTCCGCGCCTCGGAGGTGCTGCGCCTGGCGCACCTGGCCGGCATCGCCTCGACGGTCGAGGAGCGGCTCGGAACTGGTTGACCGCGGGCCGGACTCAGATCGGCAGCAGCGGCCGCTGGGTCGGCGAC
>DATLGD010000168.1:0-3641 GCA_035540755.1 Mycobacteriales bacterium | reverse complement strand
GAGGTGGGGGCGCTCACGACCTGGTCACCAGCGCACGGGCGAAGAAGGCCAGGTTCGCGGGCCGCTCGGCCAGACGTCGCATCAGATAGCCGTACCACTCGTCGCCGTAGGGCACGTAGACCCGCACCGTCCGGCCCTCCTGCACCAGCCGGCGCTGCTCGTTCGGCCGGATCCCGTAGAGCATCTGGAACTCCCAGCTGTCCGACGCGCGCCCGGCCCCGAGCTGCTCGGCGACCGCGATCAGCCGTGGGTCGTGCGTGGCGAGCATCGGGTAGCCCTCGCCGGCGAACAGCACCTTCATGCACCTGACGTAGCTGCGGTCGACCTCCGTCGCGGTCTGGAACGCGACGGTCTCCGGCTCCTTGTACGCGCCCTTGCACAGCCGCACCCGCGAGCCGGCGTGCGCGAGGTCGCGGCAGTCGCCCTCGGTGCGGCGCAGGTAGGACTGCAGCACCGCACCGGTGGAGGGGAAGTCCTCGCGCAGCTGCCGCAGGATCCCGAGGGTCGAGTCGGTGGTGGTGTGGTCCTCCATGTCGAGGGTCACCGTGGTGCCGGCGTCGCGCGCCGCCTCGCAGATGGTGCGCGCCCCGTCGACGGCCAGCGCCTCGTCGATCGCCTGGCCGACCGCGGTCAGCTTGACCGACACCTCGCAGCGCCCGCCGGCGGTGAGGCCCTCGGCCGACAACCGGTGCAGCAGCTCGCAGTAGGCCTTGACGGTGTCGGTCGCCTGCCCGGCGTCCAGCACGTCCTCACCGAGCCGGTCCAGCGTGACGGTCAAGCCGTCCTGCTCCAGCTCGCGGGCGGCACGGACGGCGTCGTCGGCCTCCTCGCCGGCCACGAACCTGGCCACCACGCTGCGGCTGACCGGCGCCCGGGCGACCAGGCCCTTCACGCGGTCGTTGCGGGCGGCAGCCAGGATGGTCCGTCGGAGCACGCTGCAGACAACCACGGACGGCGCCGCCCTGTCGGACGGACGCCCGCGCCGGGAGGGAGGGCTCTCGGTGCACGACGTGCTCGTGGTCGGCTACGGGCCGGTCGGCGCCCTCCTGGCCGCGCGGCTCGCCACGGCCGGGCTCGACGTGGTGGTCGTCGAGCGCGAGCCTGCGCCGTACCCGCTGCCCCGCGGGGTCGCCGCCGACGGCGAGGTGCTCGAGCTGCTCGAGCGCGCCGCCCCCGGCAGCACGGCCGGCTTCCTGCGCGACCCGCCGGTCCGGTTCCTGTCCGCCGACGGCGACGAGCTCGGCCGGCTGCGCTTCCCGGTGCCCGGGCTCGCCTTCTTCCGCCAGCCGGTGCTCGAGCAGCGGCTGCGCGAGCAGGTCGGCCGGCTCGGCGTCGACGTCCGGCTGGGGACGGCCCTGCACGCTCTGGTGCAGGACGACGACGGCGTCAGGGCCCACGTCCGGACCGACGGAGGGGTGCTCGAGCCGGTGCGCGCCCGGTGGGTGGTGGGCTGCGACGGCGCCTCCTCGACCGTCCGTCGGCTGCTGCAGGTGCCGCTGCGCGGGCGCGCCCTGCCGCACCGCTGGCTGGTGTGCGACGCCGTCGGGCCCCCGGTGCCCGGACGCCAGCAGTTCACCTACACCTGCGACCCGGCGCTTCCGCAGGTCGACCTGCCGGTGCCGGGCGGCCACCGCTGGGAGTGGCTGCTGCGCGGGGCCGGCACCCCCCGCGCAGAGGCTCTGCTGGCCGGTGACCTGCCGCCCTCCGTCGCCGCCGGGATGACGGTCGTCCGCGCCGTCGAGTACCGCTTCGCGGCCCGCCGGGCGGCGTCGTGGCGGCACGGTCGGGTGCTGCTGGCCGGCGACGCCGCGCACACCATGCCGCCGTTCGCCGGGCAGGGCCTCGGTGCCGGTCTGCGCGACGCCTGGGCGCTCGGCGCGCTGCTGCCCGGGGCCGGCGCAACCGTGAGCATGGACCGCTACCAGCGCCTGCGCGAGCCGCACCTGCGCCGGATGACCGCCCTGTCGCTGCTCCTCGGCGCGGTGCTGCAGACCGGGTCGCCTTCCGCCGCGGCGGCCCGGGACGTCCTGCTGCGGCGGGCGTTCGGCGCTCCCGCTCTCGGGCCGTGGCTGCGCCGGGGCGGCCCCCGCCCCGAGCGCAGCGGCGTCCTCGACCTCTGACCCGACACGTGCGAGGTGCGGCACACCGGCGTTTCGCGCGGCCCCCGCGGGGCCAGCACAGCGGCATGCCCGACAGCCCCGAGAAGGACGACCCGAAGCAGCGTCTCGCCGACCTCGTGCAGCAGCGGGGGTGGCGGGTGGCCTGCGCCGAGTCGGTGACTGCCGGCCTGGTCGCCGACAAGCTCGCCCAGGCGCCGAGCGCCAGCGACTGGTTCCTCGGCGGCGTCGTCGCCTACACCAGCGAGGTCAAGCAGCGGCTGCTCGACGTCGCGCCCGGGCCGGTGGTCAACCCGGAGACGGCTGCCCAGATGGCGCGCGGCGTGGCCCGCCTGCTGGACGCGCAGGCCACCGTCGCCACGACCGGTGTCGGCGGGCCGGACGCGCAGGAGGGGCAGCCGGCGGGCACGGTCTGGGTGGGCCTGTTCGTCGACGGCGAGGTCGAGACCCACGAGCTGCACGTCGACGGCGACCCGGAGGACGTGTGCACCGGGGCCGCCGAGCGCGCCGTCGCGATGCTCGCCGAGCGCCTCGGCGGCAGCGGCTAGGACCGCGCCCAGTCCGCGACGACGCGGGCGAGCTGCTCGCCGCGGTCCTCCTGCAGGAAGTGCCCGCCGCCCTCGATCGTCGTGTGCGGCTGACCCTGCGCGCCGGGGATCGCCGACTGCAGGTGGCGCTCCCCACCCGCGGTGATCGGGTCGCCGTCGCTGAACGCGGTGAGCAGCGGCGTCGTCAGGGTCTTCAGCACCTCCCACGCGCGCTGGTTGTCCGGCGTGGCGGGGTCGTCGAGCGTCTGCGGGATCAGCCCCGGGAAGGCGCGCGGTCCCGCCTTGTACGAGCCGTCGGGGAAGGGCGCGTCGTAGGCGGCCGCGACGTCGTCGGGCAGCCCGTCGGCGCAGCCGGAGCGGACCAGGAAGCCGATCGGCAGGTCCGGGGTCCGCTGCACGAAGTCGTGGAACAGCCACCACGCCTCGGGCAGGCGCCGGGTGCCGTCGGGCAGGCCCGTGTTGGCGGCGACGACGCGGGCGAACCGGTCGGGCTGCTCGGCCAGCAGCCGCAGCCCGATCAGGCCGCCCCAGTCCTGGCACACGAGGACGACGTCGCGCAGGTCGAGCGCGCCGTCGCCGCCGGCGAACAGCGCCTCGCGCGCCCACCGCACGTGCCGGGCGTAGGTGTAGTCCTCGACCTGCGTCGGCTTGTCGGAGCGGCCGAAGCCGACGAGGTCGGGTGCGACGACGCGGAACCCGGCGTCGAGCAGCACCGGGACCATCGTCCGGTAGAGGTAGGACCAGGTCGGCTCGCCGTGCAGGAGGAGCACCGGCTGGGCGTCGCGGGGACCCTCGTCCAGCACGGCGACCCGCAGCCCGTCCGACGTCGTCACGTAGGTGGGCTGCCACGGGTAGCCGGGGAGGTCGGCGAAGCGCTCGTCGGGGGTGCGCAGCACGTCCATGCCGCACCGTAACGTCCGCCGGCGGGGTCCGCGGTCCGGGTCAGCGCAGGACGGCGACGGTGAGCAGCACCGAG
>DATLGD010000167.1:0-9884 GCA_035540755.1 Mycobacteriales bacterium | reverse complement strand
TCGCTCTACTTCACCGTGCTGGCCCGGCAGTCGACGACCGACCCGGTCGGGCAGTGGCAGCGTGCCAAGGACGCCGCCTCCGCCGCCATCGTCGGCAGCGGTGCGACCATCACCCACCACCACGCCGTCGGCACCGATCACCGGGACCACCTCCCGGCCGAGATCGGCGCGCTGGGCGTGGAGGTGCTCCGGGCGGTCAAAACAGTCCTCGACCCGGCCGGGGTGATGAACCCGGGCAAGCTCGTGGCCGACCCGGCCGCGAGCCCGACCCGACCGACCCGCTGAGACCGGAGGAGCGCGTGCCGCGACGCCTGCAGGTCGTCCTCAACCCCTCGGCCGGCGGCGGGCGCGCGCTGTCGCTGCTGCCGACGGTCGAGCGCGCGCTGCGCGCCGCCGGGCACGACGTCGTCGTCACGCCGACGCGCTCGCTCGAGCACGCCGACTCCCTCGTCGGCGAGGCGCTCGCCGACGACCGGGTCGTCGTGGCCATGGGGGGCGACGGCCTGGTCGGGCGGGTCGCGGCCGCGGTGAGCGATGCCGGTGGGCTGCTGGCCGTGCTCCCCGGCGGGCGCGGCAACGACTTCTGCCGCGCCGTCGGGCTGCCGTGCGAGCCGGTCGAGGCCGTCGACGTCGTCACCTCGGGAGAGGAACGCGCCATCGACCTCGGCGTCGTGTCCTCCGACGGCGTCGAGGTGCCGTTCCTCGGCATCGCGAGCGTCGGCTTCGACAGCGAGGTGCAGGAGCGCGTCCTGCGCACCCGGCTGCCGCTGGGCAGCCACGTCTACACCTACGGCGCGCTGGCGACCGTCGCCACCTGGAAGCACGCCCGCTTCGACGTCGTCGTCGACGGCGAGCCGCTGTCGCTGCACGGCTGGTCGGTCGCCGCGTCCAACTCCGGCCGCTACGGCGGCGGCATGCGCCTGGCTCCCGACGCCTCGGTCGAGGACGGCCTGCTCGACGTCGTCACGTCCTCGGCGACGCCGCGGCTGCGCTTCCTGCAGGCGCTGCCGAAGGTGTTCGCGGGCACGCACGTCGAGGAGCCGACCGTCGACGTGCGCCCGGCCCGTGAGGTGCGGATCGCCGCCGACCGGCCCTTCCGCGTCTTCGCCGACGGCGACCCGGTCGGCCGGCTGCCCTGCACGGTCACGGTGCGCCCCGGCGCCGTCCGCGTGCTGCTCCCCCGCCGCTGAAACCGCCAGGAGCCCTCCTCACGGTCTCGCGGGTCCCCGAAGCCGTCAGGAGCCCTCCTGCCGGCTCCCGCCAGGAGCCCTCCCGACGGGTAGGCGAGGTCCCGAAACCGTCAGGAGCCCTCCTGGCGGGAACGGCGGGGGGTCAGGCGGGCTTCTCGCCGTCGCGCCCGACGGGCAGCTGCACGGGCGGCTCGACGCCGGCCGGCCCGGACGCGCGGGCCGGCTCGGGCATCCCGAGCCCGACGCCCTCGGCGGCGGTGCGCAGCGCGCCGGCCACGTCGGTGGGCACGAACCAGACCTTGTTCGCCGAGCCCTCGGCGATGCGCGGCAGCAGGAGCTGGCGCTGGTAGGCGAGCACCGTCTCGTCGACCCCGGCCTCGCGGATGGCGCTGACCACCTTGGCGATGGCCTGCGCCTCGCCGTCGGCGCGCAGCAGCGCGGCCTCCCGCTCGGCCTCGGCGCGCAGGATGACGGCGGCGCGGTCGGCCTCGGCGTTGAGGACGACGGACTGCTTCTCGCCCTGCGCGTTGAGGATGGCCGACTGCTGGCTGCCCTCGGCGGTGAGGATCGCGGCGCGCTTGCCGCGGTCGGCGCGCATCGCCTGCTCCATGGCGTCCCGGATGGTCGCGGGCGGCTCGATGCCGCGGATCTCCACCCGGTTGACCTTCACGCCCCACTTGCCGGTGGCCTCGTCGAGCACGGTGGCCAGCCGCTCGTTGATCGTGTCGCGCCCGGTGAGCGCGTCCTCGAGCTGCATGCCGCCGACGACGTTGCGCAGCGTCGTCACCACCAGCTGCTCGATGGCCTGCACGACGTTCTCGATCTTGTACTCGGCGGCGGCCGGGTCGGTGACGACGTAGTAGATGACCGAGTCGATGCCGACGACCAGGTTGTCCTTGGTGATGACGGCCTGCGGCGGGAAGCCGACGACCTGCTCACGGATGTCGGTCTTGACCCGCACCCGGTCGAGCACCGGCACGAGGATGTGGATGCCCGGCTCGAGCGTGCGGCTGTAGCGGCCGAGCCGCTCGATGACGAAGACGCTGGCCTGCGGCACGATCCGCACCGTCTTGGCCAGGACGAGCAGCAGCAGCCCTCCCAGGACCAGGATGACGAGTGCGGCGATGTCCACGGGCTCTCCTTCGGTAGGGCGGTGAGGTCAGGTCAGGTCGGGCGAGTACACGAGCAGGGTGGCGCCCTCGACGGCGGCCACGCTGACCGTCCGGCCGGCCTCGACCGGGCCGGTCCCGGCGTAGGGCCGGGCGCGCCACAGCTCGCCGTGGACGCGCACCTGCCCGGTCGTCTCGCTGACGGCCTCGACGACCACGGCGGTCATGCCCTCGATGGACCGGGGGTCGGCGCTGGCCGAGCTGCCGCCCTTGTTGAGGGCGCGCTGCACCGGCTCGCGGGCGAACACCATGAGCCCGGTCGAGGTGACGACGAAGGCGCCGGCCTGCACGATCAGCGGCGCACCGAGCGCCGCGGCCAGCGCGGCCACCAGCGCGCCCGCTCCGACCATCCCGGCGAAGACCGCCAGGGTGAAGATCTCGACGACGATCAGCACGACGCCCGCCACGAGCCACAGCGCCGCCTCCATGCGGCTCAACCTACCGGCGATCAGCGCTGCGCGCCTGATCCGGCGGCTGGCACCCTGAGAGCGTGACCAGCACGCACTGGCCCGCCGGACCGGTCGGCGAGGACCCGACGATCCGCACCTTCGCGATGCGTCGCGGGCGCCTCGGCACCGCCTCGGCCGACGCCCTCACCCGGCTGTGGCCGCGCCTGGGCGTCGACGTCGACGGCCGGCCACTCGACCTGCCGCGGCTGTTCGGGCGCACGGCCCCGGTGGTGCTCGAGATCGGCTTCGGGCACGGGGAGGCGACCGCCGCCATGGCCGCCGAGGACCCCGATCGCGACGTCCTCGCGGTCGAGGTGCACCCGGCCGGCCTCGCCGCGCTGCTGCGCCGGATCGAGGAGAGCGGACTGCGCAACGTCCGCGTCGCCGACGGCGACGCGCTCGTGGTGCTGCGGGACATGCTGCCGACGGCCTCCCTCGACGAGGTGCGGGTGCTGTTCCCCGACCCGTGGCCGAAGGCGCGGCACCACAAGCGCCGGCTGGTCAGCCCCGCCTTCGCCGGTCTGGTGGCCGACCGGCTCCGCCCTGCCGGGCGGCTGCACGTGGCCACCGACTGGCCGCACTACGCCGAGCAGGTGCTCGAGGTGGTGCGAGCGAGCCCGTCGTTCGCCGGCGGCACCGTGCCCCGACCGGCCGCGCGTCCCGTGACGAGGTTCGAGCGCCGCGCCCTGCGCGACGGCCGTCCTGTCGTCGACGTGGTCGCGGTGCGGGTCTGACGGCTCGACGGGAGACCGCCGGCAGGACAGGCTGCGGCCATGGACCTCGAGGCTGCACGCGACTTCGTCCGGAGCAACGCCCGCGCCGTGCTCGTCACGCAGAAGCGCGACGGGACGCCGCAGATGTCCCCGGTGCTCGCCGCGGTCGACAGCAGCGGGCGGGTCGTGGTCAGCAGCCGGGAGACGGCGTACAAGACGAAGAACCTGCGCCGCACCCCGACCGCGTGGCTGTGCGTTCTGCCCGATGCCTTCTTCGGGCCCTGGGTGCAGGTGGAGGGCACCGCCGAGGTGGTGGGTCTCCCCGAGGCGATGGACCTGCTCGTCGACTACTACCGGCGCACCAGCGGTGAGCACCCCGACTGGGACGACTACCGGCGGGCGATGGAGGCCGAGCAGCGCTGCCTTCTCCGGATCGAGCTGACCCGGGCCGGCCCGGACCGCTCCGGGTGACGCGGCGCCGGGCCGACGCGCGTCAGGACGCCGGCGGCTCGAGGACGGCGACCAGCTCCACGTGCTCGGTCATCGGGAACAGGTCGAAAGCGCGCAGCGACGGCATCGACCAGCCCGCGTCGAGCAGCACCCGGAGGTCGCGGGCGAACGAGGCCGGGTCGCAGGCGACGTAGGCGAGCCGGCGCGGGCGCATCGCGGCCAGGGCGCGGGTCAGGCCGATGCCGGCGCCGGCCCGCGGTGGGTCGAGCACGACGAGGTCGGCCCCGTGCTGCTCGCGCAGCAGCGGACGCGTCACGGCAGCCGTGCGCACGCGCACGTGCGGCAGGTCGGCGGTGTTGCGGGCGGCGTCGGCGCAGGCCCGCCGGTCCTCCTCGACGGCGAGCACCGAGCCGGTCTCGCCCACCCGCTCGCCGATCAGCGAGGCGAACAGGCCGACGCCGGCGTAGAGGTCCAGCGCCCGCTCGCCCTCGCGCGGCTCGAGCCCGCCGAGCACGGCCGAGGCCAGAGTCTCGGCGGCGCCGACGTGCACCTGCCAGAAGCCGCCGGCGGCCACCTCGAAGCGCCGCCCGCGCACGTCGTGCGCCAAGCCGTGCGGGGCCTGCACGGCGCGGCCGTCGGCGACGACCCCCGCCTCGAGCTCGGGCAGGCGCAGCTGCGCGCGTCGGCGCGACAGCACCGACGCCACCCGCTGCCCCTCGATCCCGGCGACCTCGACCGACGCAGCCCCCGGCCACAGCAGCCGCTCGGCGCCGATCGCCTCGACGTCGCGTGCGGCGATCAGGCAGCGGTCGACGTGCTCGAGGTCGTGCGAGCGGTGCCGGTGCAGGCCGGGGCGGCCAGCCTCGTCGACCGACAGCTGCAGCCGGGTGCGCCAGCCCAGGCCGCCCGGGGCGCCGGGCACCTCCTCGACGTCCGGCACGAGCTCCATCCCGGCCAGCCGGCGCAGCTGCTCGGCCACGAGCTCGGCCTTGAAGCGGCGCTGCAGCGCGAGCGGCGCGTGCTGGTAGTCGCAGCCGCCGCACCGGCCGGGGCGGGCGTACGGGCATGGCTGCTCCACCCTCTCCGGCGACGGCGTGAGCACCTCGACGGCGTCGGCGCGCAGGTAGGAGGTGGCCGACTGCGTCACGACCGCGCGGACCCGCTCACCCGGCAGCGCGTGCCGCACGAAGACCACCCGCCCGTCGTCGGCGCGGGCGACGAACGACCCGCCCGCCGCAGGCGCCCCCACGTCGAGGACCAGCTCGAGCGGGACTGTCGCGTCCTGCTGCTCGCTCACTCCCGCTCCCTGTCCTGCAGGCGCCGCCCGATCGGCTGTGCCCGCCGCACGACGCCGGGGGCGGGGGCGACGTCCTCGTCCTTGCCCTCGGACGAGCGCAGCTGGTACGGCACGCTCGTCACCATGACGCCGGGCTGGAACAGCAGCCGCGACTTCAGGCGCAGCGCGCTCTGGTTGTGCAGCAGCTGCTCCCACCAGTGCCCGACGACGTACTCCGGGATGTACACGGTGACGACGTCGCGCGGGCTCTGCATGCGGATGCCGCGCACGTACTCGAGAACCGGGCGGGTGATCTCGCGATAGGGCGAGTCGACGACGGTCAGCGGCACCGGCAGGTCGCGCCGGTCCCACTGCTCCTGCAGCCGGCGGGTGTCGTCCGGGTCGACGTTCACCGTCAGCGCGGTGATGTCGTGCGGCCGGGTGGCCCGCGCGTAGGACAGCGCGCGCAGCGTCGGCGCGTGCACCTTGGACACCAGCACGACGGCGTGGTTGCGGCTGGGCAGCGGGACCAGCTCGTCCTCGGGCTCGAGCTCCTCGGCGACCTGCTCGTAGTGCCGCGAGATGCCGCGCATGAGCAGGTAGAGCACCGGCATCGCGAGCAGCACGATCCACGCGCCCCGGGTGAACTTGGTGATGAGCACGACGGCGAGGACCGTGCCGGTGAGCGTGCACCCGGTGAGGTTGATGACCCGGCTCTTCAGCACCTGCCGCCGACGCTGCGGCGTCAGACCGCCCCCGCGCAGCAGGCGGTTCCAGTGCCGGACCATGCCGGCCTGCCCGAGCGTGAAGCTGGTGAAGACGCCGACGAGGTAGAGCTGGATGAGGTTGGTGACGTTGGCGTCGAACACCACGACCAGCAGCCCGGCGAACCCGGCGAGCAGCAGGATCCCGTTGCTGAACACCAGCCGGTCGCCGCGGGTGTGCAGCTGACGCGGGAGGAGGCGGTCCTGCGCCAGGATCGAGCCGAGCAGCGGGAAGCCGTTGAAGGCGGTGTTGGCAGCGAGCAGCAGGATGCCGGCGGTCATCGCCTGCACGAAGTAGAACAGGACCGTGCCGTCGCCGAACACGGCCGACGCGATCTGGGCCACCACGCTGCGCTGCACGTCGCCCTCACCGAAGCCGACGAGCTGCGAGGCCGGGTCCTGGACGTAGCGGACGTCGGTGAGCACGGCGAGGGCGGTGATGCCGACGAACATCGACAGCGCGGCGGCGCCCATCAGCGCGAGCGTGGTGGCCGCGTTGCGGCTCTTGGGCTTGCGGAAGGCCGGCACGCCGTTGGCGATGGCCTCGACGCCGGTGAGCGCCGTGCAGCCAGCGGCGAACGCCCGCAGCACGAAGAAGACGAGCGCGAGACCGGTCAGCCCCCCGAGCGCGTCGTCGGGCACCAGCTCGACGCCGGCGCTCTCAGCGCGCGGGGTGTCTCCGGTGGAGGCGCGGAAGAGGCCGTACAGCACCATCGAGCCGATGCCGAGCAGGAACCCGTATGTCGGCACGGCGAAGAAGCGCCCGGACTCGCGGACGCCGCGCAGGTTCATGGCGGTGAGGAAGGCGATGAAGCCGATCGCGATCGGGATGCGGGCGCCAGCCAGGCCGGTGAACGCCGAGATGATGTTGTCGACGCCGGCCGCCACCGAGACGGCGACGGTGAGCACGTAGTCGACGAGCAGGGCGCTCGCCACCACCATGCCCGGCCGCCGGCCGAGGTTCTCCGACGCCACCTGGTAGTCGCCGCCGCCGGTCGGGTAGGCGTGCACGAGCTGCCGGTAGGACAGCACCACGGTCGTCAGCAGCACCACCACGCCGGTCGCCAGCCACGGGGTCAGGTGCAGGTAGGCCAGGCCGCCCAGGGTGAGGACGACGACCATCTCCTGCGTGGCGTAGGCCACGCTCGACAGGGGGTCGCTGGCGAAGATCGGCAGGGCCAGCCGCTTGGGCAGCTCCTGCTCGCTCTGGCGGTCGCTGCGCAGGGCGCGGCCGAGCACCAGCCGCTTGACGACGTCGCCTGCTCCGGACACGAGCGAGAAGGGTACGGCCGACCCGCCGCGTGTAGCGTCGGCCTGCGGTCGACCGGGCTGGTGCGGCCGGTCCCGATCGCCCTGCCGAGAGGATGGCCGTGCACGTCGTGATCATGGGCTGCGGACGCGTCGGGTCCGCGCTGGCCGGCAGCCTCGAGCGGCGCGACCACTCGGTGGCCGTCATCGACAAGGAGGCCGGCGCCTTCCGCCGGCTGTCCCCCGACTTCCAGGGCCGCACCGTCACCGGGGTGGGCTTCGACCGCGACACGCTCGTCGAAGCCGGCATCGAGCGGGCGCACGCCTTCGCCGCCGTCTCCTCCGGCGACAACTCGAACATCATCGCGGCCCGGGTGGCCCGCGAGACCTTCGGCGTCGACAACGTCGTCGCCCGCATCTACGACGCGCGCCGCGCCGCCGTCTACCAGAAGCTCGGCATCCCCACCGTCGCCACGGTGCGGTGGACGGCCGACCAGGTGCTGCGGCGGCTGCTGCCGCAGGGCATCGAGACCGAGTGGCGCGATCCGAGCGGGCGGGTCGTGCTGGCCGAGATCTCGGTGGCGCCGGCCTGGGTGGGGCACCGGGTCACCCGCCTGGAAGCCGAGGCCGGCTGCCGTGTCGCGCTGCTGACCCGGCTGGGTGAGGGCACGCTCCCCACCGCCGACAGCGTCGTGCAGGAGGGCGACCTCGTGCACGCCAGCCTGACCGCCGACCGCATGGACGAGGTGTGCGCCGTCTTCGCCGCGGGCCCGGCAGGGGGCGGTCGCTGATGCGGGTCGCCATCGCCGGCGCCGGCAACGTCGGCCGCTCCATCGCCGCCGAGCTGATCGGCAACGGCCACGAGGTGCTGCTCATCGAGCGCGAGCCGCGGGCCATGAAGGTCGAGACGGTGCCCGGCGCCGAGTGGCTGCTCGCCGACGCCTGCGAGCTCGAGACGCTCGTGCAGGCCCGCCTGCAGAGCTGCCAGGTCGTGGTCGCCGCCTCCGGGGACGACAAGGTGAACCTGGTCGTCTCGCTCCTGGCCAAGACCGAGTTCGGCGTGGACCGCGTGGTGGCCCGGGTCAACCACCCCAAGAACGAGTGGCTGTTCAACGAGTCCTGGGGCGTCGACGTCTCGGTGTCGTCGCCGCGCCTGCTGGCGGCCGTGGTCGAGGAGGCCGTCACCGTCGGCGACCTCGTCCGGCTGCTCACCCTGCAGAAGGGCGCCGCGAACCTCGTCGAGGTGACGCTGGCCGAGGACGCGCCGCAGGTCGGCACCCTGGTCGGCGAGGTGGCCTGGCCGGCCGACAGCGCCCTGGTGGCGGTCCTGCGCGACGGGCGCGTGATCGTGCCCACGCCCGACATGTCGCTCGAGGGCGGCGACGAGCTGCTGCTCGTCGCCACCGCCGAGGTCGAGGTCGAGCTCGACGCCCTCCTGGGCAGCGGCAGCCGGCGCGGCTGACCGGCCTGGCCGTTACCCGAGCGGGGCTGAGGGACGGGGGGCCCGCGCCCGCTTCACGTAGGCGATGGTCAGCGCGACGGCGGTGATCGTCAGCGGCCAGCCCATCACCAGCCGGGCCGCTCCCAGAAGGCCCGACCGGTCCATCAGGTACAGCGAGCCGAGCACGGACGCGCGGGTGGCGAACAGCGCGAACCAGCCGAGCGTGGCCACGGTGAAGACGCGGCGGAGCCGGCGGTCGGCCCGCCAGGACGGGTCGAGGCCGTCCACGGCGGCGTAGATGTAGCCGATGACCGGCCGGCCGAGCAGCGCGGACAGCAGGAACACCGTGCCGTAGCCGATCTGCCACAGGATGTGCGGCAGGTGGAAGTCGCGCGGGTCGCCGGAGCGGTTCGCCAGCCACACGGCGAGCGCGAGGGCGAAGAAGCCCGACAGCGCCTGCTGCAGGGTCTCGCGGCGCGCGATGCGGACGCCGACGACGACGAGCCCGGCCACGACGGCCGCGACCAGGGCCGCTCGCAGGCCGGTCTGCGGGTCGGTGAAGGCCGTCACCAGGGAGTTCGCGAAGACGAAGACGATGACCGGCAGGCCGCTGTCGAACAGGCCGCGCCTGCCGCCCATGGCCTCGACCAGCGCGGGCCGGGCCGGCGGCTCGCCGGAGACGGTCTCGACCTCGGCCTCGGGGCGGTCGACCTCCGGTGCGCCCGCGGCGTCCGGCCGGGCCTCAGTCAAGAGCCGGCTGCAGCTCGTAGGCCGCGTTGTAGATCGTCGGCCGGCCCTCGTGGGAGGTCAGCCGCCCGTGCGCCACGACACGGCGGCCGCACTCGATGCCGCCGATGCGCCGGCGCCCGAGCCAGATCAGCGTCACGCTGCCCGTGCCGTCGTACAGCTCGGCCTCGAGCGTCGGGGCGCCTGCCCGCGGGCGCAGCGTCACCGCGCGGAGGGTGCCCATGACGCGCACCGGCTCCCCCTTGGTGCAGCGGGTGACGGCGGTCGCCCCGACCTGTTCGCACGCGCCCTGCAGCTCGCGGCTGGCCAGCTCGTCGTCGTCGAGCGCGAGGCGGGCGAGGGCCCGCCGGAAGCGGCCCGGGGACTTGTCGTCGGTCACGCTCCCGAGGGTACGCCCGCAGTTCTTCGGACTACCGGATCTCGGTGATCTCCGGACC
>DATLGD010000166.1:0-10403 GCA_035540755.1 Mycobacteriales bacterium | reverse complement strand
ACGAGGCCGGCCAGCTCGGCCCCCGTCCGCGCGACGACGTCGCAGCCCACCCCGAGCTCCTCGACCGCGGTCCGGACCAGCGCCGTCACCGCGTCCCGGTCGCCGGGCAGGGTCAGCACGGCGTTGCCGCTCTGCAGGTGGGTGCGCACGTCAGCGGCGCCGCACGCGGTCAGCGTGCGCCGCAGGTCGGCCATCGGCACGCGCCGGTGCCCGCCGACGTTCACGCCGCGCAGGAGCGCCACCCAGCGGGTCACGCGGGCGGCAGCGGTCGGGCGAGCAGCACCGCGCAGTCGTCCTCGGCCGGACCGACGGCGTCCGCGGCGGCGAGCAGCCGGTCGGCCGCGGCCTCCGGCTCGCAGGGCAGGCCGGTCGCCAGCGCGACGGGATCTGGGGCGTCTGCCGCCCATTGGCGCGCCGCGTCGCCCCCCTGGTCCGCCACGTCCCACCCCCCGAGTGCCCACGGTAGGCACCGCCGGGTGTCGCGTCCACGGGGCGGCGACCGGCGCCCGGGCGACCGGCTCGCCCCGTCCGCGGCAGCGACCCGGTACTCTCGTCGGCCGTGGACCGCCCAGGTCCTCGGGAGGCTTCGCCTAGTCCGGTCTATGGCGCCGCACTGCTAATGCGGTTTGGGCCTTCAAGCCCATCCGGGGTTCAAATCCCCGAGCCTCCGCCCCTCTCGACCCGCGTGGTGGGTCGTGCCCCTGGCGCCCTCGCGGGGGCGTCTGCCGTGTGTGACGGGCCGTCATCAGTGTGACGTCACTCCCGGTGCGTGCCGGTTTGCGTCGGGTGTGGCGGTGCAGACTCCTCTACTCGGCCCGGTCCGCCCGGTCGCTCCCTGCCCCGACGTCCGGAGAGGACCCTGTGGACACGCTCTCGCTGCGCGCCCGTCGCGCGGTCCGTCACCCGGCCGCGGTGCCTCGCCGGCTCAGCCCGTGGCGTGCGCGGGCCGCCGCCCTCCGGGAGCAGGCGGCCCTGGGCGAGCGCGCCGCCGCGCTGCGCGAGCAGGCCGCCCTCCGCGAGCGCGCCATCGCCCTGCGGGAGCGGGCTCCGCTCGAGCGGCTCGCGGCGTGGCGCCGCGGCGGGCGTGGCGGAAGCTCGACCGGCGACGCGCCGATCGACGTCGACGGTCTCACCGAGGGCTCGCTCGAGGAGATCGAGCTCACCCTCGTCGCGCCGGAGCTGCCCGAGGGGTCGCGCACCGCCGACCTCGACGGGCCGGTCCACTACGTCGTGCACGAGCCGGACGGCGACGACCCCCCCGGTCCGCCGGTGGTCTGCGTGCACGGGCTGGGCGGCTCCCACGCCAACTGGCACGACCTCGGGCCGCTGCTGGCCCGCCGGCACCGGGTCTTCGCGCTCGATCTGGCCGGTCACGGCCGCACCCCGCGGGCTGGTCGCTCGGCGGCCGTCAAGGCCAACCGGCAGCTGCTCCACCGCTTCCTCACCGAGGTCGTCGGTGAGCCGGCGGTGCTGGTGGGCAACTCGATGGGCGGCACCATCGCCGTGCTCGAGGCCGCCGCGCACCCCGAGCAGGTCGTCGACCTCGTGCTCATCGGCCCCGCCGCCCCGCGCGTCCGCACCGAGCTGCCCGACCTCGCGGTCGCCCGGCAGGCGGCGCTGTTCGCCGTTCCGGGCGTGGCCGAGAAGGTGCTCGCCCGCCGGCGCGAGCGGCTCGGGGCCGAGGGCTGGGTGCGCGAGCAGATGAGCCTGACCACGGCCGACGTCACCCGCGTCTCGGCCGAGATGCGCCGCGTGGCGGTCGAGCTGGTGGCCTCGCGGGCTGCCGGCCCGGACGCCGAGGCCGCCTTCCTCGAGGCAGCCCGCTCGCTCGTGGCGCTGCTGGCTCGCGGCGGCGCCTACCGCGAGCACGTGGCCGCCGTCCGCCAGCGCGCCCTGGTCCTGCACGGCGAGCTCGACCGACTGGTCCCGGTGTCCTGCTCGCAGATGCTCGTGCGGCAGCGACCCGACTGGCGGCTCGAGGTGCTCGACGGCGTCGGGCACGTCCCCCAGATCGAGACGCCCCGCCGCACGGCCGAGCTCGTCCTCGACTGGCTCGGGCGAGAACGCCCCGCCGAACCCCTGCCCGTTCCCCGCTCCGATCCCTTCGCTGGAGGTGCCGCATGACCGCCGAGCCGATTGCGGCGCCATCCGCATTCGACCCCGCCCCGGCCCCGCTGCTGCGGTCGGTGGAGGAGCGGGCACACGTGCCCGTCGTCAACCTGCCGAACGTGCTGACCGTGGCCCGGCTGCTGAGCGTCCCGGTGTTCGCCGTGCTGCTGCTCGGCAGCGCGAGCAACGGCTCGTCGTGGCTGATCGCCGCCTGGGCGGTGTTCACCGCGGCCTGCATCACCGACGTCGTCGACGGGCGTCTCGCTCGCAGCCGCGGGCTCTGCACCGACTTCGGCGCCTTCGCCGACCCGATCGCCGACAAGGCGCTGGTCGGCACGGCGCTGGTCGGCCTCTCGCTGCTCGGCGTCATGCCCTGGTGGGTCACCGCCGTCATCATCGGCCGCGAGGTGGCCGTCACGGCCCTGCGCACCGCTGTGCTGCGGCACGGCGTCATCCCGGCCAGCCGCGGGGGCAAGCTCAAGGCGTTCTCGCAGAACTGCGCGGTGGCCCTCTACGTGCTGCCCCTGTCCGGCGCCGCGGCCACCCTGCGGGTGCCGGTGCTGGCCGTCGCCGTCGTCGCCACGGTCGCCACCGGCGTCGACTACGCGCTCAGCGCCCGTCGCGCCGCGCGCGAGCGCGCCCTCGCCGTCGCCTGAGCCCCGCGCCACCGACGCCTCAGCCCCGGTCGCGCCTCGCACGGGCCTGGCTGGTGCGGCCCCGCTGGACGGATCAGCCTCCACCTGTCCGATCTGGCGGCGGGAGCCACGCGTACGGGTTTCCGCGCAAGCCGCCCAGGCGGAGGCCGGAACGGCCAGCGCGGCGGTGTCTCAGTCCTGCGCGGAGGCGGTCTTCTTGGCCGGGCGCCGTCCGCGGCCGCTGCCCGACCGCGCCGCCGCCGGCTTCGGCCCCTCGAGCCGCAGCTCGAGCTGGCCGGCCTCGACGTCGGCGCTGACCACCTGCACGGTCACGGCGTCGCCGTAGCCGAGCCGGTGCTCGGCGTCGTCGACCAGCGCCAGGCCGTCGGGGGTCTCCTTCCAGCCGCGGCCGGGGAGCTCGCGCACCGACACCATCCCGCTGACGTGCGACCCCTCGAGGGTGACGAACAGCCCCTTGGCCCCGACGCCGGTCACCCGGCCCCGGAAGACCGCTGCCGGGTCGGCCTCCACCTCGCGGGCCAGCGTCACGAGCCAGAGCGACTTGCGCATCTGCCGCTCGGCCATCGCCGCGGTGCGGGTGACGGCGTTCAGGTGCAGGCAGACCTCGGCCAGCTCCGGGAAGCCCGCCGGGTCGCGGGTGCCGGCGAGGAAGGCGTGCACCACCCGGTGGACGAGCAGGTCGGCGTAGCGGCGCAGCGGGCTGGTGAAGTGCACGTAGCCCGCCGACGCGAGGCCGAAGTGGCCGCCGGCCTCCGGTGTGTAGGACGCGCGCCCGAGGAAGCCGAGCAGCACGTCCCACACGGCGGCGGCGGTCTCGTCGGCCGCGGCGTCGAGCTGGGCGGACAGCGCGGCGAGGCCGAGCGGGGTCAGCGCCGGGCCGAACCCGGGGTGGAAGCCGGCGGCGGCGCAGAACGCCTCCAGCGCCTTGGCCGCGTCCGGACCGGGCGGCGGGTGCACCCGGAAGACGCCGGGCAGGCCGCGGTCGACCAGCCACCCGGCGACCGACTCGTTCGCCGCCACCATGAGCCGCTCGATGAGCAGGTTCGCCGGGTTCGACGGGGTCGCGGCGACCGCCTCGGCGACGCCGTCGACGACGGCGACGGTCAGCTCCGGCTCGACCCGGCGCGCCTCGATGCCGCCGCGGCGCAGCCGCTGGACGCCGAGCCGGGCGGCCGCGGTGCGCAGCCAGCGGAGCGCGTCGACGACGTCGGGCGGCACGTCGTCGGGCTGCTGGCCGGCGAGGACGTCGGCGGCCGTCTCGTAGGAGAGCCGGATGTCGGAGCGGATCCGGGTCGCGTAGACGTCCGCGGCGGTGATCTCGCCGTCGGCCGCGATGCGCATCTCGACGGTGAGCGCGTCGCGGTCGGCGTCGGGCACCAGCGACAGGGCCACCTCGCTGAGCTCGCGGGGGAGCATCGGCCGCACCCAGCCCGGCAGGTACACGCTGGTGCCGGCGCGGCGCGCCTCGGCGTCGAGGGCGGTGCCGGGGCGCACGTGCGTCGCGACGTCGGCGATGTGCACGAGCACCCGGATGCCGCCGTCGGGGTCGGCGGCGTGCACCGAGAGGGCGTCGTCGAGGTCCATCGAGTGCGGGGCGTCGATGGTGAACGTGGGCATCGAGCGCAGGTCACGCCGGGCGGCACGGCTCTTCGGCCTGCTCTGCGCCAGCTGCTGGGCCTCCTCGAGCACCGCGGCGGGGTGCTCGGCGGCGATCAGGTGCCGCTCACGGACCCGCTCGAGCAGCGCGTCGGCGTCGAGCGGGTCCTCCCACTCGTCGGCCGGGTCGGCGACACCGTCACCGGTGATGTCGGCGAGGACGGCGACGCCGACCGGCAGGTCCTCGGTGCGGCCCGCGAGCCTCCACTTCCCGGATCCGACGTGCGGGTCGACGCGCAGGACCAGGTCGTCCTCGACGACGCCGAACAGCTGCGTCCGCAGCCGCTCGAGCCGCTTGACCTCCGACGCCGTCCCCTTGCCCTCCGGCTCGAGCGCGAAGGTGGCCTCGACGCGGTCGCCGTCGAGCAGGGCGCCGGTCATCGGCGGGGGCACGAAGCAGGAGGCAATCGCCGCCCCGTCCGGGCCGGTCTGCGGCTCGTCGAGGTCGACGAAGCCGAAGCCGCGCACGTGCGGGCGGAACACGCCGGTGCCGGTCCGTGTCTCGGTCGGCGGGCGCTCGGTGCGCGGGCGTCGTCGTCCTCGGGCTGGCGTCTCGGCCACAGTCCTCCGTCGTGCGTCGGGGCGCCGGGGTGGCGCTCGACGATCACGGTACTGGGGCGGCGCCGTCCACAGATGCGGCCGAGGGTCTTGACCTGTGGCGGAAGGACGGCGGGCGCCGCAGAGGGTGTTTGTCCGAAGTCGCCCCCGAGGCCGTCGATCGACCCGATACTGGTGCGCGCGTGCGTACCGGGACGCCGCCCACCTCGAGGGAGTGCCGTGATCCGCCCGCGCCGTGTGCCGCTCGTGGCCGCAGCCGGTGTCGTCCTGTCGCTGCTGGCTCCGGGCGGAGCCGCTCATGCCGGGCCGGACTGCACGATCAGCTGGGCCGGACCTGTCAGCGGCGCCTGGGAGTCCGCGCTGAACTGGAAGCCCTACGACAGCAGCGTCCCGCGCGCCCCTGGCGCCGACGACCGGGTGTGCATCACGGCGGTCGGCACGTACACGGTGACCGTCACGTCAGCGGTCGCCGCGGCACGCGTGCGCGTCGCGGGCGGCCCGACGCTCCTGCTGTCCGCGGGCACGGGTCGGGCGGCCGAGGTCACCGTCGCCGCTGTGCTCCAGGTCGACGCCGGCTCCGCCCTGGTGCTCGGGGAGTCGGCGCAGAGCGCCGGCCGGGCAGCGGTCACGGCGGGCGAGGTGAACGTCTTCGGACAGCTCCGCACGGCGGGCAGCCCGCAGGCCGAGCGCGTCCTGGCCGGCGCGGTGATCGCCGACCGGGCCGTGCTGGCCGCTCCGACGACCGTCCGGGGCCATCTGTCGGCCCACGACCTCGACGTGCCGACCAGCGGGCGCCTGCTCGTGGCCGGCGGCAGCCAGGACGTCGAGAGCAGCTGGGGCGGCCTGACCCTGAACACCGCGCGCAACGAGGGGGGCATCGAAACGCGTGCTGCGACCGTCGGCTTCGGGGACGTCACCGGCAAGCCGGTGCGGGTGGTCGGCGGAGCCATCGGGAGCACCCGCGGCGCCATGGTCGCCGAGCTCAGCGGCACCGTCTCGCTGCGCGACTCGGCGACCGACAGCCTCGCGACCCTGCGCTTAGTCGGTGGGCAGGGGACGACCGACGTCCTCGAGCTGCCGTACGGGCTGCGGGACGGGCGCGCCCGCATCGAGCTGGTGCAGACAGGCAGCGGTCAGGGCGGGACGGCGCTCGTGCGTGCGGCAGCCGGCACCGAGATCGTGCAGGTCGGTCCGGTCCTGGCGCGGCGCGCTCCGGACGCCACCGCCGGCGGAACGCTGCGCTTCCAGGGACCGACGACCTTCACGCGCGTGTTCGACCACCACCGGGTCGAGGTGGGTGCCGGCATGGTGCTGGAGGCCGCGCAGCGCACCTCGTCGCCCGACCAGGCCGTCTCGGGCGGTCCCGAGTTCCGCGTCCTCGACGGCGGCACGCTGGTGCTGCCGCACCCGTCGCAGACGGTGCGCGGCGAGCACGTCCGGCTCGAGGGGACGGGAGTGCTCCGCACGCCGTCCGGCGTCGCCTTCCCGTCGGCGCTGACCCGGGTCGACGCCGGCCGCCTGACGCTCGTGGGCACCACCCGCACCGTCCCCGGTCGGCTGGTGAACGCAGGCGTGGTCGACGTCCGGGAACGGGCGGCGCTCCGGCTGCCGGGCGGCTACACCGGCCCGGGCACGCTGGCGCTGTCGGCCGCCGACGCGGTCGTGGAGTCGCCGTCGGTGCGCATCGAGCCCGACACCGGCGGCCTCGTGCGCGCCGCGCTGACCGGCTACGGCACCGTGCGGGGCAACGTCACCGCGGCCGGCGCCGTCGCTCCCGGCTCGTACACGGAGCTGCGCCCGGGGCGCCTCACGGTGACCGGCGACCTGTCCGCCGTCGACCTTCGGGTGCCGGTCATTGGGCCGGCCGCCGCGGACGCCGGGCGGCTCACGGTGGGCGGCACGCTCACCCTTCCGTCGTCCTACGTGGAGGTGCTCACCCCCAACGGCTGGACGCCGGAGAAGGGCACGCGGTGGCGACTGGTCGACGCCGCTGCCGTCTCCGGGCAGGTGCAGCAGCCGCCCCACAGCCTGCGGCCGGGCAGGACCCCCGGGCACCCCTGGGACGACGGTCCGCCCTACGCCGCAGAGCAGACCGCGCGGACCCTCGACCTCGTGGCCGTGGGCCGGCGTGACGTGACGGCGGTGACCGGTACCGACAACCAGCTGTGGCTGCGCTTCGGTGACGACCGGCCGTGGACGCCAGGCGGGGGCCGCCTGGTCGAGTTCCCCGTGGTCGTCGCCGCTGACGGCGGCGGCTTCGTGCTCGGGGTCGGAGCGGACCACAACGTCTGGTACCGGTCGGTGCTGTCGCCGTCGTGGGCACCGCTTGGGCCGGAGGGCACGTCGTGCTCCGGCGCCTCCGCCGTCGTGTCCGCCGGAGTGCTGGCCGTGGTGTGCCGGGGATCCGACGGCGGTGCGTGGGTCGGCCGGACCACCGTCGGCTGGGGCACGCTGTCACGGCTGTCCGGGTGGTCGCCGCTGCGCGGATCGGTCAGGTACGGCGTGGCGGTCTCGGACGTCTCCTCGACCGGTACCGGCCCGCGGTTCCTCTACAGCGCGGTCGGGACCGACGACCGGCCCTGGCAGCGCGGCGATTCCGGCGGCTGGACGCAGCTGTCCTCGCAGCGGTGCGGCGGTGCCCTGGGCGCCGAGGAACGTGGGAAGGCGTTCGCCTGCCGCGACCTCGCGACCGAGGCGCTGCGGACGTTCGCCGCGGACGGCACGACCACCACGTTGGGTGGTCGGGTCACCGGCCGACCAGCGGTGACGACGCGTCCGCAGGAGGCGACCCGCTTCTACGCCCTCGGCCTCGACCGGTCGGTCTGGTACGCCGAGCGCCGCCTCGACGGGATGTCGCGGCCCTTCACCGCGTTCGGAGGCGCCGGCACCGGCGGGGTGTCCGCCGTGCCCGCGACGCACACGGAGCGGCCGGCGGGATGAGCCGCGATTGTCCCGGGCAGCGAGCCGGTATGCTCTCTCCTCGTGCCGCACTCCGGTACACGCGCTCGTAGCTCAACGGATAGAGCACTTGACTACGGATCAAGAGGTTGCAGGTTCGAATCCTGCCGAGCGCACTCAGCAAGCGCAGGTCAGAGGGGCCGTCCCGGTTCGGGCGGCTCCTCTTTCGCGTCTCGTACAGCCACAGATACAGCCACGGCGGTGATCAAGCTTCCGGCCGGCAACCGGGGACGTCGACGAGGTCGCGAACGTGTCATGATCGGTCCATGGCTCTGGAGCGCGTCACTGTCGACCCCGCGCAGATGGGCGGGGTGCCCTGTGTCCGTGGCTTGCGGGTGACGGTCAGCATGGTGCTGGGTCAGCTCGCTGCGGGCCGCACAATCGACGAGCTGCTGGGTGACTACCCCTATCTGGAGCGCGAGGACGTCACCGCCGTGTTGGAGTACGCCGCCGCCATCGTGAACGAGCGCGAGGTGCCGATCGCTCGTCCGGCGTGAGGTTCCTGCTCGATGCCAACCTGTCCCCCCGGCTGGTCGAGGGCCTGGGCAGAGCCGGCTATGTCGCGCGGCACGTCGACCAGATCGGGCTGGTGGGAGCCTCCGACGCCCGGATCTTCGACCGAGCTGCGAAGGACGGCGACGTGGTGATCACCGCCGACGCCGACTTCTCCATGCTTCTTGCGGCGAGGGGCAGCGCTGGACCGTCGGTGATCCTGTTGCGTCACGTGGCCGAACTGCCGTGGCGCGACCACGAGGCCCTGCTCGTGGCGAACCTGCCTGCCGTCCTTCCTGACCTCCAGGAAGGCGCAGTCGTGTCGCTCAGCCCCACAAGGCTGGCGGTCCGACGCCTGCCGATCGACGGCGGGCCGTCATCGCCGGGCGCACCTCAGTAGTCCCGAGGGCAGTGCTCGGGCCGGGCACGGCCACGCTCACCCACCTGACGGCGGCGTGACCTGACGCAGCAGGTCGTCCATCCGGTCTGCGGCGGCGCGCTGCACCGGCTCGAGCAGGTGCGTGTAGAGGTCGCTCGTCGTGGCCAGCCGGGAGTGGCCGAGCGTCCCCATCACCACGCGCAGGTCGACGCCTTGCAGCAGCAGGAACGAGGCGGCGGCGTGCCGCAGGTCGTGGAAGCGAACCCGGCGCACCTCGGCCCGGTCGCAGAGCGCGTGGAACGACCGCAGGACGTTGCGCGGCTCGAGCGGCGTCCCGATGCTCGTGGTGAAGACGAGCGTCTGGTCGGCCCAGGCTCTGGACGCAAGACGTTCCTGCACCTGGGCCGCTCGGTGTGCCCGCAGTGCCTCGACGACGACCTCGGGCAGTGGCAGCGCTCGCCGGCTGGACTTCGTCTTGGGCATGTCGGCCCGAACGAGGGCGCCTTCCACGCGCTGCAACGTCGCCCTGACCTGCAGGTGGCCGCGGTCGAGGTCGACGTCGTCCCACCGCAGCGCCAGCGCCTCGCCGCGGCGCAGCCCGAGGGCCGTGACGAGCAGCCACAGCGGCGACAGGCGGACCTGGGCCGCGGCCGCGAACAGCTGCGCTGCCTCAGCCGGCGTCAGCGGCTGGATCTCGGTGCGCTGCACCTTCGGTCCGGCGACGAGGCCGGCCACGTTGCGGGCCACCAGGTCGTCGCGGCGGGCCTGCTCCAGGGCCAGACGCAGGACCGCGTGCAGGTACTGGATCGTTCGCGACGACAGCGGCCGCTTCGTCCGGGGACTCGTCTGCGCGCTCTTGTCCTTCAGGAACGCGCGGATGTGGACGGCCGTGAGCTTGTCGAGCCGGTGGTGCCCGAGCCCCGGGATGATGTGCTGCCGAGTGAGGCTCGAGTAGGACGCCACGGTCGAGGGCCGGACCACCGTGGGGAGCGTGTCCCGCAGCCACGCCTCCAGGTAGTCACCGAGCGTCATCGGCCGGCTCGTGCCGACGGGCAGCCCGGCGTCCAGCGTCCGCCGGATCGCCGCGAGCTTGTCGAGCACCTCGCGCTGCGTGGCCCCGTACACCGTCTTACGCCTGCGCCGGCCGTCGACGATGGCGACGTCGATGGATCCCTGCCAGCCGCCCTGCTTGCGCTTGTGGACCGACCCTTCGCCGGCCGCGCGTCGTGCTGCCACGGCAACTCCTCTCCTCGTCAAACGACTGTGACAGCCGTCAGCCCGTTCGGCGCAGCTCGGCCAGCAAGTCGTGGAGAGCGTCGAGCGGGATGCGTCGGCAGCTGCCGATGTGCACCGACTTCAGCTGTCCGGCCTGCAGGAGCTCGTAAATCTTCGACCGGCCGATGCCAAGGGCGCGGGCGGCCTCGACCGGCGTGAGCAGAAGCTTGTCCATGACGTCCTCCACGTCTTCAGTGGCGTCCGCACCGCGCCGGTGAGGTCCGCCTCCTGACGTAGGTGCGATGCAGGCCGGTGCTGTGACATCCCGAAGACGACTTCCTTCTCGCGCGCTGCGGTCCGCGGCTCGGGCGACCGTCGAG
>DATLGD010000165.1:0-33104 GCA_035540755.1 Mycobacteriales bacterium | reverse complement strand
AAGCCAGCCGATGCCTGAAAGGGGATTCAGGTCAGCGCGCCGAGCCCGAGCCGGCTGTAGATCTCGCGGGTCGCGGTGCTCCGGTTGAGGGTGATGAAGTGCAGGCCCGGCGCTCCCTCGCGCAGCAGCGAGTCGCACAGGTCCGTAGCGACCTCGACGCCGATCTCGCGCACCGCCTCCGGGTCGTCCTCGACGGCGTGCAGCCGCTCGGCGACGTCGGTCGGGAAGTCGGCTCCCGACAGCACGGCGAACCGCTCGATCTGCGACACGTTGGTGACCGGCATGATCCCCGGGAGGATCGGCACGTCGCAGCCGCGGGCGGCCACCCGGTCGCGGAGCCGCAGGTAGTCCTCGAGGTGGAAGAACATCTGCGTGATGGCGAAGTCGGCGCCGGCCGCGCACTTGCGCACGAAGTGCTCGGCATCGGTGTCGTGGTCGGGCGAGCGCGGGTGCTTCTCCGGGAAAGCCGCGACCCCCACGCAGAAGTCGCCGGACCCCCGCACCAGGCGCACCAGCTCCTCGGCGTACTCGACGCCCTCGGCGTGCCGGCGCCACTCGCCCTGCGGGTCGCCGGGCGGGTCGCCGCGCAGCGCCAGCACGTTGCGGACCCCTGCCGCTGCGAGCGAGCCGATGATGCGCCGCAGCTCGGACACCGAGTGGTCGACGGCGGTGAGGTGCGCCAGCGGCGTCAGCGTGGTGTCGGTGGCGATCCGCTCGGTGATGGCGAGAGTCTTGTCGCGGCTGGACCCGCCGGCGCCGTAGGTGATCGACACGAAGTGCGGCCGCAGCGTCTCGAGCTGGCGGATCGCCTGCCACAGCGCGCGCTCGCCGGCCTCTGTCTTCGGCGGGAAGAACTCGAAGGAGAACAGGCGCTCTCCGGAGGCGAGCATCTCCCGGATCGTGCGGTCGGCCATGGGCCGGAGCCTAGGCGAACCGGCTCGCACCGCCGCTGCGGCGCCGCCGTCACGGGTGTCGGCCGGGATCGTCGACGGGCGGGTTCCGCCGCGCGCCGTTACCCTCCGGCTCGTGGACGTCCCTGCCCCGGCTGCCGACCGACCGCCGCCGCTCGACCGCGAGGACCTCCGCCAGCGGGTGCAGAAGTGCCTCGACGGGTTCGTCGCCGGCCAGCAGCACGTGCTCGAGGCCGTGAGCGAGGAGCTGGGGCCCCTCGTCGACGCCCTGTCGGTGCTGCTGTCGGGCGGCAAGCGGCTGCGGCCGGCCTTCTGCTACTGGGGGTTCCGCGGAGCCGGCGGCACAGACAGCGAGGCCGTGGTCACGGCCGCCGCCTCGCTCGAGCTGTTCCAGGCCTGCGCGATCGTCCACGACGACGTCATGGACGACAGCGACACCCGCCGGGGCTCGCCGGCCGCCCACCGGCGCTTCGCCGCGCTGCACCGCAGCGAGGGCTGGCTCGGCAGCCCCGAGGCCTTCGGCACCGGCGCGGCGATCCTGCTGGGGGACCTGTGCCTGGCCTGGTCGGACCAGATGCTGTCGACCTGCGGCCTGCCGCCGCAGCGACTGCGCGACGGGCACCGCATCTACGACGAGATGCGGGCCGAGCTCATGGGCGGGCAGTACCTCGACCTGCTCGAGCAGGCCCGCGGCGGCGGGTCGGTCGAGCGGGCGCTGCGCGTCGCCCGCTACAAGAGCGCGAAGTACACGATCGAGCGCCCGCTGCACCTCGGCGCCGTGCTCGCCGGAGCCGGCCAGGACGTGCTCGACGGGTACTCCGGCTACGGCCTGCCGCTCGGCGAGGCCTTTCAGCTGCGCGACGACGTCCTCGGCGTCTTCGGCGACCCGGCCGAGACCGGCAAGCCGGCCGGCGACGACCTGCGCGAGGGCAAGCGCACCGCCCTCGTGGCGATGGCGGTCGAGTCGGCGTCCAGCGCGCAGCAGGCCGCCGTCCGCAAGCACCTGGGCGACCCGCACCTGACAGACGACGGCGTCGCCGTGCTGCGCGAGGTCATCACCGAGACCGGGGCGCTGGACCGGGTGGAGGGCCTCATCGACACGCTGCTCGGCGACGCCCTCGCGGCGCTCGACGCCGCCCCGGTGCACGACACCGCGCGCGGAGTGCTGCGCGAGCTGTCGCTGGCCGCGACCGCCCGCTCGGTCTGAGCGGCCGGCCGCCCGCGCGCCTAGTCTGGTCGGCGATGACCGGAACCGTCCTCGCCTCGAACTCGCCCTGCTGGTGCGGCAGCGGCCGCAGGTACAAGCGCTGCCACCGCATCGCCGACCTCGACCCGGCCCGCGCCGTCGCCGAGCAGGCCCGTCGCGAGGAGGCCGAGCGGCTGGCCGCCCTGCACGTGCGGCCGGGGAGGATCTCGCCGCGACGTGCCGTGCCGGACCACATCTCCCGTCCCGACTACGCGCTCGACAAGCGCGGCCGGCCGAAGCTCCGCGACAGCGGCGCACCGAAGGACGCCGAGACCATCGAGCGGATGCGCCGGGCCGGCCGGGCCGCTGCCGAGGTGCTGGCCGAGGTCGGCGCCGCCGTGCGCCCGGGCGTCACCACCGACGAGCTCGACCGCGTCGCGCACGAGGCCTGCATCGCCCGGGGCGGCTACCCCTCTCCGCTCGGCTACGGCGGTGCCGTCATGCCGTTCCCGAAGTCACTGTGCACCAGTGTCAACGAGGTCATCTGCCACGGCATCCCCGACTCGACCGTGCTCCAGGACGGCGACATCGTGAACTGCGACGTCACCATCTACCTCGACGGCGTGCACGGCGACACCAACCGCACCTTCCTCGTCGGAGACGTCGACGAGGAGACGCGACGGCTGGTCGAGGTCACGCAGGAGTGCCTCGACCTGGGCATCGCCGCCGTGCGCCCGGGTGCCCAGGTGCGCGACATCGGCAAGGCCATCCAGGCGCACGCCGAGGGGCTGGGCTACGGCGTCGTGCGCGCGTTCGTCGGGCACGGCATCGGCCGCAGCTTCCACTGCGAGCCGCAGGTCTTCCACTACGACAACCCCGACGCGCGCTCGCCGATCCTCGAGGGCATGACGTTCACCATCGAGCCGATGATCACCATCGGCGACTGGCGGCACGAGATGTGGGACGACGGGTGGACGGCCGTCACCGCCGACCGGTCGCGCACGGCCCAGTTCGAGCACACGCTGCTCGTCACCGCCGACGGCGCGGACGTGCTCACCCGCTATGACGTGCTGACGCCCGCCGGCGCGGACGGCTTCTAGGAGGGCTGCTCCTCCCTGTACCGCTGCTGCGCCTGCGCGAGGACCCGGCGGGCCACGGCTGCGCCCTCCTGCCCCTCGTCGGTGACCGAGGAGGCGTCGTCGAGGGCCTTGTAGACCTCGAAGAAGTGCCCGACCTCCCGCCGGACGTGCGGCGGCAGGTCCTCGAGGTCGTGCACGTCGTCGTAGGCCGGATCGCCCTCCGGGACGCAGAGCAGCTTGGCCTCCCGCCCGCGCTCGGTGCCGATCCAGGACACGCCGACCGTGCGGCAGGTGACCCAGATGCCCGGGTAGGTCGGCTCGTCCAGCAGGACGAGGGCGTCGAGGGCGTCGCCGTCCTCGCCGACCGTCTTCGGGACGAAGCCGTAGTCGGCCGGGAAGGCGATCGAGCCGAGCAGCCGCCGGTCGAAGCGCATGACGCCCAGATCCTCGTCGAACTCGTACTTGTTGCGGCTCCCTCGCGGGATCTCCACGACGACGTCGACGAGCGGGGTGTCGGTCATGCGGTGGGCCGTACCCCGCAGAGCGCGCTGGTCGTCACGATCCCGCGACGGTCCGGCGGCGCCGGCACAGCGCGCAGCCCGGCAGGGCCGGGCGGGCGCGGTCGGGGCTACCAGGGCGAGGGCGCGTAGTCCTTGAGGAAGACGCCGTGCAGGTCCTCGCCCTGCTCACCGCGCACGATCGGGTCGTACACCCGGGCTGCGCCGTCGACGAGGTCGAGCGGGGCCGCGAACCCCTCCTCGTGCAGCCGTGCCCTGGTGGGGTGCGGCCGCTCGTCGGTGATCCAGCCGGTGTCGACCGCGGTCATGAGGATGCCGTCGGTCTCGAGCATCTCCTTGGCGCTGGTGCGGGTCAGCATGTTCAGGCCGGCCTTGGCCATGTTCGTGTGCGGGTGCCCCGGGCCTTTGTAGCCCCGGCTGAACTGGCCTTCCATCGCCGAGACGTTCACGACGTAGGTCCGACGCGCCGGCGAGGCTGCGAGAGACGCCCGGAGCCGGCCGATGAGCACGAACGGGGCGACCGCGTTGCACAGCTGGACCTCGAGCATCTCGAGGGCGTCGACCTCCGACACGGTGCGCGTCCAGCTGTTGACCGCGTCGAGATCGGGCACGAGACCGCCGGCGTCGATAGCGGTCTGCTCGGAGATGCGGTCGAGCGATGCCGAGCCGGCGGTCAGCGCCAGCGCCGTGACCGCGTGCGGGGTGAAGGCCGCGGGCGCACCGGCGGACAGCGCCGGCGGGTGCGCGTCGGCGGCGTGCCCGAGGTCGACCAGCTCCGGCACCGGGCCGGCCGGCAGCTCCGCCGACTCGGCGGCGACCAGCGCGGCGTACGCCCCGGGCGAGCGGCGCACCGTCTGCGCCGCGTTGTTGACCAGGATGTCGAGCGGCCCGCGGGAGGCGACCTCGTCGGCCAGGGCCACGACCTGCGCCGGGTCGCGCAGGTCGATGCCGACGACGTGCAGCCGGTGCAGCCAGTCGGCGCTGTCGGGCATCGAGGAGAACCGCCGCACGGCGTCGACCGGGAAGCGGGTGGTGATCGTGGTGTCCGCGCCGTCGCGCAGCAGGCGCAGGGCGATGTGCATGCCGATCTTCGCCCGGCCGCCGGTGAGCAGCGCCCGCCGGCCGGTGAGGTCGGTGCGCGCCTCACGGCGGGACCGGTTCAGCGCCGCGCACGGCGGACACAGCTGGTGGTAGAAGGCGTCGACGTCGACGTAGCGCTGCTTGCACGTGTAGCAGGCGCGCGCCTTGAGCAGGGTGCCGGCCAGCGGCGCGACCGTCTCGGTCTGCAGCGGCAGGCCCCGCGTCTCGTCGTCCAGCCGGCCCGGAGCCGCTGTCGCGGTGGCCGCAGTGACGGCGGCGTCGTGCGCCAGCTGCGCGTCGCGCGCCTCACGGCGCCGGCGCAGCTTCACCTGCTTGTAGAGGCGAGCCGTCGCGACCCGCACGGCCACCGAGGCGGGGTCGTCGACCGGCAGGTCGTCCAGCTCGGCGATGACGTCCAGGGCCGCCTGGAGCCGCTCGGGGTCGATGCCGGACTGCTGCCGCAGCCGCGCGTCGTCCTGCAGGGTCATGCCGAAACCACGTCCTCGTCGGTGCCGCTCGTCGCAGCCGAGGCTAGTCGCCCGGGGACCGGACACCGGCCCGCCGGTCCACCGGCGGCCGGCGGGGCTCAGCCGGCGAGGTCGTCGTCACCGACGTCGGCGAAGGCGTCGTCCCCGATCGCCGGGCGTGCTCGCCGGCGGGACAGCAGCCAGGCGGTGCCGACCAGGAGCAACCCCGCCCACACCGCGACCGTGCCCGCTCCGGTGGCGGGCAAGCGCGCCGAGGCGGGACCTGGTCCCGCTGGCGCGGCCTCGGGCGCGGAGCTCCGCGGTGCTGCGGCTGACCCGCTCCCGGTGCCGAAGGCGACGACGTGCACCCAGGACCCGCGGTCCTGGTAGGGCATCGTCAGCGACGGTCCGATGACGCCGGTGAGCGACGACACGTCGCGCCGGGGGTGCTGGTCGCGCCACCCGGCGGGGTCGCTCCCGTGCTCGTCGACGAGGTCGTCGACGGCCCGCTCGACGGCGGCCAGCAGCACCTCCTCCGCGCTCGCCCCGCCGGTCCAGTCGCGCGACGGCGTCAGCGACGACGTCGAGGGCGCCAGCACCCGCAGCGCCAGGTTGTCGACCACCGAGACGTCCCAGACGTGGCTGCCGATGTCGTCGGACGCCAGCCGCACGCCCACGGGAAGCTCGTCGAACAGGGTGTCGCGCAGCGCGTCCATCACCCTCGCGAACACCGTCACCGCAGGCAGGTCGGTGACCGTCTCGTCGGTGTAGTCGTCGTCGGTGGCGTAGGCCGACCGGTCGTAGGCGACGCCGTCCCAGCCGCGCAGCAGGTCGAGCGCCGCCTGGACGGGTACGTCGTCGCTCGTCAGCCCTCGCAGGAGCGGCAGGAACTCCTGGGCCCGCTGGTCGACCAAGCCCAGCTGCAGCTCGGTGGCGCGCAGGTCGTCCGGAGACATCCGCGGCTGCGCCTCGAGCAGCGCGTGCACGACCTGGAGGCGGTTCCCCCGCCCCGCGGGCCGGCTCGCGGACGGCTCGAGGTGCTCGTCGAGCCACCCGGCCGACGGCTTGTTGTTCCAGTTGGCGACGTACCCCGCCGCCGGGTCGACGACGTGCGGCATCGAGTCGAACGGCACCAGCCCGGACGGGTCGTGCTCGCCCGTGCCCGGAGCCGGGAAGCGGCTGTCCCAGGCCGGGCTGCGTCGGGGGTAGAGGCCGGGGTGCCAGTAGGCGATGCGGCCGTCGGCGTCGGCGTAGACGACGTTCTCGTTCCAGGTCACCATCCGCACGCCGGCCTCGAACTCCTCGAAGCTGTCGGCCCGGTTCCAGGCGAGGATGCCGTTGAGGGTCTCGAGCTCGCGGCGGTACATGGCGTACTGCACCGACCGTGCGAGGCCGTCGTCTTCGGCGTAGGCGACCACCGGCCCGTGCACCGTGCGGCACACCGGGGCGTCGATCGAGAGCGACGGCGGCCCGACCGGCACGCCCCGCACCGCGGCCCGGTAGCGGATCGTCTCGGTACGGCAGTCGGCGTCCTTCCAGACGCCGTCGTGCCGGTACTGCAGCGCGCCGTCAACGTCCCGGCGAACTGTCTCGACGAAGCTGTCGATGGTCTTGGAGTAGCCGGTGGTCAGGCCCCAGGCGGTCCGCTCGCCGTACCCGATCGCGACAGTGGGCGTGCTGGGCACGGCCGACCCGCGGGCGTCGTAGCCGGCGCCGTGCACCTCCAGCTCCCACAGCTGGTTCGGGTAGGAGTAGCCCAGCTGCGGGCCGCTGACGAGCATCGGGGAGCCGGTGGTGGTGCGGTCGCCGCTGACCGCGAAAGCGTACGAGCCGCCGTGCAGCCCGCTGCCCCAGGCCGACAGGCTCTCCACCGCCGTCCGCACGCTCTGCTGCACCAGCGGCGCGAGCGCCTCGGCGGAGACCCGCGCGCTGCCCGTGACGAACGGCGGCTCCGGAGCCGGGAACGCCCCGGTGCCCGGGCCGTCGGCCAGCTCGGCGGGCAGGCCCAGCGCGTACTCGGCGCTGGCCCGGAGCACCGCGGCCCGCTCCCCCGCCGGGACGACGGCGTTGTCGAAGCGCCCCTCCTCCCGGGGGACGCTGACCGTCGCCCGCTCGTCCTGCTGCCACCGCAGGTCGGTGTAGGCGCCGAGCCCCTGCTCGTCGCCGAAGGTCTCGCGCAGGGTGCGCAGGAGCGCGACGTCGTCGAGCTCGGAACCGCCGGAGGCCGCGACCGTGCGGGTCAGGAGCACGCCCGAGGCGAGCGTGTCGGTGACCGTCCACGGCTCGGGCAGCGACGACAGGAGCGCGTACTCCGCCGGCAGCTCTGCCGGTGAGCGGCGCACCCTCGCGATCCAGGCGTCCATTCCGGCGGCGTAGCCCTCGACCACCTCGCGCGACTCGGCCGGCAGAGCCGCGAACATGGCGTCGTAGTCGGCCTGGGAGTAGGTGAGCGTGCGCGCCTGGACGTCGGCCGGCACACCGCTCGGCCCCACGAGCTCGGCGAACGTCCCGCGCCCGAGCCGCCGGATGGCGTCGGCGAGGAACAGCCGCTGCTGGCCGGCCGCCCAGCCCGCCCCGAACCAGACGTCGTAGGCGGAGTCGCCGTAGACGACCGGCACGCCCTTGTCGTCGGCGTAGATGCGCACTCCGTCCCGCGGGGTCTGCGGCTCCTGCCCGCGCACGTCGGCGAAGCGGCCGTCCTTGTACTCGCCGTCCCAGAACATCACCCGCTGGTCGTCGACGTTGTCGCCGTGGTCGCCGGGGCCCCCGGCCGTACCGCGGACCTCCCCCTCGACGGAGAAGAAGCCGGAGTTGCCAGGCGGCAGGGCGGTGCCGACCTGCATCCGCTGCTCCGGCGGGACGTCGGCGGCGGACGCCGCCGTGCCCGTCGCGAGCAGCGGCAGGACGAGGACGGCGACAGCGACCCGGCGGGCGGGCGACAGGAGACTCGACACGGGCGCAGTGTTCACCGTCGGACTCCCAGGTCCTCCCGACCGGCCGGGGAATCTCGCCCGCACTACCCTTCGCACGTGCGCACCGTGCCCGGCAGGACCGACCGCGTCGTCGTCGTCGGTGCCGGGCTCGCCGGCCTGTCCGCCGCCCTGCGCCTGGTCGGGGCGGGCCGCGAGGTGACGGTGCTGGAGCGCGAGGACGTGCCGGGCGGGCGCAACGGCCTGCTCGAGCTGGCCTCGCCGTCGGGTGACGGCAGCTACCGCTTCGACACCGGCCCGACGGTGCTCACCATGCCCGACCTGATCGCCGACGCCCTCGACTGCGTCGGCGAGCGGCTCGAGGACTGGCTGGAGCTCGAGCCGGTCGACCCGCTCTACCGCGCGTACTACCCGGACGGCTCTACCCTCGACGTCAAGGCCGACCCGGCGGCGATGGCCGACGAGGTCGAGCGGGTCTGCGGCCCGCGGGAGGCCCAGGGCTACCTGCGCTACGTCGACTTCGTCTCGAAGCTCTACCGCTACGAGATGAAGGACTTCATCGACCGCAACATCGACTCCCCGTTCGACCTGCTCACCCCCAACCTCGCCAGGCTCACGGCGATCGGGGGCTTCCGCCGGCTGGCACCGAAGGTCGAGCAGTACCTGCAGGACCCGCGCACCCAGCGAGTGCTGTCCTTCCAGTCGATGTACGCCGGGCTGTCGCCGTACGACGCCCTCGCCATCTACGCGGTCATCGCCTACATGGACTCGGTCGCGGGGGTGTTCTTCCCCAAGGGCGGCATGCACGCCGTGCCCCGCGCGCTCGCGGGCGCGGCCGAGAAGCACGGCGTCGCGCTCCGGTACGGCACTCCCGTGCGCCGCGTGCTGGTCGAGCACGGCCGCGCCGTCGGCGTCGAGACCGACGACGGCGAGCGCATCCCGGCCGACGTCGTCGTGCTCAACCCCGACCTGCCGGTCGCCTACCGCGAGCTGCTCCCGCCGGAGGCCACCCCGCGGCGGGTGAAGAGCCTGGCGTACTCGCCGTCGTGCTTCCTGATGCTGGCCGGCTCCACGCAGCGGTACACCAAGACCGCGCACCACAACATCCACTTCGGACGGTCGTGGCGGGGCGTCTTCGACGAGCTCATCGACAAGCAGCAGCTGATGAGCGACCCCTCGGTGCTGGTCACCAACCCCACCCGCAGCGACCCGTCGCTGGCGCCGGACGGGCGCGAGATCTACTACGTGCTCCTGCCGACGCCGAACCTGTCGGCCGGCATCGACTGGGACGTCGTCGGACCGCGGTACCGCGACGAGGTGGTGGCCCGGCTCGAGTCGCTCGGCTACGTCGGCTTCGGCGACGCCGTCGAGGTCGAGGACGTGACGACGCCGGCGGACTGGGCCCGTCGAGGCATGGAGCAGGGGGCGCCGTTCGCCGCCGCGCACTCGTTCTTCCAGACCGGCCCGTTCCGCCCCGGCAACCTCGCCCGTGGCGTCGAGGGCGTCGTGTTCGCCGGCTCGGGGACGCAGCCCGGCGTGGGCGTCCCGATGGTGCTGCTGTCGGGCCGCCTGGCGGCCGAGCGCATCCTCGGCAAGGACCGCGGCTACCGCTCGCGGGCTCTGCGCCTCGCCGAGCCGGCCGGACCGCTGGTCCGTCCCGCGCCCTGAGCCGGGGACCGCACTGATGCGCAGCGAGCCGCTCGCCGGCTCGCTCCCCCGACCGCTGCTGCTCACCGGCTTCGCCGGCGCGCTGCTCGTGGCGGTCGGCGGCACGGGCGCCGGCGCCCTGCCGCGGCCCTCGCCCGGCGCCTGGGCGGGTGTCTCGGGCCTGGCGGCGACCCCGACGGCCCGTACGGCGGCCACCGCCCTGCTCGTCGTCGGGCTGGTGCTGCTCACCGGCGCCTGGTGGCGCACGCGCCGGGTGCTCGATGCGGTCGGCACGCGCGCCGTCGGCTGGGCCGCCGCGCTCTGGTCGCTGCCGCTGCTGATCGGACCGCCGCTGTTCAGCCGCGACGTGTACGCCTACGGAGCGCAGGCCGCCATCGTCGCGCGCGGCCTCGACCCGTACGAGCTCGGACCGATCGAGGGCGGCGGCGCCTTCTCGGCCCACGTCGACGGCGTCTGGCGCGGCACCCCCTCCCCGTACGGGCCGGCCTACCTCGCGCCCGCCGCCCTGCTGGTGCGGCTGACCGGCGTCACGCACGTGGGGCTGAGCGTGCTGCTGCTCCGGCTGCTGGCGGTGCTCGGCCTGGCGCTGACCGTTTGGGCGCTGGTGCGGCTGTCTCGGCGCACCGGCGTCCCTGCGCAGCGGGCGCTGTGGCTGGGCGTCGCCAACCCCCTCGGTCTCCTGCACGGCGTCGCCGGCGGTCACAACGACGCGCTCATGATCGGGCTCATGCTCGCCGGCCTGGCGCTGGGGCTGGCGGTCCCCGCCCGCGCGTGGCAGCTGCTCGCCGCAGGTGCCCTGGTCGCGGTCGGCGCCCTGGTCAAGGCGCCGGCGCTCGCGGCGCTGCCGGTGCTGGTGCTCGCCGCCACCACCTGGCGCGGCCGGCTGCGGACGGCGCTGCTCGTCGCAGGAGGCGCCGTAGCGGTGGGGCTCGTCGTCCCCGCCGCCACCCGGCTGGGCTGGGGATGGGTGGGCACGCTCGACACCAGCCGCGCGCTGCTCAGCCTGTTCTCCCCGGTGACCGGGCTGGGGCACGCGCTCGGGTCGGCCGCCGACGGGCTCGGCCTCGTCGGCGGGGCGGCCGCGGTCCGCGAGCCCCTGCTCGATGCCGCAGCAGTGCTCGGCGTCCTCGTGGGCGGCGTCCTGCTGCTGCTCACTGCGCGGCTCGGGCCGGTGCGGGCGTTCGGCCTGGCGCTGCTCGCGGTCGTGCTGCTGAACCCGACGGTGCTGCCCTGGTACGTCCTCTGGGGCATCGTCCCCCTGGCCGCGGCCGGAGGGCGTCGCACTGCGGCAGCGCTCGGGGCGGCGTGCCTGGTGCTGTGCTTCCTGGTCTGGCCGGACGGGCGCAGCGTGGTGCGCCCGCCGCTCTACGGCGTCCCGCTCGTGGTGGCGGCCGCCGCCGGGGCGGCCGCCCTCCGGTGGACGCCCCGGGCAGGAGATGCGCCCGCCACAGCGAACTCGTGAGGGAGCCCCCGCCCCCGAACTCCCGGAGTCCTCGTGCCGCACGCCCCCGCGCGCCGTCCCGCACTGCTCGTCACCACCGCCGCGCTCACCGCGGTCGGCGTCGCCGCCGCCGTGGGTGCCGCCGCCCTTCCCGGTGGGACCGCCCTGCCGGCGGGGGCGAGCGCCCTCGCCGCGCCGATCCCGCTCGTGACCAGCGCCAACGTGTCGTATCTCACGACCGTCCCGGAGTCGCAGGCGATCTCGATCGAGTTCGCGCGCACCGGCCACTTCGCCTACGTCTCGACGCTGGACACGATCAGCGTCATGGACATCAGCAACCCCAAGGCGCCGAAGATCACCGGCACCGTGGTCAACGCGATGTTCCAGAACGAGGCCATGACCTACGGCGAGCGGGTCGACGAGGACGGGAACCTCACCAAGTTCGTCCTGGCCGGCATCGACCTCTACCAGGCCTCCACCGACGTCGTCGAGCGCCGCAACGTGCTCGGCAACGAGGTCCTCGTCGTCGACGTCACCGACCCGGCGAAGCCCTTCATCCGGTCCCGGGCCAAGACCACGAGCAGCACCCACACCGTGCAGTGCGTCAGCCAGCAGCAGTGCGACTACGCCTACACCGCCGGCGACTCCGGCCGGTTCTCCATCCTCGACCTCACCAACCTCGACAAGCCCCTGCAGGTCGACCGCGTCGCCTCACCCGCCTCCGGCAACGGCGGACCGCACAGCGCCTTCGCCTCGTTCGGCGCCGGCCACTACTGGGACTTCGAGAACGGCCTCGGCTGGCACAGCGGCTCAGGCGGCGTCACCGCCTTCGACGTGAGCGACCCGCTCACCCCGGTCGCCGTGCAGGGCACGGACGGGAACGGCCGCGCCGAGGGCTGGAACGACTTCATCCTGCACAACTCCATGCGGCCCAACGGCGACGTGTTCCTCGAGGGCGCCACGCCGTCGGTGTTCAACGGCAACGTGCTGCTGGTCGGCGAGGAGGACTACGCCAACGAGGGTGACGAGCTGATCTGCTCGGAGTCCGGTTCCTTCCAGACGTGGCACGTGCCGGACCTCGACGCCGACGGCTACGACGAGCGCGGCGGCAACGTCAACGCCGGCACCATCGCGCCGCTCGACCGCAAGACCGCCGACCAGTTCGGCGGCGGGCTCACCACGCCGGCCGCGGCGTTCTGCTCGGCGCACTGGTTCGACTACCACCAGGACGGCTTCGTCGCGCACGGGTTCTACGGTGCCGGCCTGCGGATCCTCGACGTGAAGAACCCGCGCGACATCACCCAGGTCGGGTACTCGACCACCGGCGTCACCGAGACGTGGGACGCCTACTGGGTGCCGCTGCGCGACGAGAACGGTGTCGTCACCGGCGAGAAGAGCAACATCGTGTACACCGCCGACCTCACCCGCGGCGTCGACGTCTACGAGGTCGACCTGCCGGCGCTCACCGAGGCGCAGGCGGCGGAGAAGGCGGCCATGGAGCAGCGCCGGGCCGGCGGCACCGACGGCGGCACCGACAGCGGCACCGCCGCCCCGGGCAAGAGCGGCCAGGCGCCCGGCGTCGGCAAGGGCAAGGGCAAGCCGCGCGGCTGACGCACGCACGCCACGACGGGCGCCCGGCCGGCAGGCGGGGCGCCCGTCGTTCTGCCAGAGTGCCCCCCGTGAGCACTCGGGAGCTGAACGCGGCCGGCATCACCGACCCGGCGCTGCGCGACAGCTACGAGGCGTGCCGCCGGCTCAACGCCGCCCACGGCCGCACGTACTACCTGTCGACCCTGCTGCTCCCGGCGCACAAGCGCCCCTACGTGCACGCCCTCTACGGCTTCGCCCGCTACGCCGACGAGATCGTCGACGACCTCGGCTCGACCCTGACCGACGCCCAGAAGGCCCACTGGCTCGTCGGCTGGGGCGAGCAGTTCCTGCGCGACGTCGACGCAGGCGGCAGCGAGCACCCGATCAGCCGGGCCGTGGTCGACACGGTGCGCAGGTGGGACATCCCGCTGTCGCACGTCGAGGACTTCCTCGCCTCGATGCGGATGGATCTCACCGTCACCGAGTACGCCACCTACGACGACCTCCTCGTGTACGTGCACGGGTCGGCGGCCGTCATCGGGCTGCAGATGGTGCCCGTCATGGAGCCGGTCGTGCCGCACGAGCTCGCCGAGCCGTACGCCCGCGACCTCGGGATCGCCTTCCAGCTGACGAACTTCGTCCGCGACGTCGGCGAGGACCTGCGCCGCGGCCGGGTGTACCTGCCGCTCGAGGACCTCACCGCCTTCGGCGTCACCCGCGAGCACCTCGAGCACGGCGTCGTCGACGGCCGGGTGCGACGGCTGCTCGCGTTCGAGGTCGCCCGCACCCGCGAGCTCTACCGCTCCGCGGCACAGGGCGTGCGGCTGCTGCACCCGACCAGCCGTCCCTGCATCGAGACGGCGCTGGCGCTCTACGGGGGCATCCTCGCCGAGGTGGAGAAGGCGGACTACCAGGTGCTCGGCCGGCGCGTGTCGGTGTCGCCGGCCCGCCGCGCCGCCGTCGCCGTCCCGGGCCTGCTGCGCGCCCGCGCCGCCCGGCGGGCCGCCTGAGTGCTCGCGCCAGCCGCCGGAGCATCGGCAGGCGTCGAAGGGAGGACGCAGGGCGTTTCGGCGCGGCTCCACCGGTGAGACCAGCGGACGTGACACAGCCTCCGCAGCACAACCCCGAGCAGCCGAACGGGCCGGAGCCGGCCGCGACGACGGGTCTCGAGCCCGGGGGCGGCGTCCCGCCGGGCGAGACGCCGCCGGACGCCGGGCAGATGAGCGGCACCTCGCCCGACGCGCACAAGGTCCCGAACCAGGGCCCGGTCTCCGGCAACCGAACGCCGATGATCATCACGCTGGCGGTCCTCGGCATCATCGTGCTGATGTTCGCCGGCTACATCGTGGCCAGCTTCGTCGCCCAGTAGCACTGCCCTCACCCGGCGGCGAGCAGGCGCTCCTTCAGCCGTCGGGCGGCCGCCTGCGGGTCGTCGGCCTGCGTGAGAGCGCGGACGACGACCACGCGCCGCGCGCCGGCGTCGAGCACCTCGTCCAGGTTGCCCTCGTCGATGCCGCCGATCGCGAACCACGGGCGCGCCGTGCCCAGGCCGGCCGCCTGCCGCAGCAGCGGCAGACCGGGCGCGGGACGTCCCGGCTTGGTCGGCGTCGGCCAGGTCGGGCCGACGCAGAAGTAGTCCACCCCGGGCTCGACGGCCGCCGCCGCCACCTGCTGCTCGTCGTGACAGCTGCGCCCGACGACGACGTCGTCTCCGAGCAGCTCCCGCGCGACCGGCACCGGCAGGTCGTCCTGGCCGAGGTGCAGCACGTCCGACCGTGCGGCGAAGGCGACGTCGGCGCGGTCGTTCACCGACCACAGCGCGCCGTGCCGGGCCGCGGCAGCCGCGACCACCTCGCACAGGGCCAGCTCGCGCCTGGCCTCGACGCCCTTCTCGCGCAGCTGCACGACGTCGACGCCGCCGGTGAGCACCGCGTCGAGGAAGGCCGCCAGGTCAGGCCGGTCGGGCGTGCACAGGTACAGCCGGGCGTCCTGCAGGCGGGCGCGCCGCTGCACGCCGCCGCCCCCCGGGACTGCGCCCGGCTCAGCCACCGGCCACCGCGCGGACGAGCTCGAGCCGGTCGCCGTCGGCCAGCTGCACGCCGGCGAGCTCCGAGCGCAGCAGCGCCGTGCCGTTGTGCTCGACGACCACCGACCCGACCCGCAGGCCGAGCGACTCGAGCAGCTGCGGCAGCGTGGTGCCGGGCTCGACATCGGTCGGCCGGCCGTTGACCACCAGCTGCATCAGAAGCCCAGCGCCTGCGCGCGCCGCTTGACCTCGGTGGCCCGGTTCTCGTGCAGCGCCTGCAGCGGCGTGCCGGGCAGCGAGTCGTCGGGAGTCGTGAGCCAGCGCAGGGCCTCGTCGGGGCTGTAGCCGGCGTCACTGAGCAGCGTGAGCACCGGGCGCAGGTGCTTGACCGGCACCGTGCCGTCGAGCTGCTCGGCAGGCACGACGAGGCCCAGACCCTCGCGTCGCACGGCGAGCAGCCCGCCGTCCTTGACCAGGGTGCGCACGCCCGTCGGGCCGATGCCCATGCGCTCGGCCACCTCGGTGAGGCTGAGCATCTCCATCTCGGGCTCAGGGGCGTCCATGACAGGGAGTCTAGGAAGCCGTGGAGCGGGCGGTGGAGCTGAGCCGTCGCAGCGCGGCGCCGGGTGCAACCGCGCCGACTAGGCCGACTTGAGCGGCACCGCCGGGTCGGCCAGCCGGTCGAGGTCGGGCGACGCACCCGCCGCGACGGCCCGGCGGCCCTGCAGCAGGTCGCGCGGGCGGTCGACAGCGAGCACCGCCACCAGACGGCCCTCGCGCAACCAGCAGAGCGACCAGCCCTCGGCCCCCGTCGGGTCGCCGCGCTCGACGACTAGGTCGGCACCGCGGTGGTAGCCGGTGAACTGCACGACGTGGCCCAGCTGGTCGGACCAGAAGTAGGGCACCGGGTCGTGCACCGCGTCGCGGCCGAGCAGCGTCGCTGCGGCCACAGCTGGCGCCTGGAGTGCGTCGTCCCAGTGCTCGACGTGCAGCCGGGTGCCGAACCGGCGCGACCGCCAGGCACTGCAGTCGCCGACGGCCACGACCCCCGGGCTCGCGGCCAGGTGCTCGTCCACCGCGACGCTGCCACCGTCGGTGCGGAGGAGCCCCGTGCCCGCGAGCCAGTCCGTCGACGGCCGTGCTCCGATGCCGACCACCACGACGTCGGCCGGCAGGATCGTGCCGTCGGCGAGGGTCACCCCGTCCGCGCCGAGCGCCGCCACCGCCGAGGACAGGCGCAGGTCGACGCCGGCCGCGGCGTACCAGGACACGGTGTGCCCGCCGGCCTCCGCGCCGAGGGCTCCTTCCAGGGGTGCGGTCGCCGCCTCGACGACGGTGGTCCGGCACCCGGCTGCTGCGGCCGCCGTCGCGACCTCCGCGCCGACCCACCCCGCCCCCACCACGACGACGCGGGCTCCCGGCCGCAGCTCGGCCCGCAGCCGGCGGGCGTCGTCGACGGTGCGCAGCAGGTGCACGTGCGCGTCGTCCACGCCCGGGAGCCGTCGCGGCTCCGCTCCGACGGCGAGCACCAGGCCGTCGTGCTCGAGGTCGCCCGCGTCGGTCTCCAGCATGCCCGGACGCAGGCCGGTCGCCCGGACGCCGAGCCGCAGGTCGACGTCGAGGGCGTCCCAGTCGACGTCCAGGGTGGTGTCGTCGGTGCGGCCGGCGAGCAGGTCCTTCGACAGCGGCGGCCGGTCGTAGGGCCGGTGCCGCTCGGCGCCGACCAGGACGACACGGCCGCGGTGTCCCTGCGCACGGAGCTCCTGCACGGCACGTGTTCCCGCGAGACCGCCGCCCACCACCACCACGCGGTCGAGGACCGACGGCGGCGCAGGCTCGGGCACTGCGGCAGGCTAGCGACATGGGCTCTGACCGGGCGTGGCGCAACTGGGCCGGCAACCAGGCCATGGCTCCTGCGCGGGTCGAGCGCCCGGCGTCGACGGACGAGGTGAGCGACGCGGTGCGGCGAGCAGCCGCGGAGGGGCTGCGGGTCAAGGCCGTCGGCAGCGGCCACTCCTTCACCGGCATCGCCCTCACCGACGGGCTGCTGCTGGACCTCTCGCGCCTGGACCGGCTCCTGCGCGTCGAGCGCGAGACGTGCCGCGTCACCGTGCAGGCAGGCATGCCGCTGCACCGGCTCAACGCGACGCTCGCGGCGCACGGCCTCGGCCTGACCAACATGGGCGACATCGACCGGCAGACCGTGGCCGGCGCGCTGAGCACCGGCACGCACGGCACCGGCCGGCGCAGCGGCGGCCTGGCGGCGCAGGTCGCGGGGCTCGAGCTGGTGCTCGCCGACGGCAGCGTGACGAGGTGCTCCCCGGACGAGCGACCCGAGCTGTTCGCCGGCGCCCGGCTCGGCCTCGGCGCGCTGGGGCTGCTGACCGCCGTCACGCTGCAGGCGGAGCCGGCGTTCCTGCTGCGCGCCGTCGAGCGCCCCGAGCCGCTCGACGCCGTGCTCGGCGGCTTCGAGCACCTCGTCGCCGCGCACGACCACGCCGAGTTCTACTGGTTCCCGCACACCCGGACGGCCCTGGTGAAGCGCAACGACCGCGTCGAGGGGCCGCCGCAGCCGCTGTCGCGTCTGCGCTCGGTGCTCGAGGACGAGGTCCTGACCAACGGCGTCTTCACCGCCACCTGCCGGCTCGGCCGGGCGGCTCCGCGCGTCGTCCCGGCCGTGAACCGGCTGGCCAGCCGGGCGCTGTCCGAACGCACCTACAGCGACGTCGCCCCGAACGTGTTCACCAGCCCGCGCCGGGTGCGCTTCCGCGAGACCGAGTGGGCCGTGCCGCGGCACCTGCTGCCCGACCTGTTCGGCGAGCTGCGCACCCTGCCGGAGCGCCTCGGGCTGCGCATCTCCTTCCCGGTCGAGGTCCGGGTCTGCCCCGCCGACGACGTGCCGCTGTCGACCGCCTTCGGCCGGGACAGCGCCTACGTCGCCGCGCACGCCTACGTCGGCACCCCGCACGAGGCGTGGTTCCGCGCCGTCGGCGACCTCGCCGCCTCCGCCGGCGGCCGGCCGCACTGGGGCAAGGAGCACGACCTGGCCGCCGAGGACCTGCGGCCCCGCTACCCGCGGTTCGACGCGTTCGTCGGGCTGCGCGACGAGGTCGACCCGGAGCGTCGGTTCGCCAACGCCTACCTCGACCGCGTCCTCGGCCCCTGAGTCACCACCCGCGCAGGTCGACCTCCCAGCTCTCCAGCACCTCGTCGCCGTCGACCAGGTGCATGCGCTGGTGCAGCGCGACGGTGGGGTCGACGTGCGCCGGCTCGGCACGCACCAGGTCTCCCACCGCCGGCAGCGCCGCGCTCTCGGCGGAGAACGTCGTGTGCTCGTCGGAGCAGAACCACACCGTCATGCCCGGCAGCGTCGGGTTCCCGTGGTCCATGCCGAGCGACTTCAGCCCGAGGTCGGCCACCGCCCACCCCTGCGGGTTGGTGCTGACGACGCGCGCCAGCACCGTGAGCGCCTGGGCGAAGGGCAGTCCGGCCTGGACGTACGCGGTGTCCATGAGCGCGTAGCTGCCCGCCTGGATCTCGGTGGCGGCGTGGTTGACGTCGTAGGTGCCGGTGCCGCCGGCGCTGACCAGCTCCCCGCCGACGTCGGCGTGTGCGGCGAGCAGCTTGGCCATGCACTCCTCGGTCTGCTCGGCCTTGCGGTCGGTCTCGAGCATGAGGTGCCCCTCGTAGCCCATGACGCCGCGGACCTCGAGCCCCCGCGACCGCGCGAGGTCGGCGATCCACCCGGCGTCGGACGGGTCGCAGCCGCACCGCGGCAGCCCGACGTCGACGTCGACCACGACCTCCCGCACCCCGCCGGCGGCCGCCGCGTCGACCGTCTGCTCGCTGTCGACGGCGAGGGTGACGCGCGCCCCGGCCTCGACGACGGCGCCGAGCCGGCGGGCGTCGAGCACCTCGTTGGCGAGCAGCAGGTCCTGTCCGAGTCCGGCGGCGGCCATCCCTTCGACCTCGCGGATCGTCGCGCAGGTGAAGCCGCGGTGACCGGCGTCGGCCTGCAGCCGCGCGAGCGCCGCCGTCTTGTGCGCCTTGACGTGCGGGCGCAGCCGCGGTCCCGGCAGCGCCGCGCTCATGCGGGCGAGGTTGTCCTCGAGCAGCGTGCGCTCGACGAGCAGGGCAGGAGTCTGCAGGTCGGCGACGAGCATCCGCCCTTCTACCGCACGGCCGTCCGGCTCGGCCCACGGGCCCGGGCGCTGCCCTCAGTCCTTCCAGCCGGCCATGACCTCGCGCTGCTTGCGCTCGCGCATCGAGGCGAGGACGCCGGTACGAGCCGCATCGCGGACGAGCCGCTCGACGAGCGCCAGCCGCTCGATCGGCGCGAGCGCCTGGGCCCGGCGATGCTGCGCACGCTCGTGCCCCTCGAAGGTGGCCTCCTCCCAGGCCTGGTCGGTCACCGTCCCTCCTCCATGGCCTCGAGCGCAGCGATGTCGCCGAGGTCCCTCGGCCGACCGGCTGCCCGCTTCATGGTCAGCAGGTGCTCCTTGCTCGCGACCCGCACCGGCACGCCGCCGAGCAGCACGACGTCTGCCTGCTCGTGCAGGTCCTGGAACGGCAGCGGCTCGGTTGCGAACAGGTCGACCTCCCGCAGGCTGTCGTCCGGGTCGAAGAACGAGAACACCATGAGGTTGCGCTGCTCGACCCACTCGCGCCGGATCACCGGGTCGGCGAACTGCTCCGCCGCGACGGGCAACCGGGGCCGCAGGCCGACGCCTTGCAGGGCCTCCACCGCCGCGAGCGCCGAGGCGGCCGTGAGGTCCACGACCAGGTCCAGGTCCACCGTCATGCGAGGGTAGCCCTGCAGCACGACGGCGGTGCCGCCCACGACGACGTAGCGCACGCCGGCGGTGTGCAGGGCGGCGTGCACGTCGTCGTACAGGCCGGCGAGCACGCGGCGAGCCTACGGCGATCGCGGGCAGCCGGGGCGCGGCCGGCGGCTACGAGGCCCTCGGCACCGTGCTCACCACGCCGGACGGCCGCGCGGTCTCGGAGGACGAGGCCGGCCTGCTGGTCCCGGGTCCGTCGTGGGGCGTCGGCCTGGTGCTCAGCACGACGTCGTTCGAGGCCTGACGCCGGGCGCTACAGCCGGGCGACGTCGGGTGACAGCGGAAAGGCGTCCTTCCAGACCGGCTCGTAGCCGGCCGCCTCGAGCATCGCGGCGACCTCGACGGCGGAGCGCTCGTCGGAGACGGAGAACTGCTCCTGGGCCGCACCCGGCGTCGTGTAGCCGCCCGGCTCGGTGGACGACCCCGCGCTCATCGTGGTCACGGCGATGCGCACCAGCCCGTCGCGCAGCGCGGCCGGCTCACGGGTCGACAGCACGATCCCCGCCTCCGGAGCGACCAGCCGCAGCGCGGACAGCGCCTGCACGTACTCGGCGTCGCCCACCGGCACCAGCGGCTGGAAGCCCGACGCCGACGCCTTGATGCGCGGCAGCGCCACCGTCACCTCGGTGCGCCAGTAGCCCTTCTGCAGCCACAGCGCGTGCGCCGCGACGGCGACGACGTCGGCCCGCCAGTCCGCCGAGAGGCCCAGCAGGGCCCCGATGCCGAGCCGCCGGACGCCGGCCTCGGCGGCCCGCTCGGTCGACGACAGCCGCCGGTCGTAGTCGCGCTTCCAGCCCGCGACGTGGGTCTCGGCGTACCGCGCGCGGTCGTAGGTCTCCTGGTAGTGCACGACGCCCTCGAGCCCGGCGGCGACCAGGCGGGCGTAGGTGTCGTCGCTCCAGGTCTGCGTCTCGATGCTGATGCTCGGGACGAAGGGGCGCAGCCGCTCGACGCACTCCACCAGGTAGTCGGCCGAGACCTCGATCCGGTGCTCGCCGGCCACGAGCAGCAGGTGGCGGAAGCCGCGCTCGACCAGACCGCGCGCCTCGGCCTCCACCTCGTCGACCGACAGCGTGCGGCGGACGACGTCGAGCCCCTTGCTGAACCCGCAGTAGGTGCACGAGGACAGGCACGCGTTGCTGACGTACAACGGCGCGAACAGCCGCACCGTCCTGCCGAAGCGCTGCAGCGTCGTCGCGCGCGCGGCCTGGGCCAGCTGCTCGAGCCGGGGCAGCGCAGCCGGCGAGAGCAGGGCGGGCAGGCCTGCCAACGAGGGTGCGGCGAGCGCGCGGTCGACGTCGGCGTCGGTCCACGGGCGCTCCCGGAGGTCGAGGCCGGCGAGGTGCCGGGCGAAGCGGCCCGGCGGCGCGCTCACTGGAGGAACCCGGTCAGCGGCGAAGAGGCCTCGGCCTGCGTGGCCGGCAGCGCGGCGCCGCGACCGGCGAGGTGGCCCATCCGGCCGGCGTCGGTGGCGAGGGCGAAGGCGCGCGCCATCAGCACCGGGTCGGCGGCGACCGCGATCGCGGTGTTGACGAGGACGGCGTCGGCGCCGACCTCCATCGCCTCGGCCGCGTCGCTCGGCACGCCGAGGCCCGCGTCGACGACGACCGGCACGCCGGCCTGCTCGACGATCACCTCGATCGCGTCGCGGGTGCGCAGCCCGCGGTTGCTGCCGATCCACGCCCCGAGCGGCATGACGGTGGCGCAGCCGGCCTCCTCGAGGTGCCGGCACAGCACCGGGTCGGCCGAGCAGTAAGGCAGCACCGCGAAGCCCTCGGCGACCAGGCGCTCGGCGGCGCGCAGCGTCTCGATCGGGTCCGGAGCCAGCGTGCGCGGGTCCGGCGTGACCTCCAGCTTCACCAGCTCGGTCCCGGTGGCGGCCCGGCCGAGCCGGGCGAGCCGGACGGCCTCGTCGGCGTCGACGGCGCCGCTGGTGTTCGGCAGCAGCGTCATGCCGGCCGGCACGAAGTCGAGCACGTCGCCGCCCTCGCCGCCGAACCTGGCCGCACGGTCGAGGTCGACCCGGCGCAGCGCCACGGTGACGATCTCCGCTCCGGAGGCGACCAGCGCGTCACGCATGACGGCGTGCGAGGCGAACTTGCCGGTGCCGACGAGCAGCCGGCTGGTGAAGCCGCGGCCGGCGACGTCGAGGGCGTCCCGGCGCTCATGCGCCGGGTCGCGGGCGACCGTGCGGTCGGCGGGGCTGTCGTGCGGCACGGACGGCACGGACGGCACGGCGGTGGCTGGACGGGTCGTCACGGACGGCTCCCCACGCGGGCATGACCCCGATCGGGTGGTGCGGGTCGTCGGCGGCGCTCACGGGTTCCGCGGGCGGTGGCCGACCTCTCAGCCCGTCTCTCACGGGCTCCCCGGCTCGGACTGCCCATGCTACGTCCGCGTCGCTGCCGTGGCGTCCGGCGACCTGGCACCTGCCGGCCGACACACCGGCGGGGCGGACGGCGGACGCCCCCTCGCCCAGCCGTGCCGCCTCCCCAGGTGCGACACGCCGACGGCGTGTCGCTCCCGGCGCCCGCCGAGTCCCAGGAATAACATCGGCCCCTGAAGTCTCTCTTGTCACAGTGGTCACTCCTGACTATGTTGACCCCTCGTGACTTCCCGTGCTGCCTCTGACACCCCTGACACCCCCAGCGCCCTGCGCCGGCCGGCGCTGCCGGCAGGTCGCCGGAGGGGCAGCACCCGGCGGACGCTCGTCGCACTCGCCGCGCTCGCCGCCGTGACGACGGCGGCGGCGCCGGCGGTCATCACGATCCAGCCCGGTGACACGCTCTGGGACCTCGCCCGCACCCACGGCACGACCGTGAGCGAGCTGCAGCGCCTCAACGGGCTCGAGGGCAGCGGCACCATCTACGCCGGCCGCACCCTGAAGGTCCCCGGCACAGGCGGCGGCGGGGGCGGCGGCGGCGCAGCCGGATCGCACCGCGTGGTCGCCGGCGAGACCGTCAGCCACCTGGCGGTGCGCTACGGCGTCAGCAGCCGCAGCATCATCGAGGCCAACGGCCTGGCCTCGAGCGGCCTCATCCGCATCGGCCAGACGCTGCGGATCCCCGGCGGCAGCGGCGCCGCGCCCGCTGCCCCGGCGGCGTCGTCGGCCCCCCGGTCCCCCGAGACGCACAACGCCGGGGTGGCCATTCCCGACCGGGTGCGCACCTCGGTGGCCGAGCACCGCCGGATCCTGGCCTCACGCCCGCAGCCCAGCAAGGCCGAGGTGCGCTCGATCGTCGCGTCCACCGCACGGGCGCACGGCGTCGACCCGTCGCTGGCCCTGGCCGTCGCCTTCCACGAGAGCGGCTTCCAGCAGCACGTCGTCTCCCCGGTCGACGCCATCGGCGCCATGCAGGTGCTGCCGTCGACCGGACGCGGCATCTCGCAGGTGGCCGGCCGTCAGCTCGACCTGCTCGACGTGCGCGACAACGTGCTCGCCGGCGTCCTGCTGCTCAAGCAGCTGCTGCGCCAGACCGGCAGCGAGGACAAGGCGCTGGCCGGCTACTACCAGGGCCTGGGCTCGATCGCCTCGCGCGGCCGGCTCCCGCAGACCGACGCCTACATCCGCAACATCAACGCGCTCCGCCCGCGCTTCCAGGGCTGACCGCCCGCCCGCACCTAGACTGGGCGATCGTGGACACCGCCGTGACTGCCGGGGGTGTCGCCGTCGACCCCCTGGTCGGTCGCCTGCTCGACGGGCGGTACCGGCTCGAGCGCACCATCGCCAGGGGCGGCATGGCCACCGTCTACCTCGGCACCGACACCCGGCTCGACCGTGTCGTCGCCGTCAAGGTGCTGCGCGCCTCGCTCGCCGAGGACCCGGAGTTCGTCGAGCGCTTCACCCGTGAAGCGCGCTCGGCGGCACGGCTGTCGAGCCCGGACGTGGTAGCGGTCTTCGACCAGGGCAAGGACGCCGCGAGCGGCGTCGCCTACCTGGTCATGGAGCACGTGCGCGGGCACACAGTGCGCGACGTCCTCCGCGAGCGCGGCCGGCTGCCCGCCGCGCAGGCACTGGCCCTGCTCGAGCCGGTGCTGCGGGCGCTCGCGGCGGCCCACGCGGCCGGGCTCGTGCACCGCGACGTCAAGCCCGAGAACGTCCTGGTCGCCGACGACGGACGCGTCAAGGTCGCCGACTTCGGCCTGGCCCGGGCGTTCCAGACCAGCAGCCTCACCGCCACCACCGGCGTCCTGCTCGGCACCGTCGCCTACCTGGCGCCCGAGCAGGTCGAGCACGGCAGCGCCGACCCGCGCACCGACGTCTACGCCGCCGGCGTCGTGCTGTGGGAGCTGCTCACCGGCACGCCGCCGTACGAGTCCGAGAGCCCCCTGTCGGTGGCCTACCGGCACGTCCACGAGGACGTCCCGCCGCCGGGCGACGTCGTCGACGGCGTGCCTCCGGCGGTCGACGACCTCGTGCTGCGCGCGACCCGGCGTGACCCGGCGGCGCGCCCGGTCGACGCCGGGGCGTTCCTGGCCGAGGTGCGCGCGGTTCTCGCCGACCTGCCCGAGGACCACGACACCGTCGTCGTGCGCCGGCCGACGCCCACTCAGCCGACCCTGGTGGTGCCGCGCGGCCCGGCCGCGGCCCGGCCTCACCGGCCGGTCAAGCGGCGGCGGCGCAAGAAGCCGCTGATCTGGACCCTGGTGGTGCTCCTCCTGGCGGCCGCCGCCCTCGGCGGCGGCTGGTACCTCGGCACCGGCCGGTACGCCGACGTGCCCGACGTGGTTCGCGCCGACGAGACCACCGCCACCTCGACCCTGCAGGCCGCCGGGTTCGCCGTCCGGGTCGACCCGGCGGGCCGCACCGACGAGCTCGTGCCCGCCGGGCAGGTGCTCGAGCAGTCCCCCGACCGGGGCTCGCGCGTGCGCCGCGGCGCCACGGTGACGCTCGTGCTCAGCCTCGGCCCCGACCGCCGCGTCGTGCCCGACGTCGCCGGTCAGGACGTCGCGGCGGCCACCGCCGCACTCGAAGGCGTAGGGCTGCGCGCCGGGCCGGCCACCGAGGAGTTCAGCGACCAGCCGGTCGGCACCGTCCTGCGCACCGAGCCGCCCGCCGGCGAGCCGCTGCGGCCCGACACCCCCGTGACGCTGGTGGTGAGCCGGGGCCTGGAGATGCTGCCGGTGCCCGACGTCGTCGGCCGCAGCCAGGCCGACGCAGGCCGTGCGGTCGAGGACGCCGGCTTCACCAGCGGCGTCCGTGAGGTCTTCAGCGACGACGTCCCGCGCGGGCAGGTCGTGGCACAGGAGCCGCGCAGCGGCACCGCACCACGCGGGTCGCGGGTGACCCTGTCGGTCAGCAAGGGGCCCGACCTCGTCGCCGTGCCCGACGTCGGGGGGCAGCCCAACGCCGAGGCGGAGGCCACGCTGCGCGGCGCCGGCTTCGAGGTCCGCATCATCGACGTGCCGGCCGGGCCCGACCGGGTGCTGCGCACCGACCCGGGGCCCGGCAGCGAGATCAAGCGCGGCAGCACGGTGACCATCTACTCGTTCTGAGCCGGGACGTCCTTTCGGCCCTGTCGCGCGGAGCCCGACATCTGGCAGTCTCACCGGGTGCCTCCCCGCAAGCCCTCCCCCGTCGGCTCCCACGTGCCCGTCGCCGGCGGCCTGACCAAGGCGCTCGCGTACGCCCGGGAGATCGGCGCGGGAGCCGTGCAGGTGTTCGTGTCCAACCCGCGCGGCTGGGCCCCGAGCCCGGGCAACCCTGCCCAGGACGCGGCGTTCGGCGAGTTCTGCGCCGAGCGGTCCATGCCGGTCTACGTGCACGCCCCCTACCTGGTGAACTTCGGGTCCCCGACCGAGACGACGCTCACCCGCTCGTGCGAGGCCGTCCGGCTGGCGCTGAAGCGGGCGGCGGGCATGGGCGCGCGGGGCGTCGTCGTCCACGCCGGCAGCGCCGTGGCAGGGGCGCACCGCGACGACGCGCTGCGGCAGCTGCGCAGCCACCTGCTGCCGATCCTCGACGAGCTCGACGACGCGGGGCCGAGGCTCCTCGTGGAGCCGACCGCCGGCGGCGGGCAGGCGCTCGCCGCCACCGTGCAGGACCTCGGGCCCTGGTTCGCCCAGGTCGACGCCCACCCGATGCTCGGCGTCTGCCTCGACACCTGCCACCTGTTCGCCGCCGGGCACGACCTCGCTGCGCCGGGCGGCACGAAGAAGGCGCTGGACGCCCTCGTCAAGACCGTCGGCCGCGGGCGGCTGGCGCTCGTGCACGCCAACGACTCGAAGGACCCGCTCGGCTCCGGCCGCGACCGGCACGAGGCGATCGGCGCCGGGCACATCGGCAAGGACCCGTTCGCCGAGCTGTTCCGCCACCCGGCCACCAGAGGCGTGCCCGTGGTCGTCGAGACGCCGGGCGACGCCGCCTCGCACCGGGCCGACATCGACCTGCTCTGCTCGCTGCGCGACGCCTGATCCGTCGTCGGGGCGCGTCCCGGACCGCTTCGGCGACGTCGGACTGCGCGATGCGCTCCGGTAGCCTCGCGGCAATGGTCGTCGTGATGTCCCCCGGTGCCGCGCCCGCCGAGATCGCCGCCGTCGTCGGCCGCGTCGAGGCCGCCGGCGGCTCGGCGTTCGTGAGCCGCGGCGTCGAGCGCACCATCATCGGCCTGGTCGGCGACATCGCCCACTTCTCGACGCTGAACCTGCGGGCGATGCCGGGCGTCGGCGAGGTCGTGCGGGTCTCCAAGCCCTACAAGCTGGTCAGCCGCGAGCACCACCCGCAGGCCACGACCATCACCGTCGGCACCGGCGACACCGCAGCCCGCATCGGCCCGGAGCAGTTCGCGCTCATCGCCGGCCCGTGCGCGGTCGAGACGCCCGAGCAGACCTTTGAGGCTGCCGAGATGGCGAAAGCCGCCGGTGCAACGCTGCTGCGCGGTGGCGCCTACAAGCCGCGCACGTCCCCCTACGCCTTCCAGGGGCTCGGCGTGAAGGGCCTCGAGATCCTCGCCGAGGCGCGCGAGCGCACCGGGCTGCCCGTCGTCACCGAGGTGGTCGACGCCGCCTCTGTCGCGGTCGTCGCCGAGCACGCCGACATGCTCCAGATCGGCACCCGCAACATGCAGAACTTCGCGCTGCTGCAGGCGGTCGGCGTCGCCGGCAAGCCGGTGATGCTCAAGCGCGGGCTGACGGCCACCTACGAGGAGTGGCTGATGGCCGCCGAGTACGTCGCCCAGCGCGGCAACCTCGACATCGTGCTGTGCGAGCGCGGGGTGCGCTCCTTCGAGCCGGCGATCCGCAACATGCTCGACATCTCGGCGGTGCCGATGGTGCACGCGCTGTCGCACCTGCCGGTGGTCGTCGACCCCTCGCATGCCGCCGGTCGGCGCGACCTGGTCGTCCCGCTGGCCCGCGCCGCCATCGCCGCCGGCGCCGACGCCGTCATGGTCGACGTGCACGGCGACCCGACGACGGCGCTGTGCGACGGCCCGCAGGCGCTCTACGGCCACGAGCTCGAGCTGCTCGCCCAGGCCTGCCGCGACCTGCCGCCCGTGGTCGGCCGCGTCCTCGCCGGCTGAGCCACCCGCCGGCCGTTCCCGCCCCGACGGCCGGGCGCACCGGCCGGCCCACCGCGCGGCCGGCCGCGGCACCGGCGGCTTCCGAGCCGGTGCTGCTGGGGGTGGCGGGGCCCGCGAGGTACCGCCTGCCCCAGCTGTCACGGCTCGGAAGCGTCCGGTGCCGGGCCGGCGTCCGCTGGCAGGCCCATCACAGAGCCCCGTCGGGCGGCGGCACCCGGCCGTGGACGCGCCGGAGCCCCGGCCGCGCGAGGCGGTCCGGGGCTCCGGGACGAGCGGGTGGGTCAGGCGGTGGCCGCGCTGCGGCGGCGCACCAGCGCCACGTTGCCGACCAGCGCACCGGCACCGGCCAGGCCGAGCAGGGCCAGGCCAGCCCCACCGTCGACCGGCAGGAACGGCACGACGCCCTTCTTCTTCGGCTTCTTGACCTTGGCGCCCGGGGCCAGGTCGGTGGGCGTCAGCGGCGTCACGGCGCGGTCCAGGCCCTCGAACTTGACGACGTCCAGGCCGCGCGTGCGGTCGTTGCCGTACCCGTAGAAGGAGCCGTCCGCCGCGATCTTGTTGGTCTTGAAGGACCACACGTTGGTGTCGGTGAAGGCGTAGTTGCCGACCTCGCGCATGCCCACCCCGTCACCGAGCGCCACGGTGGAGTCGTTGCCCTGGAAGTCGGCAAGGCCCGACAGGTCGATGACGCGCATGCCGGCGGTGTACCAGGCGATCGTCATGAGCTGCTGCTCCTCGTGGATGCGCAGCACGTGCGAGGTGCAGACCGAGCCGGAGCGAGGCTCCACCGCCGGGATGAACCAGGCGCCCATCTTGCGAGGCTTGCGCTCGTCGGTGATGTCGTAGACGTGCAAGCCGCCGCCCGGGCACTCGGCCGAGGCCGCCGCACCGGCGCGCTCGTCGGTGATGACGAGGAAGGTCCGGTCGCGGCCGAACCGGTCGGTGAGCGTGACGGGGTCGGACTGGTGGACGACCTGGATCGTCGGGTCGACGATCTGCGAGATGATCTCGGGGTTGGCGGGGTCGCGGGTGTCGACGACGAGCGTCTGCGACAGGGCGGCGAAGTAGGCCCGGCTGCCGTTCTCGTTGAACGTGACGTCGTGCGCCTCGGTGCCCAGCGACGTCGGGACGAAGGGCAGCGGGAACTTCCGCACCTCCACGGGCACGTCCGGCTTGCTGATGTCGAAGATCGTCACGAACGGGGTGGTGCGGGCCGTCAGCAGGTCGGAGTTGCTGTTGTAGAGGAAGTTGCCGCTCGGGTGGACGGTCATGTTGTGCGACCCGGCCATCTCGCGCAGGAAGCTCACGGTCTTGGGCTGAGCCGGGTTGGTGACGTCGACCAGGAAGGTGCCGAGGTCGGTGCCCTTGACGTTGAAGCCGAGCTCGTTGGCCTCCTGGACGCACTGCGAGCTCTGCCAGACGGTGTTCGCCGGCGACGAGTCGATGCGCGAGTCGGCGGTGTAGGTGGCCAGCACACGGGCGCCCTGCTGGAACACCTGCACGTCGCCCTGGTTGATCGCGCATCCGTAGTGGCCGGTCAGCGAGGGCGTCGTCGGGTCGGTGATGTCGATGATCTGCAAGCCCTGACGGAGCGTGCCCGCAAAGGCGTACTCACGCCCGCCGATCTTGGCGAACTCGATGTCCGAGCCGTTGGCAGCAGCGTTCGGCGTCATCGTCTTGTACGGCAGCGTCGCGACCGGCGACATGTTCTTGCCGGAGCCGGACAGGGCGGCCGGGCCGGTCGCGAGCGCGACGGTCTTGTGCGCGTCGGCCTCGTGGGCGAGGGCGGGCGCCGCAGGCCCGGCGAGAGCCAGGGCGAGAGCGGCGGTGGAGACGGTCAGGGTGCGCAGCCGCATGAGGGCTGACCTCCGGGGTCGGGAGAGGGACGGGGGCGTCCTCGGGTAGTTCGCGGCCGACGGTCAGGTTCCTGCCGCCCCGCCCGCTTTTCTCCAGAACGGTCGGTCGGTGCTCAGCTCATGAGCAGACGCGCCACGACGTCCGCGGCCCGGCCGACGGCCTCGTCGCCGACGTCGAGGTGGGTGACCAGGCGGGCCCGGCGGGGGCCGACCACCGACAGGAGCACGCCCTCGGCCCGGGCGGCGGCCGCCAGCTGCGGGCCGTCGACTGCGCAGCCGGTCAGGTCCAGCGGGACGATGTTGGTCTCGACCAGCGCCGGGTCGACGACGCCGGGCGCGGCGTCGGCCAGCGCCTCGGCCAGCGCGCGGGCGCGGGCGTGGTCGTCGGCGAGGCGGTCGAGGTGGTGCTCGAGCGCGTGCGCGGCCGCGGCCGCCAGGACGCCCGCCTGCCGCATGCCGCCGCCGAGCCGCTTGCGCAGCACCCGGGCCTCGGCGGCCCGCGCGGCGTCGGTGACCACGAGCGAGCCGACCGGCGCGCCGAGACCCTTGCTCATGCAGACCGACAGCGTGTCGAACAGGGCGCCGTAGGCCTCCAGCGGCGTGCCCGAGGCCACGGCTGCGTTCCAGATGCGGGCGCCGTCGCAGTGCAGCAGCACGCCGTGCCGGTCGGCGAGGGCCCGGAGCTCGGTCAGCGCCGCCAGCGGGTGCACCGCTCCCCCACCGCGGTTGTGCGTCTGCTCGACGCTGACCGCGCGGGTGGCGACCGTGCCCCAGCCGGCCGGCCGCAGCTGCGGCGCGACGGCGTCGACGTCGACGAGCCCGCGGGGGGCGGTGACCGTGCGGCTCGAGATGCCGCCGTAGCGCGCCGCGCCCCCGTGCTCGTAGGTGACGACGTGGTCCTCGGCGCCGCACAGCAGCTCCTCCGCGGGCGGCACGACCAGCTGCAGGCAGATCTGGTTGCCCATCGTGCCGGTCGGCACGAAGACCGCCGCCTCATGGCCGAACCGGGCGGCCACCTGCTCCTCGAGCGCGTTGACCGTCGGGTCCTCACCGTAGACGTCGTCGCCGGTCTCCGCGGCCGCCATCGCCCGGAGCATGGCGGGCGTGGGGCGCGTGACGGTGTCGCTGCGCAGGTCGACGAGGGGCACGGGACTCCTGGGGCTCCGAGGGACCCGCCCACGCTAGGCGCCCGCATACCCTGGCCGGCGTGGAGGAGGTGGCACGGCGACCGGGCGTCTCCGCCGAGGACGTCGAAGCGGTCCTGCGCGTGCACGTCGACCGCGTCCATGACGCCGTCCGCCGGCTCGGCGCCGACCCGGACACGGCCGTCGAGGTCGTGCGCACGAGCGCGCTGTCGCTCGTCGACGCCGTCGCCACCCGGCCGCAGGACGTGCCCGACGCCGTCGGCTGGTGGTTCGCCGAGGCCCGACGGCGGGCGGGCGGCACCGGTTCGGGTCTCCCGGACCTGCCGCTCGGGGGCGGACTGCTGTCGGCCGACGACGACCAGCTGGTGCTCGCGGAGACGATCGAGGAGCTGCCCGAGGACGAGCGGCTCGCGCTGCTCCTGCGCGACGCCTACCGGCTGCCGATGTCGGCGGTCGCCGGTGGGCTCGGCACCGACGAGAGCACCGCGGCGACCATCGTGGCCCGTGCCCGGCTGCACGCGGTGCCGCTGCTCGACGACGAGCCGGCCCCGCCGCTGCCCGCACACGCCGAGTCCGTCGCCGCCCTGGGGCGGGTCGGCGAGAGCGGCCAGGTCGCCCCCCGCGACGCGACCGTCCGCCGGCACGTCCAGGCCTGTGCGGCGTGCCGTGCCGTCACCGACTCCCAGCAGCGGGTCCACCTTCTGCTGGGCGGGCTCGCCGTCGTCGCCCTGCCGGACGCCGTTCGCGCCGAGGTGCTCGCGCAGGCCGAGGACAAGGCCCGCACTGCCCTCCCGGCGGCCGCCGCCCTGGTGCTGACCGAGGAGGAGTGGGAGGAGCAGGAGGAGGCCCGCCGGGTGCTCTCGCCGGTCATGGCGGTGCTCGGCGTCGTCCTCGCGGTCGGTCTCGGCACCGGCGTCGGCGTCGTCCTGAGCCGCGGAGCGAGCGCGGTCCTGCCGGTGTCGTCGAACGTCCTGCCGGAGGTGGCGCTGCCCGAGGTCGAGGCACCCGCGCCGATCACGCTGCCGGCCGACCTGCCGCCCCCGCCGCCGGTCCCAGAGCCGCGCACCAGCGTCTTCACGCTGCCGCCCCGCACCGCTGCCCCGGCTCCTCCTCCGCCCGAGCAGACGACGGCGCCGACCGCCGCCGCCAGTCCGACGGCGACCACGCCGGCCGGCGCGCAGACGCTGACGGTCGACCCGGCGTCCGGCCCGAACGGGGCGACGCTCACCGTGACGGGAGCGGGCTGGACGCCCGGGGCCCGCGTGGTGATCGAGTACCTCGACCCGACCGGCCGGCCGACCGGCTCCCGCGCCACCGCCACGGTCGACGCCGACGGCGACTTCACCACCGAGCTGGTGGCACGCAACCCCACCGGCGTCCCGGGCCGGCACACGGTGCAGGCGAGCGAGGGCTCCCGGACCCGCAGCGCCTCCTACGACGCCACCGCCTGACAGAACCCCTCCCGAAATCAACAGCACTCTGGTGCTGTTGATTTCCCAGGGGTTCTGTCAGCGGGAGCGGCGGGTCTGCAGCATCTCGGCGACCAGGAACGCCAGCTCCAGCGACTGGCTGTTGTTCAGCCGTGGGTCGCACGCCGTCTCGTAGCGGCCGGACAGGTCGTCGTGGGTGAGCTGGTGCGCCCCGCCGAGGCACTCGGTGACCTCGTCGCCGGTGAGCTCGACGTGCACCCCACCGGGATGGGTGCCGAGGGCGGCGTGCACCTCGAAGAACCCGCGGACCTCGTCCATGACGTCGTCGAAGTGCCGGGTCTTGTAGCCGCTCGGCGACTCGGTGGTGTTGCCGTGCATCGGGTCGCAGCACCACACGACGCTGCCCGGCCCGCGCGCGGCCTCGACGGCGCGCACGATGCCGGGCAGGGCGTCGCGGACCCGGCCGGCGCCCATGCGCGAGATGAGGGTGAGCCGGCCGGGCTGCAGCGTCGGGTCGAGCCGCTCGCAGAGGGCGACGACGTCCTCGCCGGTGGCGTTCGGGCCGACCTTCAGGCCGATCGGGTTGGCGATGCGGCTGAGCAGCTCGACGTGCGCGCCGTCGAGCTGGCGGGTGCGCTCGCCGATCCACACCAGGTGCGCGGACAGGTCGTAGGCGAGGCCGCTGGCCTCGTCGGGCCGGGTGAGCGCCCGCTCGTACTCGAGCAGCAGCGCCTCGTGGCTCGAGTAGAGCTCGACGCCGTGGGTCTCGCTCATCGCCTCGAGGTCGAGCCCGCAGGCGCGCATGAAGCCCAGCGCCCGCTCGATGTCGGTGGCCAGCTCCTCGTAGCGGTGCCCGGCCGGGCTCTTGGCGACGAAGTCGCTGTTCCAGTCGTGCACGGCGGCGAGGTCGGCGCTGCCGTCGGTGGCCATCGCCCGCATGAAGTTCATCGTCGCGGCGCTGTTGGCGTACGCCCGCACCATGCGGGTCGGGTCCGGTGTGCGGTCGCCGTGCAGGGAGTTGACGGCATCACCCCGGTAGGACGGCAGCCCGGTGCCGGCCTCGACGTCCGTCGACCGCGGCTTGGCGTACTGGCCGGCCAGCCGGCCGACCTTCACCACGGGAACGCTCGCGCCGTAGGTGAGGACGACGGCCATCTGCAGCAGCGTGCGCACCTTGCCGCGGATGCCGTCCGCGGTGTTGGCGTCGAAGGTCTCGGCGCAGTCGCCGCCCTGCAGCAGGAATGCCTCCCCGCGGGCGACGGCGGCCAGCCGGTCCTTGAGCAGCTCGCACTCCCCAGGCTGCACCAGCGGGGGCACCTCGGACAGCGTCTGCGCCACCGTGGCGAGCGCCTCGCGGTCGGGCCAGCTCGGCTGCTGGGCGGCCGTCAGCTCGCGCCACCGGTCGAGGTCGACGGC
>DATLGD010000164.1:0-64143 GCA_035540755.1 Mycobacteriales bacterium | reverse complement strand
AGAAGTACCGCGACGGCGTCGACGAGGCCGCAGCCGTGCGGCTCGCCGTCGACGCGCTCTACGACGCCGCCGACGACGACTCCGCCACCGGCGGGCCCGACCTCACCCGCCGCATCTGGCCGATCGTCATGTCGGCCACCGACGAGGGCGTGCGCACGCTCGCCGACGACGAGATCGGCGCGGTGGTGCAGGCCGTCGTCGACGACCGGATGACCCAGCCCGGCGGCTGACGCCCGCCCGCCACGCCCTCCCGCACTCCGCAGCAACGCAGCCCCGAGGAGACCGACCGCCGTGTCGATGCCGTTCTACGTGTCGCCCGAGCAGATCATGAAGGACAAGAGCGACTTCGCGCGCAAGGGCATCGCGCGCGGCCGCTCGGTGCTCGTGCTGACCTGGGCCGACGGCATCCTGTTCGTCGGGGAGAACCCCAACGGCGCGCTGCACAAGATCAGCGAGATCTACGACCGGATCGCCTTCGCCGCCGTCGGCAAGTACAACGAGTTCGAGAACCTGCGCCTGGCCGGCGTGCGGTACGCCGACCTGCGCGGCTACCAGTACGACCGGCGCGACGTCACCAGCCGCGGTCTGGCCAACGCCTACGCGCAGACGCTCGGCACGATCTTCACCGAGTCGGGCAAGCCGTACGAGGTCGAGCTTGTCGTCGCGGAGGTGGGCGGCTCGCAGGCCGAGGACCAGATCTACCGGCTCACCTACGACGGCTCCGTGGCCGAGGAGCACGGCTTCGTCGTCATGGGCGGCGCCGCCGACCCGATCGCCGCGCACGTGCGCGACCAGCACGACCCTTCCGCGCCCCTCGACGCCGCTCTACGTCTGGGGGTCGAGGCGCTCGGCGCCGCCGGTTCCGACGGCGAACGGCGCACCATCGCCCCCGAGGCCCTGGAGGCCGCTGTGCTCGACCGGACCCGACCGCGCCGCGCGTTCTCGCGCCTGCAGGGCACCCGCCTCGCGCGCCTGCTCGACCCGGCGGGGTCGTGAGCGCCCGCACCGGCCGCTGGGCGGCCGCTGCCCTCGTCTCGGCCGTCCTGCTCGCCGGCTGCGGCGGGGACGGCGACGACCCGACGGTGCAGGCCACCGAGGCCACGCCGACCGCCGCCGCGCCGGCGACGCCGTGCGACGACGTGCCCGAGGTGCAGGAGCCGCGTCCGAGCACCTCGACCGACCTGGCCGTGCAGCCGGTGGTCGAGCCCAGCGAGGAGCTGCCGCCCTGCGGGCTGGTGGTCCGCGACGTCGTCGTCGGCGAGGGCGCCGAGGTGGTCGAGGGCGTGCAGGTCCAGGCCCGGTACGTCGGCGCCTTCTACGAGACCGGGGAGGTCTTCGACGCCTCCTGGCGGCGGGGGCCGGAGAGCACGCTGCCGTTCCAGGCCGGCGGCGGCAACCTCATCCCCGGCTTCGACCAGGGGGTGCTCGGCATGCGCGAGGGCGGACGGCGGGAGATCGTCATCCCGAGCGAGCTGGGCTACGGACCGACGGGTCAGGGACCGATCCCGCCGAACAGCACCCTGGTCTTCGTCATCGACATCGTCTCGGCGGCCGCGTCCTAGTCCGCGACGGCCGCGCCGCAGGCTAGGGTCCGATCCGGCAGGAGCGGCGAGCCGCACTGCGCGCCGCCGCCGGCACCGGCCGGAGGGCGTTCCGTCCTCGGCCCAGGCCCGAGCCGACACGTGAAGGAACGATGCGCACAGCCGCGCCGGTGGACACCCTGAGCGCACCGGACGTCCGGGGGGCCCCCTGGCCGGTCGCGGAGCGCCCCCGCCCTCGCACCTGGAGCGGCCCGCTGTCGGGGGCCGTGTCGGTGCTCGCGGTGGCCGGCCTGGTGTCCCTGCTGTACCTGCGCAACTCCCGCTTCTTCTTCGTCGACGACCGGCAGGCCGACGCCGTCCCCAAGCTCATCGACATCGGGCGCATCGTCCGGTCGGGCCACTGGCCGTGGCTCAGCACCGACCTCGTCGAGAGCAGCGGGCACGCGATCGAGTACCAGAACGCCATCTACAACCCGGTCAACGTCGCGCTCAGCGTGTTCCTGGCCGGCGTGGACGACGTCGCGTTCGGCTCGTTCGTCTACTTCCTCGTCCACGCCGTGGTCCTCACCGCGGCGGCGGCCTGGCTCGGCCGCACGCTCGGGCTGTCCGCGGGCTGGACCGTGGCCTTCGCCGTGTCGGTGGGCTTCCAGCCCTACACGTGGGTGTGGGGAGCGGGCTGGTACCAGGCGGTGACGTCCTTCACCTGGTTCGTCGTGGCCGTCGCCGCGGCGATGGCCTTCCACCAGCAGCCGCGCCGCCGGTACGGCTGGGCCGTGCTGCTCGGCACCTACGGCGCCTGCACGAGCGGGTGGCCGCTGGCCATCCCGTTCCTCGGCATCGTCGTGGCCACGCTGCTGCTGGCGCGGCTGGCGCTGCGGGCGCCGCGCCGCGACACGGCATGGCTCGGCGCCTGGTACGCCGGCGGCGTCATCGCGTCGCTGGTGGCCCTGTACCCCCTGGTCGCGTCCTTCGCGCTGGCCACCCGCAGCGCCGGCATGCGCAACAACGCCAACTTCAACGTGGTGCCGCTGGAGGGCCTGCTGCACTTCGCCGACCCCAGCTACTGGGGCTGGTTCGTCAACTTCGGCGGGCTGGCCCGGCAGGAGCTGCCGCACTTCTACGTCGCCTGGTTCGTGCTGCCGGTGCTGGTGCTCTGGCGACGGGGGCCGTTCGAGGCGCGCACCCGGGCGCTGCTGCTGACCGCGGTCGCCGCCGTGGTCCTGGCCGCGTTGGGAGCGCTCGGTCCCGAGCGCGTGCTCGTGTTCCGCTTCCCGACCCGCTTCCTGCAGTACTTCGGCTTCTTCCTGCTGGTGACCGCGGCGCTCCTGGTGGCCCGGGGCAGCTTCGCCTTCACCCGCCGCAGGCTCGGGGTGCTGCTCGGGCTGGTGGCCCTGCTGACGCTCAACTCGCTGCAGGCCGACCCGCTGGGCGGGGACCGGATCCTGCCGCTGTGCCTGGCGCTCGCCGCCCTCGTCGCGGCGACCTGGTGGCTCGGGAGCCGATCGCATGCCCGCGCCGCCCGCTGGCGCGGCCCGCTCGCCGACGCCGTGATCGCCTCAGGCACGGTCCTGCTGCTGGGCTGGCTGGCGGTGCTGCACCCTGAGCCGCGAGGCATCGACTACGGCTTCCCGAGCGACCTGCGCACCGTCGAGCCGCTCAGCCTCGAGGACTACACGCTCTTCTACGGCACCTATCCGCGCACTGACGCCAGCGCCGAGGAGCTGCGCTCGTTCTACGCGGAGTACCACCCGTCCTCGACCGGCCTGATGGCCGGCACCCGGCAGGTCAACGGCTACAGCCCGCTGGGCAACCGCTTCTTCCGGGACCGCTTCCCGATGGACGACCAGGGCAACTTCCGCGCCGGCGGAGCGGCGCGCTTCGCCGCCTTCGACCCCGCGACCGGCGTGACCTGGCTCGAGCTGCTCCGCGTGGACCAGGTCATCGCGCTGCTCGGCGACCGCGCCGACGAGCTCGAGGACGTCCTCGGTGCACCCTGGACCCGGACGTCCGAGGGGGAGTGGACCGCCACCTACCGCGGACCGACCTACGACCTGCCGGGCCTGCTGTCCTACGTGTCCCCCGGCACGGCGGTGGCGGCGGTCACCGAACAGGAGTGCGGCGCCGGTCCGAACCACGAGTGCGTGGACGTCCGGGGCGGGACGGAGGAGGGCCGCCTGGTGTTCGCGCGGCTCTGGTTCCCCGGGTACTCCGCCACCCTCGACGGGGAGCCGGTCGAGGTGCAGCGGCACGGGGACCTGCTCGTCGCGGTCGACGTCGCTCCCGGGGACGCCGGCCGGCTCGAGCTGACGTATCGATCGCCCCGCGTGCTGCGACTCACCGTGCTGGCCGGCGCCTCGCTGGTGGCACTCGGGGTCGGTTCGGTGCTGGTGCCGCTGTCGACCGCCCGGCCCCGCGGACGCCGACGGCGGCCGGCCCCCGAGGGACCGGCCGCCGTGGAGGCGTAGCCAGCCGAGGTCAGCTGACGCGGCGCCAGGAGGACCAGCGGCCGTCGACCTGCGTGACGCGGTAGAGCAGGCCGTCGGTGCCGACGGTCACCACGTCCACGCGGCCGCCGCTGCCGGCGGAGGTCGGTGCGGTCTTCAGCACACCGCCCAGGCGGTTCCAGCTCCCGAGCCGGCCGCCGTCGAGGTTCATCGTCCAGCCGGCGTCGTCCAGTCCCTTCATCGCGACGACGACGCGGCCGCTGCCGGGGGACGACAGCGTCGGGCCGCCCTTGGAGTGCCCGCGCAGCGGCGTCCACGGGGTCCAGCCGGAGCCGAGCGAGAAGCTGCGCGCCCAGATCTGGGAGTCGCGGCCCTGCACGGCGACCGTCAGCTTGCCGAAGCCGGTCGACACGATGTCGGCGTCGGCCCCCTCGGCGATGGCGCCGCCGAGCGGCATCCAGCCGGTCCAGGAGCCGGGGGAGGTCTGGCTGCGGTGCCACAGGGCACCGTCGCCACCGCGCACGACGACGTCGAGCCGGCCCTGGGCCCACGACGCCACCGCAGGGCGGGAGGTGCCGCTCCCGCCGAGCCGCAGCCAGGGCTGCCAGCCCGACCCGGAGTCGGCCTTGCTGCGCAGCCACAGCGCCCTGTCGGTGCCGCGGGCGACGACGCTGATCTGCCCCTTCGGTGTGGCGTCGATCGCCGGCGACTCCAGGCTGGCTCCGCCCAGCGGCGTCGCGCCGCCGGAGAACCCGGAGTCGGTCATCAGGCGCACGCCGGTGGTGCCGTCGGAGCCGCGCTCGGCGGTGTACAGGGTGCCGACCGAGGCCACTGCCACATCGGGCGTCCCGGCGGCACCGAGGCCGAGCACGGCGGTGGGGGCGTTGACCGTCGAGGCATCCGGACGGCGGAACACCTGGGTGACCCACAGGACGCCGCGGGAGTCGCGCGCCGCGCCGACGCCGACCTGGGTGGGACGGCCGTCGAGGATGTTGGCCCGGTGGCCGGTGCTGTTCATGAGCGCGTTGTGCAGGGTCGTCGGGTTGCCGCTGTAGCCGACGTTCTCCGACAGCATCGTCCAGCCCGCCACGTCCGTGGCCAGCCGGCCGTTGTGCTGGAGCGAGCCGTTGTCGGCCATCCAGCCGGCGTGCCGGCGGGCGACGTCGACGAGGTCGACGGTGGCGCGGAGGGTGTGCAGGCCGCGGGAGCTGCGCTCGGCGTTCAGCGAGGTGAGCATGTCGAGCTCGGCGCCGGGGTCGGCCGACGCCGCCGACGCCGGTGACGCGGCGACCGCGAAGGCGGCCAGGGAGGCGACGATCGCGAGGACGACGGCGAGCAGTCGCTGCGTGGGCGTCGGGCGGTCCGGAGGACGGGAGCTCCGTCGGTCTGTCATCGTCGAACCTTCCAGGCGGCTGGCAGAGAGGGGCACCCCCGTTCTCTCGTCGCTCTGCGTCACTTCCTTGAGCGTGACTGTCATCGACCTGCTACTGAACGTGACCGGTCGGCGGGCCGAAGCGGGAAAAGCGGCCCGAACCCCTGGTCAACGGCTCCGATCCCGGTGAGACTCCTGTGGCTGCTGTGACAAGCGGCGCTCCTTGCGGGGTCAAGCCTGCGGGGGAACCGGTCGAACAGCAGGAAGACCTCGTCGACGCGGACGCGGCGGCCCGGAAGGCCGCCCGGTCCAGTGCCGTGTCGCCGGTGAGACGTTTGGAGCTCCTCGCGTGCGCAAGCCCCGTGACCTGGCCCTGCTGTCCGTCCTGACCCCGGTCCTGCTGGCGCTCCCGGTGGTCGACCGACCGGAGCCGGCCCCGCGGCCGGTGGCGCCGGAGGTCGTCACGGTCGCCCTCGACGCCGTGGAGCCGGTGGCCGCCGCGAGCGCACCGGCGGTGCCCGAGGTCGGGGCGCCCGCCGTTGCCCGGCGCAGCGACCTCGCCGCCGCCGGCCGGAGCCGGCGCACGCTCGCCCTCACCGCAGAGCGCAGCACGCAGCCGTTCGAGATGGTCGGCGTCACCTGGGAGCACGGCCCGGAGGTGGGTGAGGTCGAGGCGTTCGTCCGCACCCGCACGGACGGCACCTGGTCGGACTGGGAGGACATCGGCGGCCTCGCCGACGAGGAGCCCGACCTGCAGCACCTCGACGCGGCCACCGGCCGCGCCGGCACCTCTCCGCTGTGGGTCGGCGAGGCCGACGGCGTGCAGGCGCGGGTCGACGTCGTGTCCGGAGCCGCTCCCCGCAAGGTGCGGCTCGAGCTCATCGACCCGGGCGAGTCACCGGCCGACGCGGCGGTCGTGCGCACCGGCGCCCCGGCGTCGACCGCTCACGCCGCCGCCGCGAGGCCCGCGATCCGCACCCGTGCGCAGTGGGGCGCCGACGAGTCGATCCGCAAGGGCAGCCCGTCCTACTCCTCGACCCTCAGCGCGGCGACCATCCACCACACCGCCAGCTCGAACTCCTACACGGCGAGCGACGTGCCGGGGATCATCCGCGGCTTCTACGCCTACCACGTCAACAGCCTGGGGTGGTCCGACATCGGCTACAACGTCCTGGTCGACAAGTTCGGCACCGCCTGGGAGGGCCGCCACGGCGGCGTGGAGCGGCCCGTCATCGGTGCGCACGCCGGCGGCTTCAACACCAACACGGTCGGCATCTCGATGATCGGCACCTACAGCAGCGTGACGCCGCCCGCGGCCATGCAGGACACCGTGGCCAAGCTGGTCGGCTGGAAGCTGGGCCTGTACGGCCGGGACCCCCGCAGCACCGTGCAGATGACCTCCGGCGGCAGCACCCGCTACAAGAAGGGCACGGTCGTGACCCTGCCGCGCGTCCACGGCCACCGGGACGTCAGCACCACCGACTGCCCGGGCAACAACGGGATGGCCACGCTGCCCGCCATGCGGACGAAGGCCTGGGAGGCGCAGCAGGGCGGCAGCACAGCGCCGGCGCCTTCACCGTCGCCTTCTCCGTCGCCTTCTCCGGCACCCGCTCCGGCACCCGCCCCTGCGCCGGCTCCGGCTCCCGCCGTCGGGCCGAGCTGGGGTCCGCTCACCACGGCCGCGCGCAGCACCGGGAGCACCGATCTCGTGCAGCGCTCGTCGACCGGCGCCGCGACCCACCGTCGGATCGAGAACGGCGCCCTGCGCCCCGCCACCGCCCTCGGCGGCGTCGTGGTCGGCGCCCCCACGGCCGCCTGGCGCGGCACCTCGGTGCTCAACGTCTTCGCTCGCGGCACCGACGACCAGCTCTGGGTCAACGGACAGCTGGCCGGCACGAGCAGCTGGGTCGGGTGGTCGTCGCTCGGCGGCAGCGTCACGTCGCGGCCGTCGGTCGCCGCGAGCGGCAGCAGCCTCAACGTGCTCGTCCGCCAGACCGACGGCGCGGCGGCCTACCGGTTCTCGCACAAGGCGGGTCAGTGGTCCAGCTGGGAGCGGCTCGGGGGCCTCATGCTCGTCGGCACGGGCCCCGCGTCGACGTGGACGCCCGCCGGGCGCTACGAGGTCGTCGTCGTCGGCCTGGACGGGCAGCTGCACCGGCGGGCCTGGACCGCGGCCAGGGGCTGGTCCGCCTGGCAGGCGATCGGCGGGCGCACGCTCGACGACGTCTCGGCGGCGTCGCCCTCGGCGGACAACGTCCTGGTCGCCGCCCGCGGCACCGACAGCGCCATCTGGGTGCGTGACGTGAGCGCGACCGGCGTCGGCACGTGGCGGAGCCTGGGCGGCAAGCTGCTCAGCGCCCCGTCCGTCACCGCCGTCCCCGGCACCGGCCGGGTCGAGGTCACCGCGGTCGGTGCCGACGAGGCCGTCTGGCGCACCGTGCGCATCGGCTCCACGTGGAGCGGCTGGCAGCGCCTGGGCTAGCGGCCCACCCCCCGGCGGCCACGTGCCGCCCGACGCAAACCGGACCCCCTGCGGTCCGCACGACCGGAGGACCACAGATGCCCACCACTGCTCTTCGCACCGCGCTCCGGCGGGCGTCCGTCGCCGGGCTGGCGACCGTCGTCGCCGCCAGCGGCCTCGCCCTCGTCGCGCCGTCTGCCGTCGCCGCCGAGATCTACCCCGTGCCGTCCAGCGGCGTCTTCGAGGTCGACGGCCGCGGCTTCGGCCACGGCCGGGGCATGTCGCAGTACGGCATGCAGGGTGCCGCCCTGCAGGGCGTGTCGTCGGCGACGATCCTCAGCGCCTACTACCGCGGCACCGCCTCGACGGCCTGGCCGTCGGGGGCGCCCGTGCGGGTCGTGCTGACCCGCGAGGGCAGGGAGGGTCGGCTGCCCGGCGGCTCGGCGAGCACCGACCGGCGGTACGAGTGCGACAGCAGCGGCGCCCGGTTCTGCGAGCTCGAGGTGCTGGTGCAGCCGGGCCTGTGGGCGCGCTCGAGGTCCGGGACGGACACCGCCCTGCCCGAGTCCGTCGAGGGCGCCCGGGTGGAGAGCTGGCGGGTCCGCAACGACCCCGAGGGCCTGGTCCTCGAGGCCTGGGCCGGACTGCGCTGGCGTGCGTACCCGCTCGGCGGCATCTACGTGCATGCGACGCAGGTCGAGCTGTGGCGGCCTTCGGCCTCCGTGCTGCGGGTGCAGTACGAGGACGGGAGCAACCGCCAGTACCGGGGGAGCCTGGCCGCGGTCCGCACCTCCCCGACGACCATGGCCCGGATCAACCACGTGCCGCGCGAGGAGTACCTGCGCGCCGTGGTGCCCCGGGAGGCGATCACCAGCTGGCGCCCGGCCGCGCTCGAGGCCCAGGCGGTGGCGGCCCGCTCCTACGCCGAGAACTACCGCCGGAGCCGGCCCGCCGGCTCGGTATGGGACATCTGCGACAGCACCTACTGCCAGGTCTACGCGGGCATGACCATCACCGACCGGGGCACGACGACGTCCGTCGAGGTCGCGAGCACCGATGCGGCCATCCGCAGCACTGCCCATCTGGTCCGCACCTCGGGCGGGGAGCCGATCCGGGCCGAGTTCAGCTCGAGCAACGGCGGCTGGACGGTCGCCGGGGGCCAGTCGTGGCTGCCGGCGCAGCAGGACGGCTGGGACGGTCTCGGGAACAACCCGCACCACCGCTGGAGCGGCAGGCTGCCGGTGTCTGCGCTGCAGTCGGCCTTCCCAGCGGTCGGCCGGCTCACCGCCGTGGTGGTGCACCGGCGCGACGGCAACGGCGAGTGGGGCGGCCGGGTGCTCGACGTCGAGCTGCGCGGCACCGCCGCCAACGGCGCCACCACGTCGGTGCGCACCACCGGCGACGGCATCCGCAACGCCTACGCCTACGGCAGCGGGCGGTCCGACGGCATCCGGTCGAGCTGGTGGTCGCTGCGGCTGCCGCCGCAGACCGACCTGACCGGAGCCTGGGCGGCTCCAGGCGGCGCCGTCGAGCTGGCATGGCGCCGGCCGGACGGCAGCGTCGCGGTCGGCAGGTGGGCCGGGGGGAGCGCGGTGAGCGCGACGACCTCGCTGGGCGGGGCCTCCCGGGGCGGCCCGGCCGTCGCCGGCCGCACGTCCGGCTGGCGGGAGGTCTTCGCCTGGGGTACCGACGACCAGCTCTGGACCAACCGCCGGGCGCCGGACTCGTCGTCGTGGACCGGCTGGCAGCCGCTCGGCGGGAAGCTGGCCGGCCGTCCCGCAGCGGCCGCGTACGGCGACGGGATGCACGTGGTCGTCGTCGGACCCGACCGGCAGCTGTGGCACAGGCACTCCCCGAGGCCGGGCGTCTGGTCGGGGTGGTACGCCCTGGGCGGCACCGCCGCGAACGGCACGGGCCCCGCGGTGGCGCAGGTCAGCGCCGGCCGGCTCGACGTCGTCGTCCAGGGCACCGACAACCGCGCCTGGCGGCGCTCCTACGACGGCGGCTGGAAGGCGTGGCAGCCGCTGGGCGGCGGCCTCGCCGGCGGCGTCGGCGCAGCGAGCCCCGGTGGTGAGCTGGTCGTCACCGGCCGCGGGCCCGATCTCGCGGGCTGGACCCGCACCGACAGCGCGTCGTGGAGCACCCTCGGAGGACAGCTGCTGGGCGCTCCCGCGGCTGCGGCGGCCCTCGGCGGCGGTCGCGTCGACGCCTTCGCGGTCGGCCTGGACGGAGCCTTCTACGTCACCTCCCGGACGACCGGTCCCTGGAGCGGATGGAGACGCCTGAGCTGACGGCCTACAGGGCCGGCCGGACCTGGTCGAGACCTGCAGAGACAGACCGGCTCCCGCAGAGCCGCACCGAGAGCCGTCCGCCTCCGGACGCGCCCTGACGTGGAAGAGATCCCATGCCCCGCCGTTCCACCCGTCGTGCCCTGCTGCCTGTGGCCCTCGCCGCCGCCCTGCTCGTCGGCGGGACCGCGCTGGCCGCGCCGCCGGCCACGCCCACCTTCAGCACCGCGACCGTCGACCCCTACGCCCGCTACGACGGCCAGACCCGCTGCGCCGCCGTGCCCACCCCGGGCGTCGTCGCCCTGCAGGAGCTCGTCACCTCGGCCTACCCGGCGTTCCGCAAGGGGTACCTGCTGCGCGACTGCGCCTCGGGCGGCACCAGCGAGCACAAGGACGGCCGGGCCTGGGACTGGCCGGTCCACGCGGACAAGCCGGAGGAGAAGGCGGCGGCCGACGAGCTGCTCGCCTGGCTCACCGAGCCCGACGACAACGGCAACGCGCACGCCAGGGCGCGCCGGCTCGGCATCATGTACATCATCTGGAACAAGCAGGTCTTCAAGGCCTACGGCACCAACCCCGGGTGGAGCCCGTACACGGGCAGCAACCCGCACGTCGACCACGTGCACTTCTCGCTCAGCTGGAGCGGCGCCCGGCAGAGCACCAGCTGGTGGCTGCGCACGTCGGCACCGACGCCGGGGCTGGCGATCGACGGCGACGGGCTCTCCCTGGTGCTGCGCAGCACTGCCGGGTCCGGCACCCAGCGCACCTGGCGCCCCGGCGGCGGGTTCGGCACGGCCACCGGGCTGGGCGGCTCCGTGGTCGGCGGCCTCGGCACCGCGGTCCTCACCGACGGCACGCTGGTGGCGGCCGGCCGCGGCACCGACGACGCGCTCTGGGTGAACACCAGGCCGCCCGGCAAGGCCTGGACCGGCTGGCTGCCCGGCGGCGGTCTGCTGTCGACCCGACCCGCCGTGGCCTCCGACCTCGCCGGCGGGTTCGACGTCGCCGTGCGCGGCGCCGACGGCAGGACCTGGCTGACGTCCTTCGACGCCGGCCTGAAGCAGGGCGGCTGGGCGAGCGCCGGCGGCGGCGTCCTCGAGGCATCCGGCCCCGGCCTGGTGCGCTCCGGCCCCGAGGTGCTCGAGGTGGTCGTGCTCGGCACCGACGGCGGCCCCTGGCGGCGCACCCGCGCCGGCAGCACCTGGACGCCGTGGTCGCGCCTGGGCGGCGCGGCCAAGGGCGACGTGGGGCTGGCTCCGTCCGCGAGCGGGCCCGTCCTGGCCGTGCGCGGGCCGGACGACCGCACCTACGTCCAGCGGATGCGACCGACCGGCGACGCCGGCTGGACGGCCCTCGGCGGCGCCCTGTCGTCGGCGCCCAGCGTCGCGGCCACGACCGGCAGCGACCGCGCCGACGTCGTGGTGCACGGCACCGACGGCAAGCTCTACCGGGCGACCGGGGCCGGCACGGCGTGGTCCGGCTGGACCGAGCTGCGCTGAGCACCGGCCGGCCGGCTCAGGCGACGTCGCGCTGCAGCGCCTCGTGCCGCTCGAACCAGGCGATCGTCTGCCGCAGGCCGGCGTCGAGGTCGACGGTCGGCTCCCAGCCCAGCGCGTTCCGGGCCAGCCGGATGTCGGGCCGGCGCACGCTCGGGTCGTCGACCGGCCGCTCGACGAAGGTGATCGGGCTCGAGGAGCCGGTGAGGTCGACGATGCGCGTCGCCAGCTCGAGCATCGACAGCTCCTGCGGGTTGCCGATGTTGACCGGCCCAGCCAGGTCGGACTCCAGCAGCGCCAGCAGGCCGGTGACCAGGTCGTCCACGTAGCAGACGCTGCGGGTCTGGGTGCCGTCGCCGGCGACCGTGATCGGCTCGTCGGCCAGCGCCTGGCGGATAAAGGTCGGGATGGCCCGTCCGTCGTTGGGCCGCATCCGGGGGCCGTAGGTGTTGAAGATCCGCACGATCGCCGTGTCGACGTCGTGGGTGCGCCGGTAGGCCATCGTCAGGGCCTCGGCGAACCGCTTCGCCTCGTCGTACACCCCTCGGGGGCCCACCGGGTTCACGTGCCCCCAGTAGTCCTCGGGCTGGGGGTGGACCTGCGGGTCCCCGTAGGTCTCGGAGGTGGAGGCGAGCAGGAAGCGGGCGCCCTTCTCCTTGGCCAGGCCGAGGGCGTGCAGCGTGCCGATCGAGCCGACCTTCATCGTCTCGATCGGCAGCTCGAGGTAGTCGACCGGCGAGGCAGGGCTGGCGAAGTGCAGGACGTCGTCCACCGGCCCCGGAACGTGCACGTAGTCGGTGACGTCGGCCTTGATCAGCCGGAAGCGGTCGTCCTCCATCAGGTGCTCGACGTTGGCCGCCGAGCCGGTCAGGAAGTTGTCGAGGGCCACCACCTCGTGGTCCCGCTGCAGCAGCTGCTCGCACAGGTGCGACCCCAGGAAGCCGGCGCCGCCCGTCACCACGGTCCTCTTCGTCATCGGCACACTATGGCCGACGCGCCGCGGATCGACGTCAGCAGCATCAGCAGCATCTCGTTTAGGTTGTCCGGAGATGGACCAGATCTGAGGATCAGCCGTTCGCCGAGCGAAGAGAGAACGCATGTCCCGCACCGTCCTCATCACCGGCGGCGCCGGCTTCATCGGCGCTCACCTCGCCCGCGAGCTGCTGGAGGCCGGGGACCGGGTCCGGGTGCTCGACGTGCTCCACCCTCAGGTCCACCCCTCCGGCGAGCGGCCGGGCTACCTCCCGGACGACGTCGAGCTGGTGGTCGGCGACGTCCGCGACCCCGAGGCCGTCCGCCGCGCCCTCGCGGGCGCGGACCGGGTGGCGCACCTGGCGGCCCGGGTCGGCGTCGGCCAGAGCATGTACGAGATCGCCGAGTACACCTCGGTCAACGGCGTCGGCACCGGCGTGCTGCTCGAGGCGCTGGCCGAGACGCCGGTGGAGCAGCTGCTCGTGGCGTCCAGCATGAGCGTGTACGGCGAGGGCCGCTACGTCGACGCCGTCGGCGACCCGGTGCCCGCCGTGATGCGCCGGCGCAGCGACCTCGAGGCCGGGCGCTGGGAGCCGGTGGGGCCGCAGGGGCAGGCCCTGACCCCGGTGCCTACCGCGGAGGACAAGCCGCCGACGCTGTCCAGCGTCTACGCCCTGGGCAAGTACGACCAGGAGCGGCTCTGCCTGATGTTCGGCGAGGCGTACAAGGTCCCGACCGTCGCGCTGCGCTTCTTCAACGCCTACGGGCCCTACCAGGCCCTGTCGAACCCCTACACCGGCGTGCTGGCGATCTTCGCCTCGCGGCTGCTCAACGGCCGCCCGCCGCTGATCTTCGAGGACGGCGCGCAGCAGCGCGACTTCGTCAGCGTGCACGACGTGGCCCGGGCCTGCGCCCTCGCCCTGTCCGCGGGCGAGGCGGCGGCCGGGGAGGTGCTCAACGTCGGCAGCGGCCAGAGCATCACGGTCAACGAGATCGCCACCTCGCTGGCGCAGATCCTCGACCGGACCGACATCACCCCGGAGGCCACCGGGACGTTCCGCGTCGGCGACATCCGGCACTGCTTCGCCGACGTCTCGCGCGCCGGGCAGGTGCTCGGGTACGTGCCCCAGGTGACGCTGGAGAAGGGCCTGACCGAGCTGGCCGAGTGGCTCGAGGGGCAGGTGGCGGTGGACGGCGTCGATGCCGCGACCGCCGAGCTGGCCCGGCGCGGGCTCGCCGTATGACCTCCCTCGTCACCGGAGGAGCCGGCTTCGTCGGGACCAACCTCGCGGCCCGCCTGCTGCAGGCGGGGGAGCGGGTGGTCGTGCTCGACGACCTGTCGCGCCCCGGTGTCCGGACCAACCTGCAGTGGCTGGAGCACACCCATCCCGACCGCCTCGAGGTCGTGCGCGGCGACGTCCGCAGCGCCGACGACGTCCGCACCGCCGCCCGGAAGGCCGACCGGGTCTTCCACTTCGCCGCGCAGGTCGCGGTGACGACGTCGGTGACCGAGCCGGTGCACGACTACTCGGTCAACCTCGGCGGCACGATCGCGCTGCTCGAGGAGCTGCGCCGTCGCAGCGACCCACCGCCGCTGCTGTTCACCTCCACCAACAAGGTCTACGGCAAGCTCGCCGGGTTGCGGGTCGAGCAGCGGGGCGGGCGGTACGAGCCGGTCGACGAGCAGGTGCGCGAGCACGGCATCGGCGAGCACTGGCCGCTGCAGTTCGCCAGCCCGTACGGCTGCTCCAAGGGCGGGGCGGACCAGTACGTCCTGGACTACGCGCAGACCTACGGGATGCCGCACGTCGTCTTCCGGATGAGCTGCATCTACGGGCCGCACCAGCAGGGCAACGAGGACCAGGGCTGGGTCGCGCACTTCCTCCTGCAGGCCCGCGACCGCGCCCCGATCACGCTGTACGGCGACGGCCGGCAGGTCCGCGACGTGCTCTACGTCGACGACCTGCTCGACGCGATGGAGCTCGCGATCGGCGCCGCCGACGACCTCCGGGGACAGGCCTTCAACATGGGTGGCGGCCCGCAGAGCACGGTCAGCCTGCTCGAGCTGCTGGAGCTCATCGGGACGCTAGGCCCGGCTCCGGAGGTCCGCTTCGGCGACTGGCGCGTCGGTGACCAGCGCTACTACGTCTCCGACACCCGCCGCTTCGCCGAGGCCACTGGCTGGGCGCCGAAGACCTCGCCCGAGGAGGGCGTGAAGCTGCTGCACGACTGGCTGGCGTCCTCGGGCGCGCGGGTCGCGGCGTCGAGAGCGGGCTGAGCGCGGTCGTGCGCAGCGCGGTGGTGACGAGCCCCGGGTCCGTCGAGCTGGTGCAGGGCGCCTCACCGCCGCTGGTCCCCGGCAGCGTCCGGGTCGCGGTCGAGGGCTGCGGCGTTTGCGGCTCGAACCTGCCCGCCTGGGAGGGGCGACCGTGGTTCGACTACCCGCTGCGGCCGGGCAACCCCGGCCACGAGGCCTGGGGTCGGGTCGTGGAGGGGCGCGGCGAAGGCACGCGCGTCGCGCTGCTGGCCGAGGACGCCTTCACCGACGAGCTGGTGGTGCCGGCGGACCGGCTCGTCCCGCTGCCGCCCGAGCTGGACGGCCAGCCGTTCCCCGGCGAGGCGATCGGCTGCGCGTTCAACGCCGCCCGGCGCAGCGGCTTCGAGCCGGGGCAGACCGTCGCGGTGGTCGGCGTGGGCTTCCTCGGCGCGCTGCTCGTGGCCCTGGCCGCGGCGGCCGGCTGCCGCGTCGTCGCGGTCGCTCGGAAGGAGTCGGCCCTGCAGGTGGCCCGGCAGATGGGGGCCGCCGAGACGGTCCTCATGGACGACCACGCGCGCGTGATCGACGAGGTCGCCGGCCTGACCGGAGGGACGTTCTGCGAGCGGGTGGTCGAGGGAACCGGCGCGCCCTGGCCGCTCGACCTGTCCGGAGAGCTCACCGGCTTCGGCGGCCGGCTGGTCATCGCCGGATTCCACCAGGACGGCCTGCGGTCGGTGAACGTCCAGCTGTGGAACTGGCGCGGGATCGACGTCGTCAACGCCCACGAGCGCGACCCCGAGGTGCAGCTGCGGGGGATCCGCGCAGCTGTCGACGCCGTCGCGTCCGGCCGGCTCGACCCGCGGCCGCTCTACACGCACGCCTTCCCGCTGGAGGACCTGAAGGCGGCGATGGATGCCGCCGCCGAGCGGCCGGAGGGCTTCGTCAAGGCCCTGGTCACCTCATGACCCGGCTGGGCTTCCTCGGCGTCGGGTGGATCGGCCGGGACCGGATGCGGGCGATCGTCGCCAGCGGGCTGGCCGAGGCGACGCTGGTTGCGGACGCCTCCCCCCAGGCCGCCGCGGAGGCCGCCGCCGAGGCGGGTGCCGAGGCCGTCCGTCCGGAGGAGCTGCTCGCAGCCGGCCTCGACGGCGTCGTCATCGCCACCCCGAGCGCGCTGCACGCCGAGCAGACGCTCGCGGCGCTGCGGGGCGGCAGCGCCGTCTTCTGCCAGAAGCCGCTCGGCCGCACCGCCGCCGAGACCGCGGAGGTGGTGGCTGCCGCCCGCGTCGCCGACCGGCTGCTCGGGGTCGACCTGTCCTACCGCCACCTGGCCGCCACCGAGGCGCTGCGCAAGGTGCTCGAGTCCGGCGAGCTCGGCGAGGTCTACGCCGCGGAGCTCGTCTTCCACAACGCCTACGGGCCGGACAAGCCGTGGTTCCGGGACCCGGAGCTGTCCGGCGGCGGCTGCGTCATCGACCTCGGCACCCACCTGGTCGACCTCGCGCTGCACCTGCTGCCCGGAGCCGGAGTCGAGGGCGTCTGCTCGCGGCTGTTCGCCGGCGGCCGCCCGCTCGACGGCCGCACCGACGTCGTCGAGGACTTCGCCACCGCGAGGATCGACCTCACCGGTGGCCGGGTCCTGACGCTCGGCTGCTCGTGGAACCTGCACGCCGGGCAGGAGGCGGTCATCGCCGCGACCTTCCACGGCACCTCCGGCGCCGTCGCGCTCACCAACGTCGGGGGCTCCTTCTACGACTTCCGCGCCACCCGGCACACCGGGACGAGTCGCTCGGTGCTGGTCGAGCCGCCGGACGCCTGGGGCGGCCGCGCCGCCGTCGACTGGACCCGGCGGCTCGCCGCGGGCGAGCGGTACGACCCGGCCAACGAGGAGCTGGTCACCACCGCTGCGGTGCTCGACCGGGTGTACGGCCGGTGAGGGTGCTCATGACGGCCGACACCGTCGGCGGCGTCTGGACCTACGCGGTCGAGCTCGCGCACGCACTGCGCCCCTGCGGGGTGGAGGTGCACCTGGCGACCATGGGGCGCGGCCTGTCGCCGGCGCAGGCGGAGGAGGCCGGCGCCTTCGCCTCGGTGCACGTCTCGACCTTCCCGCTCGAGTGGCAGCACGACCCGTGGCCGGGCGTCGAGCAGGCCGGCGGCTGGCTGCTCTCGCTGGAGCAGGAGCTGCAGCCCGACGTCGTGCACCTCAACGGCTACGTGCACGCCGCCCTGGCCTGGCGCACGCGCCCGCTGGTCGTCGCGCACTCCGACGTCGTCTCCTGGTTCCGCGCCGTGCGGGGCACTGAGGCGCCGGCCGAGTGGGACGTCTACCGGGCGGCGGTGGCCGCGGGGCTGCGCGCCGCCGGGCGGGTCGTCGCGCCGACGGCCGCCGTCGCGGCCGACCTGCGCGCCTCGTACGGCTTCGAGGGCGCGACCGTCGTCCCGAACTGCCGCCGGGGGGAGCTCCTCGCGCCGGCCGACAAGGAGCCGCTCGTGCTGGCCGCCGGCCGGACCTGGGACGACGCCAAGGGTGTGGACGCGCTCTGCCGCGTCGCGCCGTCGCTGTCCGCACCGGTGCGGGTGGCCGGGGAGGGACCGGGCGACCTGCCCGGTGTCGACGTGCTCGGCCCCTTAGCCTTCCCGGCGCTGGCTGCGCTCCTGGCCCGGGCAGCGGTCTACGCCGCCCCGGCGCGCTACGAGCCGTTCGGGCTCGGCATCCTCGAGGCCGCTCTCGCCGGCTGCGCGCTGGTGCTGGGGGACCTCCCGAGCCTGCGCGAGGTGTGGGGCGAGGCCGCCACCTACGTGCACGACGACGCCTCGCTCGTGGACGCGCTGGAGGAGGCGCTGCAGGACCCGTCGCGAGGTGCCGCTGCCCGGGCCCGGGCGCTGACCTACACCCCGGAGCGGACCGCCGCCGGCTACCTCGCCGCCTATGCCGCTCTGCCGGTGGGTGCGCGATGAGGATCGTCGTGTTCTGCCACTCGCTGGTCAGCGACTGGAACCACGGCAACGCGCACTTCCTGCGTGGCGTCGTTCGCGACCTGCTCGACCGCGGCCACGACGTCCGGGTCCACGAGCCGCTGGACGCCTGGAGCCGCGCGAACCTCGTCGTCGACCAGGGCCGCGGCGCCGTCGACGACGTGCTCCGGGCGTTCCCGCGGCTGCGCAGCCGGGTCTACGACCCGCTCGAGCCCGACGTGCCCGCCATGACCGAGGGCGCCGACCTCGTCCTGGTGCACGAGTGGAACGAGCCGTCGCTGGTCGCCGCGGTCGGCGCGCACAAGGCCGCGGGCGGCTACCGGCTGCTCTTCCACGACACCCACCACCGGGCTGCCACCGCACCTGAGGACATGGCGGCCTACGACCTCTCGCAGTACGACGGCGTGCTCGCCTTCGGCGAGGTGATCCGGCGGATCTACCTCGACCGCGGCTGGACCGGGCGCGCCTGGACGTGGCACGAGGCCGCCGACGCCCGCGTCTTCACCCCCGTCGACGGAGTGCAGCGCGAGGGAGACCTGGTCTGGATCGGCAACTGGGGCGACGGCGAGCGCACGGCCGAGCTGCACGAGTTCCTGCTCGCCCCGGTGCACCGGCTCGGGCTGCGGGCGACGGTGCACGGGGTGCGCTACCCGGTTGGCGCGAAGCAGGCGCTGAGGGAGGCGGGCATCCGCTACGGCGGGTGGATCGCCAACCACCTCGCCCCGCGGGCCTTCGCCGCGCACGGCGTCACCGTGCACGTGCCGCGGCGGCCGTACGTCGAGGCGCTGCCGGGCATCCCGACCATCCGGCCGTTCGAGGCGCTGGCCTGCGGCATCCCGCTGGTCACCGCCCCGTGGGACGACGCGGAGGGCCTGTTCACGCCCGGCAGCGACTACCTCGTCGCGACGGACGGCGCGCAGATGGAGGCGCACCTGCGCGACGTCCTGCACGACCCGGACCTGGCGCAGTCGCTGCGGGAGAGCGGCCTGCGCACCATCGGCGCGCGGCACACCTGCGCGCACCGCGTCGACGAGCTGCTGGCGGTCGTGGCCGAGCTCGGCCTGCACACCGTCCCGACCGCAGGGAGCACCGCATGAGCCTGGACATCGCCTTCTTCGGATCGAGCCTGGTCTCCTCGTGGTGGAACGGCTCGTGCACCTACTACCGCGGCATCATCCGCGGCCTGCACGAGCTCGGCCACCGCGTCACGTTCTACGAGCCGGTCGCCTACGAGCGGCAGGAGCACCGCGACATCCCCGACCCGGACTGGGCGACGGTCGTCATCTACGAGGCGCCGGACGAGGCCGCGGTGCGGGCGACGGTGGAGCGGGCGCGCGGCGCCGACCTGGTCGTGAAGACCAGCGGCGTCGGGGTCTTCGACGACGTGCTCGAGGACGCCGTGCTCTCGCTCGGCACCTGCACCGCCTTCTGGGACGTCGACGCGCCCGCGACGCTGTCGCGGATGGAGGACGACCCGGCGGACTCCTTCCGGGCCCTGCTGCCGTCGTACGACCTGGTGCTGACCTACGGCGGCGGCGACCCGGTGGTGCAGCGCTACACCGCTCTCGGCGCCCGCGAGTGCATCGTCGTCTACAACGCGCTCGACCCGACGACGCACCACCCGGCCGACCCCGACCCGCGCTTCGACGTCGACCTGGCCCTGCTCGCGAACCGGCTGCCGGACCGCGAGGCGCGCGTCGAGGAGTTCTTCCTGCGGCCGGCCTCGCTGCTGCCGGACCGCACGTTCCTGCTGGCCGGCAACGGCTGGGGCGACAAGCCGGTGCCGCCGAACGTGCGCCTGCTCGGTCACGTCGGCACCGCCGACCACAACGCGTTCAACTCCACGCCGCTCGCGGTCTCGAACGTCACCCGCGACAGCATGGTCGCCAACGGGTGGTCACCCGCCACCCGCGTCTTCGAGGTCGCCGGGGCCGCGGCCTGCCAGATCACCGACGGCTGGCAGGGTATCGAGGACTTCCTCGTGCCGGACCGCGAGGTGCTCGTGGCCTACGACGGCCGGCAGGTCGCCGATCACCTGCGCGACCTCGATCCCGAGCGGGCGCGGCTGCTCGGCAAGGCGGCGCTGGAGCGGGTGCTCTCCGAGCACACCTACGGGCACCGGGCGGTGCAGGTCGACGAGATCCTGCGCGAGCGGGTGCGATGAGGCCGTCCGCCGAGGGGCTGTGCATCGTCGTCCTCGGGCTGTCCATCACCTCCTCGTGGGGCAACGGGCACGCCACGAACTTCCGGGCCCTGGTCCGGGCGCTGGACGGGCGCGGGCACGACGTGCTGTTCCTCGAGCGCGACGTCCCCTGGTACGCCGAGCACCGCGATCTGCCGGAGCCGCCCTGGGGCCGCACCGCCCTGTACGCCTCGATGGAGCAGCTGCGCGACGAGCACGCCGCGGCCGTGCGCGACGCCGACCTCGTGGTCGTCGGCTCGTACGTCCCGCAGGGGGTGGACGTCGGGCGGTGGGTGCAGGAGACCGCCACCGGCGTCACCGCCTTCTACGACATCGACACTCCCGTCACGCTGGCGGCGCTCGGGCGGGGGGAGTGCGAGTACCTCGTCCCGGAGCTCGTGCCGGGCTACGACCTCTACCTGTCGTTCACCGGCGGGCCGACCCTCGACCATCTCGAGCAGGCGCTCGGCTCGCCCCGGGCGCGGGCCTTCCACTGCCTGGTCGACGAGAGCGCGTACGCCCCCGTCGAGGTCGAGCGGCACTGGACCCTGGGCTACCTCGGCACGTGGAGCGCCGACCGCCAGCCGGTGCTGGACGAGCTGCTCGCGGCCCCGGCCCGCGCCCTGCCGGAGGAGCGTTTCGTGGTCGCCGGGCCGCAGTACCCGGCGGACGTCCCGTGGCCGGCCAACGTGCAGCGCATCGAGCACCTGCCGCCGGCCGAGCACGTCGGCTTCTACAGCGCCCAGCGGCTGACCCTGAACGTCACCCGCGCCGACATGGTCCGCGCCGGCTGGTCGCCCAGCGTGCGCCTGTTCGAGGCCGCGGCGTGCGGTGTGCCCGTCGTCTCGGACGTGTGGGCGGGCCTGGACGCCTTCTTCACCCCGGGGGAGGAGATCCTCGTCGCGCGGTCGGCGGCAGACGTCGTCGAGCACCTGCGGGCGGTCGACGACGACCGGCGCGCACGGATCGGGGAGGCGGCTCGCAGGAGGGTGCTGGCCGAGCACACGGCCGAGCACCGCGCCGACGAGCTCGAGGCGCACGTCGCCGAGGTGCGCGCGGCCGGTCGCTAGGTTCGACGCGGACAGCCCCGCCGCGAAGGAGCGCTCCCGTGACGACCTCGGCCCCCGCTCTGCAGGCCGCCCGCACCGACCTGGAGCAGGAGGGCTACACCGTCCTGCGCGAGGTGGTCTCTGCCTCCCGGGTGGCCGCCGCGCTGCGGCTGCTGAACCTCGAGATCCGCAGGCAGGGCCTGACAGCCGAGCAGATCCGCGCGTGGCAGCCAGGAACCTTCTTCCCCCACCTGCGCTGGGAACCCGAGGTGTGGGGCGTGCTGCCGGATCCGGCCGCCGAGCTGCTCGGCTGGCAGGAGGGCGACGACTGGGCCGAGCCGCAGATCCTGCTGCGCTTCCCCGACGAGGCGCAGGACTGGCCGCTCGAGCCGCACGTCGACGCCCTTCCGCCGTGGGCGCAGGACAAGCGCTACCGCGGCGTCGTCGGGGTCGCGCTGACCACCGCGGGACCTGACGACGGGGTGGCCTGGGTGTGGCCGCGCTCGCACCGCGGTGAGCACACCGAGCCTGTGCCGGTGCCGCTGGAGGCCGGTGACGCGCTGGTCATGCACCCGCAGCTCGGTCACACCGGAACGCTCAACCTCGGCGGCACGGTGCGCTCGGCGATCTACTTCCGCCTGCTCACCCCGATCCGCTGACGGAGTACGGAGCCGCCCTGAAGGCGCCACAGCGTGTCAGGATGAGGACGAGCAGCTGTTCGCGACGTGATTCAGGAGCTGAGCCAAGATCGAGCGTCGGATCTTCGGGATCGAGAACGAGTACGGCGTCACCTGCACCTTCCGCGGGCAGCGGCGGCTCTCGCCGGACGAGGTGGCGCGCTACCTGTTCCGCCGGGTGGTCAGCTGGGGCCGGAGCTCGAACGTCTTCCTGCGCAACGGCGCCCGCCTGTACCTCGACGTCGGCTCCCATCCCGAGTACGCGACGCCCGAGTGCGACGACGCCGTCGACCTGGTCACGCACGACAAGGCCGGCGAGCGCATCCTCGAGGGCCTGCTCGTGGACGCCGAGCGGCGGCTGCGCGAGGAGGGCATCGCCGGCGACATCTACCTGTTCAAGAACAACACCGACTCGGCCGGCAACTCCTACGGCTGCCACGAGAACTACCTCGTGGGGCGGCACGGGGAGTTCAGCCGGCTCGCGGACGTCCTCATCCCGTTCCTGGTGTCGCGCCAGATCATCGCCGGCGCGGGCAAGGTGCTGCAGACGCCGCGCGGCGCCGTCTACTGCGTGAGCCAGCGGGCCGAGCACATCTGGGAGGGCGTGTCGTCGGCGACTACCCGCTCGCGCCCGATCATCAACACCAGGGACGAGCCGCACGCCGACGCCGAGCGGTTCCGCCGGCTGCACGTCATCGTCGGCGACAGCAACATGAACGAGGTCACGACGCTGCTCAAGGTGGGCACCGCCGACCTGGTGCTGCGGATGATCGAGGCCGGGGTCGTCATGCGCGACCTCACCCTGGAGAACCCGATCCGGGCGATCCGCGAGATCAGCCACGACATCACCGGCCGGCGCAAGGTCAAGCTGGTCAACGGGCGGGAGGCCAGCGCCCTCGAGATCCAGCGGGAGTACTACGGCAAGGCGGTCGACTTCATCGCCCGGCGCGGGTCCGACGCCACCGTCGACCGCGTCCTCGACCTGTGGGGCCGCACGCTGCAGGCGGTCGACACCGGAGACCTGTCGCTGGTCGACCGCGAGATCGACTGGGTGACCAAGTACCAGCTGATCGAGCGCTACCGGGCCAAGCACGACCTGCCGCTCTCGTCGCCGCGGGTGGCCCAGCTCGACCTCGCCTACCACGACGTGCACCGGGACCGGGGCCTGTACTACCTGCTGGAGAAGAAGGGCGCGGTCGCGCGGGCAACCACCGACCTGGCGGTCTTCGAGGCCAAGTCGGTGCCGCCGCAGACCACCCGGGCGCGGCTGCGCGGTGAGTTCATCCGGCACGCCCAGGACAAGCGGCGCGACTTCACCGTCGACTGGGTGCACCTCAAGCTCAACGACCAGGCGCAGCGCACCGTGCTCTGCAAGGACCCGTTCCGCTCCGTCGACGACCGCGTCGACAAGCTCATCGCGTCCATGTGACAGCGTGGGCGCCATGAGCGCCCCGATCAGCAAGCCGACCGTCGAGATCCCTTCCGGCCCGCCGCCGCAGGAGCTGCAGATGGAGGACCTCGCCGTCGGCGACGGGAGGGAGGCCGTGCCGGGCACCACCTGCACCATGCACTACGTCGGGCACTCCTGGTCGACCGGGCGGCAGTTCGACGCGTCCTGGGACCGCGGGGAGCCGTTCTCGTTCCCGCTCGGGGCCGGCCGGGTCATCGGCGGCTGGGACCAGGGCGTGGCCGGGATGAAGGTCGGCGGGCGCCGCCGCCTGACGATCCCGCCGCACCTGGGCTACGGCGCCCGCGGCGCCGGCGGTGTGATCGCCCCGAACGAGACGCTGGTGTTCGTCGTCGACCTGCTGGGCGTCTCCTAGCGGCCGGCCCTCGGCCGGGAGAGCCCGGTCGGCCTCGCCCGGCCGCGCAGCACGGCCTGCCCGCACTCCTCCCACTCGGCGGACTCCGGTCCGGCGGCGGCCACGACGGCGGCGTCGGCGAGCACCCGCCGCGGCTCCTTCTTGGCCAGGTCGGTGAGCCGGGCGGCGGCGTTCACCGGGTCGCCGATGACGGTGTACTCGAAGCGCTCCTCGGTGCCGATGTGCCCGGCGACCACCGGCCCGGCACTGACGCCGATCGCCGCGTCCAGCGGCAGCGGTGACAGCCGCCCGGCCATGACCCGGGCGCACGCGAGTGCGCAGGCGGCGGCGTCGGTCCGCCGCTCGGGCGCGCCGAAGACGCAGAGCGCGGCGTCGCCCTCGAACTTGTTCACCCAGCCGTGGTGGGCGGTCACGACGTCGACCACGACGGCGAAGAACTCGTTCAGCCGCCGCACCACCTCCTCCGGCTCCGCCTCGACCGCCAGCGACGTCGACCCGACGACGTCGACGAACAGCACGGCGACGTCCCGGCGCTCGCCGCCGAGCTGCACGCCCTGCTCGAGCGAGAGCCGGGCAGCCGCGGTGCCGACCTGGCGCCCGAACAGGTCGCGCAGCTGCTCGCGCTCGCGCAGCCCCGCCACCATCGCGTTGAAGCCGGCCTGCAGCTGCCCGAGCTCGCTCACGTCGTCCACCGGGACGGCGCTGTCGAGGCGGCCCTCGCCGACCGCACGGAGGGCGCCGGTCATCGTCTGCACCGGCTCGCTGACCGAGCGGGCGGCGACGTCCATCGCGAGCAGTCCGACGGCCAGGCCCACCCCGCACAGGAACAGCACCGGCAGGGCACCGACCGGCTCCTCACGGCCGTCGGGCACCACCGCCAGGGCGATGCCGAGCAGCGGGATCCCGGTGCCGAGGGCCCAGGAGAGCAGCACGCGGCGGCGCACACCGAGCACGACCGGCGGCGGGTCGGAGCCGTCGCCCATCACCTCCGCGACCAGCGGCCGGACGATGCGCTCGGCCAGCAGGTAGCACAGCGCGCAGGTCGTCGCGCCGCCCGCGGCGATGGTCGCGACGACGTCGAGCCCTCCGGCGAGCGACCGGGGCAGGTTCAGCACCGCGAAGACGACGACGGCGACCGCCCACAGCGCGCCGTAGAAGCGCACGAGGCGGGCCGGCAGGCGCAGCGTCGTCCGGCGGTCCTCCGGGCCGATGACGTGCCCCGGCCGCAGCCAGCGGAGCAGGCGGCGCTGCAGCAGGAAGCTGCCGATGGTGCCCACGACGAGCGCGAGGAGCAGGTAGGCGGCCGCGACGATCGTGTTCACCAGGGTCGCGGTCGGGCTGTCGGTGGGCCGGTCGGGCACGACGAAGGTCAGGTAGGTGAACACGACTGCGGCGCCGATGGTGTTCGAGCCGATCATCGCCAGCGACATCGTCGCGGCGAAGCGCCGGGCGAGGCGCTGCCGGGCGTCGAGCCGCGCGGTCCTCACGCCAGCAGCCCGGTGGCGTGCCGTCCGGCAGCGGCCGCGGCGACGAAGGCCACCGGGTCCTCGGCCAGACCGCGGCCCATCGTCGAGAGCAGGCCGGCCCAGGGCTCGAGCGCCGCGCGCAGGCCGTCGTCGTCGACCTCGACCAGCCGGTGCCGCCCCAGGGCCGGCCGCACCGGCTCGACCAGTGCCGCCCACGACGACGGCACGACGACGTCGGCAGGGGCGAGCGCCACCCGTCCGTAGGCGGTGACGCTGTGGTGGCTGACCCCCCGGTGGCGGGGCCTAGGGTCGGCCTCCGACATGCGCAGCACCGCCACCGGGCGGGCTCCCACGGCCGCGGCCGCGTTGACCGCCTCACCGGCAGCGACGCCGGAGAAGCCCCAGGCCGTGCCGGTGCCCAGGTTGCCGGGGCCCTGGGTCACCACGGCGACGTCGGCGTGCAGCACCCGGGCGGCGGCGAGCAGGCCGGAGTGCAGCGTGACCGTCTCGAGGTCGCCGCCGAAGGCCTGCCCGACCGTCACGGTGCCGACGAGGCGACCGGGCGCCGCGCCGCTGCAGAGCGCGGCCACCGTGCGCGAGAACCAGAGCGGCAGGGCGCCGCCGTCGGTCATGACGTAGGCGACCCGGGCCTCCGGACGGGCGTCGAGGACCCCGGCGAGCACCGCGGGCAGCGACGAGTGCAGGTCGGCCACCACCACCGGCAGTCCGGGCGCCGCCAGCGGCCGGTCATCGGCCAGCACCGCGTGGGAGGGCGCCGCCGGCTCGTCCGCGCCGAGGACCACGGCCTGCAGAGGGGTGTACCGGGCCTTGACCAGGTGCCCCGGCCCGGTCCGGTCCGGCGGCAGCCGGTCGGGGAGGGCCACGACCAGCGCGTATCCGCCGGTGCCGAGGCCGAGGTCGACGGCGGTGGTGTTGAGCAGGACGGCGTCACCCGGCTCCGGCGTTCCGACCAGGTCCGGGTGCGCCAGCGCGCGCACCTCAGGCGGTCCGACCTCCGGCGGTCCGTCGGCCTCCAGGGCCACGACCAGCTCCACCGCGCCGCGCCAGGCCCGGCGCACCTCGCGCACCGTGCCGCGGCGCCAGGTGATCACCGGGGGAGGGTACGCGCGACCCGCCCGTGCACATCCGGCCCCCGCCCGGCCCGGTCTGCACTAGCGTCCCGCCTCGTGTCGGCGAAGAAGACCGAGCGACTGCTCAACCTGGTCATCTGCCTGCTCGCCACCCGGCGGTTCCTGACCGTGCAGCAGATCCGCGCGGCCGTCCCGGGCTACGACCAGGACACCGAGGACTCCTTCCGCCGCATGTTCGAGCGGGACAAGGACGAGCTGCGTGAGCTCGGCATCCCGCTCGAGACGGGCACCAACAGCGCGGCGCACGACGACGAGCCGGGCTACCGCATCGCCCGCCGCGACTACGAGCTCCCCGAGATCTCGCTGGAGCCGGACGAGGCCGCCGCTCTGGGGCTTGCCGCGCGCCTCTGGCAGTCCGCGCCCCTGGCCGACGCCACCGCCAGCGCGCTGCTGAAGCTCCGCGCCGCCGGCGTGGAGGCTCCGTCGGCTCCTGCCCTGCTCGAGCCCCGGGTGGCCGCCAGCGAGCCGGCGTTCTCGCGCTGCTGGGAGGCCGTGCGCGACGGCCGGGCCGTGCGCTTCTCCTACCGGGCCGGCGGGCGTTCCGCACCCGAGGCGCGGCACGTCGAGCCGTGGAGCGTCGTGTCCTGGCGGGGTCGCTGGTACCTGGTGGGCCACGACGTCGTCCGTGGCGCGCAGCGCGTCTTCCGGCTGTCCCGCGTGGTGGGCGAGGTCGCTCTCGAGGGCGAGCCCGGCGCCGTCGTGCCGCCCAGCGGCCTCGACCCGGTCGCCGCGGTCGCCGCTCTGGCCGCGGACGAGCCCCGCGAGACGGCGACCGTCTGCCTGCGTGCGGGGGCCGGCTGGGAGCTGCGACGCGAGTCGCTCGCCTCCCGCCCGGACGAGCGAGAGGGATGGGACGTCGTCGAGATCGGGTTCTCCGACCCCGAGCGCCTGGCCGACCGGGTCGCCGGCTACGGCGCGGACGCCGTGGTCGTCGGCCCACCGCAGGCCCGCGAGGCCGTCGTGCGCCGGCTGAGCGCCCTGGCCCGCTCGTGAGCGGCACCTCGGCGCAGCTCTCGCGGCTGCTCGCCCTGCTGCCGTACCTGCAGTCGCACCCCGGCGCGGCGATCGCCGACGTCGCCCGCGAGTTCGGCATCAACGAGCAGCGGCTGCGCAAGGAGCTGGACCTGCTCTGGGTGTGCGGCCTGCCGGGGCACGGCCCGGGCGACCTCATCGACTTCGCCTTCGAGGGCGAGACCGTCACCCTCGTGCAGGACGCCGGCGTCGAGCGTCCGCTGCGGCTGACCGTCGACGAGGCGCTCGCCCTCGTCGTGGCGCTGCGGGCGCTCGCCGAGACCCCGGGGCTGTCCTCGCGCGACGCCGTCGACCGCGCGCTCGCGAAGGTCGAGCAGGCCGCCGGCTCCTCGGCCCTGCCCGCCGACCGGGTCGAGGTCATCGTCGAGGGCGAGGAGCGGGTTCTGCCGGTCGTGCAGCAGGCGCTCGACAGCCGGCGCCGGCTGCACCTGACCTACTACGTGCCCGCCCGCGACGAGACCACCGCCCGGGACGTCGACCCGATGCGCGTGCTCGTCGTCGAGGGGCGCACCTACCTCGAGGCCTGGTGCCGCCGCACCGAGGGAGTCCGGCTGTTCCGGCTCGACCGGGTCGAGGACGTGCAGCTGCTCGACCTCCCCGCCGAGCCGCCACCGCACGCCGAGCCGCGCGACGTCTCGCAGGGGCTGTTCCGCCCCTCGCCCGACGCCCTGCTGGTCACCCTCGCGCTGCGCCCAGCCGCGGCCTGGGTCGCCGAGTACCACCCGTGCGAGTCGGTGAAGGAGAGCAGCGACGGCGGCCTGGTCGTCACGCTGCGCGTCGCCGACGCCGGCTGGGTGCGCCGGCTCGCGCTGCGGCTCGGGCCGCACGGCCGGGTGCTCGCCCCCGACGACCTCGCCGCAGACGTGCGCCGGGAGGCCGCCCTGGCCCTGTCGGAGTACGGCGACGACGGCCGGATGGACTAGCCCCACCACGTCCACGTCTGCGTGTCAAGACCTCGGTTCAAGGCCCTCGCCACCGCTGCCGAAGGTGTCAGTGCCGCACTACTGCGGTCGACCGAGAGGACTGGCCCCTCATGACCACGATCAAGGCGTCCTGCCCCGGCTGCGGCGAGGTCGAGCTGACCCCGGCCGACGTCTCGCTCATGGTCTGCAGCCACGCGCGCCTCTCGTACTACGCCTTCACCTGCCCCGGCTGCGCCGACGAGGTGAGGAAGCCCGCCGACGACCACGTCGTGAGCCTGCTGGTCTCCGGCGGCGTCCCGGCCACCGTGTGGGACGTGCCGGCCGAGGCGATCGAGCCGCGCACCGGCCCGGCCCTGACCTACGACGACCTGCTCGACCTCGGCCTGCAGCTGGCCAGCACCGACCTGCTGGCGCCTGCGGCCGCCGACCGGGTGCGCTCCTGACCTTCGGCTTCCGCCGACGGCTAGCCTGACGTCGTGCTGGGGTACCTGCTCGCCGTGCTCGTCGCCGGAGCCGCGATCGTCGTGGTCGGCCTGGTCGGGCTGTCCGCCTACCGGCAGGGCAAGGCGCTGGGGCGGCTCGTCGGCCTGGTGGGGGAGCGGGTCGAGCAGGCCTCGGCCGGCCTGACCCGGCAGCTCGAGGAGCTGCAGCGGCGGGCGCCGCAGGGCCGGCCGGCCACGTCCTCCCCGCGCGGCCCGGGCGCGGACGGGACCTCGCTCGCCGCGCGGGTCGGAGAGGGACGCGCATCCCGGGACTGAGCGGCGTACCGTGTCCTGCAGGCGCGGCCCCGTGCCACGGAGCGAGAACCACCTCGTGAGGAGAGCATCGTGACAACCCCCGGAGGCTGGGAGCTCGTCCTCATCCTCGTCGTGGTCCTGCTCCTGTTCGGAGCCAAGCGCCTGCCGGACAGCGCGCGGGCGCTCGGCCGCTCGATGCGGATCCTCAAGGCCGAGACCAAGGGGCTGCGCGACGACGACGACACCGACGTCGCCGGACACGGCCGCACGGGACGTCCCGACACGACGGTGACCGCCGAGCCGCTCCCGCCGGTGACGCCTCCGCCGCCGCACGGGTACGGGCAGCCGCAGCCGGGGGCCGCTCCGCAGGACCCGTCCTACGGCACGCCGCCGGCCGGTGGGACGCCGCACGGCGACCAGGCGCAGCAGCCCCGCCCGTAGGTGGCCGCACTGCCACGGCGGCGCCGTCCGGTGCGTCCGCGCCAGCCCGACGGGCGGATGAGCCTGGTCGACCACATCCGCGAGCTGCGGACCCGGCTCGGCATCAGCGCTCTCGCGATCGCGGTCTGCATGGTCGTGGTGTGGTTCCTGTGGGTGCCGCTGTTCGACTTCCTCAAGCAGCCGTACTGCGACACCGGAGCGGGTGCCGAGGCGGACTGCGAGCTGTTCGCGATCAGCGTCTTCGACCAGATCCGGGTCCGGCTGCGGGTCGCGGCCATCGGCGGGATCGTCCTCGCCGCTCCTGTCTGGCTGTACCAGGTCGGGGCGTTCATCACCCCGGCCCTGCACCGGCAGGAGAGGAAGTACGCGGCCGGGTTCCTGGCCGCCTCGCTGGTGCTGTTCGCGATCGGGACGACCTTCGCCTACCTGACCATCTCGCAGGGCCTGGACTTCCTGCTCCGCATCGGCGGCGACGGCATCACGACGATCACGTCGGTGCACGCCTACCTGAACTTCGTGACCCTGTGCCTGCTGGCGTTCGGGTTCGCGTTCGAGTTCCCGGTGGTGGTCACGTTCCTCAACATGGTGGGGATCTTCCCGGTCGCGACCATGAAGCGCTGGCGGCGCGGCATGTACCTCGCGATCTTCATCGCCTCAGCGATCATCACGCCCTCGCAGGACCCGTTCACCTTCATGATCATGGCGATCCCGATCTGCGGGCTGTACGAGCTGTGCATCCTGCTCGCCCGGCTGCGCGAGCGGGCCGCCCGCCGCCGTCGCGCCACCGACCCGGTGGCGGGCCTGGCCGACGACGAGACCTCCACGCTCGACCCGCAGCCCTCCTCGCTCGACGAGGACGTCCCCAGCGGCGCGGGCGCCGGCGGGCCGCGCGGCACGTAGCCTGCGGGGGTGACCAGCCCCCTGTCCGAGGGCGCGCTCTCGCCGGCCGAGCGGTACGCCGCCTTCCGGCGCCGTCAGGCCGGTCCGAGGCTGAGCGAGTTCGAGGCGCACTACCCGTTCGGGCTCGACGCCTTCCAGCGCACCGCGTGCGCAGCCCTGGAGGACGGCCGCGGCGTGCTCGTCGCCGCCCCGACGGGTGCGGGCAAGACCGTCGTCGGCGAGTTCGCCGTCCACCTGGCGCTGGCGGCCGGCGGGAAGTGCTTCTACACGACCCCGATCAAGGCGCTGTCGAACCAGAAGTTCGCCGACCTGAAGGCGCGGCACGGCGAGGACCGGGTGGGCCTGCTCACCGGCGACACGTCGATCAACGGCGACGCCGACGTCGTCGTCATGACCACCGAGGTCCTGCGCAACATGCTGTACGCGGGCAGCGACGCGCTGCGAGGGCTCTCGCACGTGGTCATGGACGAGGTGCACTACCTCGCCGACCGGTCCCGCGGCGCGGTGTGGGAGGAAGTGATCATCCACCTCCGGGACGACGTCGTGCTCGTGTCCCTGTCGGCCACGGTGAGCAACGCCGAGGAGTTCGGCGAGTGGCTGGTCACGGTGCGCGGTCAGACCGAGGTCGTCGTCGAGGAGCATCGGCCGGTCCCGCTCTGGCAGCACGTGATGGTCGGCACCCGGCTGCACGACCTGTTCGTCGAGCCGGCGGGCGGCGCGCCGCAGGACGAGGGGCCGGAGGTGAACCCGCAGCTGCTCCGGCTCGCGCGAGAGGACAGCCGCTTCACCCCGCGCGAGCGCGGCCGCGGCTCGTCCGGGCCACGCACCCGCGTCGCGAACCGCCCCGACGTGCTCGAGCGGCTCGACCGCGAGGGACTGCTGCCGGCGATCACGTTCGTGTTCAGCCGGGCCGGCTGCCAGGCCGCCGTCGAGCAGTGCCTGCGCTCGGGGCTGCGCCTCAACACCGTCGAGGAGGCCGAGCGGGTCCGCCGGGTCGTCGAGGCGCGCACCGCCACGCTGCCGCGCGAGGACCTGCGGGTGCTCGGCTACTGGGAGTGGCTCGAAGGGCTGCAGCGGGGCCTGGCCGCCCACCACGCCGGCATGCTGCCGGCCTTCAAGGAGGTCGTCGAGGAGCTGTTCGTCGACGGCCTCGTCAAGGCGGTCTTCGCCACCGAGACGCTCGCCCTCGGCATCAACATGCCGGCCCGCTCCGTGGTGCTCGAGAAGCTCGTCAAGTGGAACGGCCAGACCCACGCCGACGTGACGCCGGGGGAGTACACCCAGCTCACCGGGCGGGCCGGCCGGCGGGGCATCGACGTCGAGGGACACGCCGTCGTCCTCTGGCAGCCCGGCTTCGACCCCCGGGCGGTGGCCGGCCTGGCGTCCACCCGCACGTACCCACTGCGGTCGAGCTTCCGGCCGAGCTACAACATGACGGTCAACCTGGTCGGCGCGGTCGGCCGGGAGCAGGCGCGCGCGCTGCTCGAGTCGTCCTTCGCGCAGTTCCAGGCCGACCGCTCGGTCGTGGGGCTGGCCCGGCAGGTGGCGCGCAACCTCGAGGCGCTCGAGGGCTACCGCGAGTCGATGACCTGCCACCTCGGCGACGCCGAGGAGTACGCGCGGCTGCGCGCGGACCTCAAGCGCCGCGAGACGGAGCTGGTCAAGCAGGGCTCGGCCTCGCGCCGGGCCGCGGCCGCCGAGTCGCTCGAGCAGCTCCGGCCCGGCGACGTCGTCCGCGTGCCGGGCGGACGGCGCTCGGGACTCGCCGTCGTCGTCGACCCCGGGGTCGGGCTGCGCGGCGAGACCCACCCGCTGGTGGTGACCGAGGACCGGTGGGCCGGGCGGCTGTCGGTGGCCGACTTCCCGGGCCCGGTGCTCGTCGTCGGCCGGCTGAAGCTGCCCAAGCAGGTCAACACCCGCTCACCGCAGTCGCGGCGCGACCTGGCTGCGTCGATCCGCAACCTCGACGTCCCGCCGGAGGACCGCAAGGGCAAGCGGCGGTCCGCCGCCGACGACGACCGCCTGACCGGGCTGCGGGCCGAGCTGCGCCGGCACCCGGTGCACGGGTGCGACGAGCGCGAGGCGCACATGCGCTGGGCGGAGCGCTGGACGCGGCTGCGCGCCGACACCGACGCCCTCGAGAAGCGGGTGCAGGGCAAGACCTCCTCGGTCGCGCGCACCTTCGACCGGGTGTGCGCGGTGCTCGAGCGGCTCGACTACCTCGACGGCGAGCGCGTCACCGATGCCGGGCGACAGCTGGCCCGGGTCTACAGCGAGTCCGACCTGCTCGTCGCGGAGTGCCTGCGGGCCGGGCTGTGGAACGGGCTGGGCCCGGCGGAGCTGGCTGCCGTCGTGGCGGCGCTCGTCTACGAGAGCCGCCGCCCGGACGAGCCGGTCGGACACGTGCCGTCGGGCCGGGTCGAGGCCACGCTCGCCGAGACGGAGCGGCTCTGGGGCCGGCTCGCGTCGGTCGAGCAGGACGCGCACGTGCAGTTCCTGCGCAGCCCCGACCGCGGCTTCTCCGAGGCCGCCTACCGGTGGGTGGGCGGCGCGCGGCTGGAGGAAGTGCTCGACGACAGCGAGCTGACGGCGGGCGACTTCGTGCGCTGGTGCAAGCAGCTCGTCGACCTGCTCGACCAGGTCGCCGACGTCGCGGCCGCCTCCGACGATCCTGCCCTGCGGTCCACGGCGCGCACCGCGATCGCCGCGATCCGCCGCGGCGTGGTCGCCTACGGCATGGCGGGCTGATCCCGCCGGCGGCGTCAGCCGGTGTGCGCCACCTCGAGCGCGGCGAGCAGCCGCTCGAGCGGGCTGTCGAGCCCCCACCGGTCGGCGAGCTCGACCAGCCGCTCGGGAGACCGCGGCGCGCGGGGGAGGGCGTCGTCGAGCTCGGGAAGCGGCAGGTCGCGCACGACCCTCGTCACGGCGGGCGCGACGGCGAGGTAGTCGCGGGCCGCCTCGAGCCTGGCCCGCGCCCCGGCGGGGAAGCCGGCGTCGCCGCCGGCGTCGAGCGCGGCGAGGATCCCGTCGACGTCGCCGAACCGGTTCACGAGCGCGGCTGCCGTCTTCTCACCGACGCCCTTGACCCCCGGCAGTCCGTCGCTCGGGTCACCGCGCAGCACTGCGAGCTCGGCGTAGGCGCGTCCAGGGATGCCGTACTTCGCGGCCACCGCGGCCTCGTCGTAGGGCCGGAGCTTCTCGACGGTGTAGAGCACCCGGACCGGCCCGTCGTCGCGCACGAGCTGGAACAGGTCGCGGTCGCCGGTGACCACGTCGACGGCGCCGGCCGCGCGGGTCGCGAGCGTGCCGATGACGTCGTCGGCTTCGTACCCCTTCGCCCCGGCGGTCGCGAGGCCCAGCGCGTCCAGCACCTGCAGGATCGCGTCGACCTGCGGTCCGAGCGTCGGCGGCTCGTCCTCCGCGCCGCCCTCGACGGTGCGGTGCAGCTTGTAGCTCGGCACCGCCGCCACCCGGAAGGCAGGCCGCCAGTCGAGGTCCAGGCAGGCGACCAGCCGGGCCGGCCGGGTGTCGCGCACGATCCGCGCGACGACGTCGAGGAAGCCCCGCACGGCCGCGACCGGCGACCCGTCGGGCGCCACCACCGACGACGGGACGCCGTGGAACGCCCGGTACCAGAGCGACGGGGCGTCGAGGAGGGTCAGCTGTCCGGCCACGTCCTCACTCTGCCGCACCGTCCGGCGCTCAGGTGGGGTAGCCGTGGTCCCGCAGCCACTGGGCGAGGCTGCCCGGCCCCTCCAGCTGCCAGCCCCGCCCGGCGTGCCGCTCGGGCAACGGCAGTGCCGGACCTCGCGTGCAGCGCCGACGCGGCCGCCCGCAGCATGAGCCGCTCGCCCGGCGTCACGTGCCCGAGAGCGAGCGCCTCCGGCGGCAGGACGTGCACAGCCTGACTGCCGAGCGCCACCGGCACGGTGCCCACCGGCGGCGCTCCGGTCCCGACCACCACCTCGAGTCCCGGGTGGGGTCGCTCGCCCGCGTGGCGCCGCGGCCGGACCACCACCCGCGGGCCGACCGTCGGCTGCGGGCACCACACGCCGAGCGCGAGCCCCTCCACCAGGTCGACGCGCCCCCATGTCGACATCGTCCACAGGCTGGTCCATGCCGGGACGGACCGGTCGACGCCGGGGCTCCCCGTCCGGCCGCCGAACGTCAGTTAGAGCCGGGTCGCCAGCGGCAGCCGGAGGTAGCGCACGAGGTGCGGGCAGGGCGCGGGAAGGCGGCGGTCGAGGGTCACCTCGAGACCGGCCGCGTCGAGCAACCGGTCGAGCACCTGCAGGGACGGGCGGACCGCACCCCGCTCCACGTCGGCGACGGTGGAGGCCGCGACCCCGGAGCGCGCCGCCATCTGGCGCTGGCTGAGCCCGGCCTGGCGCCGGGCCGTCCGGAGCAGGTGAGCGGGGTCCATGGTGCCGACCGTGCACCGTTCGCCGTCCGCGCATCCGGCGCGAGGCCGCGCTGTGCCTAGGCGTCGGAAGCGGCGTCGGCCGTCCGCGGCTGCGCAGCTGCCCCGCCGGGCCGGGGCAGTTGCGCAGCGTCGGTGAGGAGCAGGCCGCGGTGGTGGGCGATAGCGTGGGCGGTCCGCACACGCCGTGGAGAGGGTGCCGCATGCCGTCCGTCGTCCGGAGCCTGCCGACGCCCGAGGCCGAGGCCCTGCTGGAGCTCACCCGCGACCTGGTCGACGCGGAGCTGGCTCCGCGTGCCGCGGCGTTCGAGCAGCGGTCGGAGTTCCCCAGGGAGGTCTTCCGGACCCTCGGCAAGGCAGGCCTGCTCGGCCTGCCGTACCCCGAGGAGCACGGCGGCGGCGCACAGCCCTACGAGGTGTACCTGCAGGTCCTCGAGGAGCTCAGTCGCGGCTGGCTGGCCGTGGGCCTCGGTGTCAGCGTCCACACGCTGTCCTGCTTCCCGCTGGCCGCCTTCGGCAGCACCCGCCAGCGAGAGCAGTGGCTGCCCGACATGCTCGGCGGGGAGCTGCTGGGGGCGTACTGCCTGTCCGAGCCGAGCAGCGGCTCCGATGCAGCAGCGCTCACCACCAGAGCGGTGCGTGACGGCGAGGAGTTCGTCGTCGACGGGACGAAGGCGTGGGTGACGCACGGCGGCGAGGCCGACTTCTACAACCTCATGGTGCGCACCGGCGGGCCCGGGCCGAAGGGGATCTCGTGCCTGCTCGCCCCGGCGGCGACGCCGGGGCTGTCCGCGGCGGCGCCTGAGCGCAAGACCGGCATGCGGTCGAGCACCACGGCCAGCATCCGGCTCGACGGCGCGCGCGTTCCCGCGGACCGGCTGCTGGGGGAGGAGGGCATCGGCTTCCGGATCGCCATGAGCGCCCTCGACGGCGGGCGGCTCGGCATCGCCGCATGCGCGGTCGGTCTGGCCCAGTCGGCGCTCGACCTCGCCGTCGACTACGCGAAGGAGCGCACCCAGTTCGGTCGGCGCATCGCCGACTTCCAGGGGCTGTCCTTCCTGCTGGCCGACATGGCGACGCAGGTCGAGGCCGCCCGGTCGCTGTACCTGGCCGCTGCCCGCCGACGCGACGCCGGGCAGCCGTACGGGCCGCAGGCGGCGATGGCCAAGCTGTTCGCCACCGACACCGGCATGCGCGTGGCCACCGACGCCGTCCAGGTGCTGGGCGGCTACGGCTACGTCGAGGACTTCCCGGCCGAGCGCTACCTGCGCGAGGCCAAGATCCTGCAGATCGTCGAAGGCACCAACCAGGTGCAGCGGCTGGTCATCGGCCGCTCCCTCACCGGACCGTGACCGTCGACCTCGACGCGGTCGACCGGCAGCTGCTGGCGCTGCTGCTGTCCGACGGACGTCGCAGCTACGCCGACCTCGCCCGCGAGACCGGGCTGTCGACCAGCGCCGCCCACCAGCGGGTGCGTCGGCTCGAGTCGCGCGGCGTCATCACCGGCTACCGCGCGCAGATCAGCCCGGACGCGATCGGGCTGCCGCTGGCCGCGTTCGTGTCCGTCAAGCCCATCGACCCGGCCGCCCCCGACGACGCCCCGGAGCGGCTGCGGGACCTCGACGCGGTCGAGGCCTGCCACAGCGTCGCGGGCGAGGAGAGCTACATCCTGCAGGTGCGCGTCGGCGGACCGGCCGAGCTCGAGGTGCTGCTGCAGGACATCCGCGCTGCCGCCGGCGTCTCCACGCGCACGACCGTCGTCCTCAGCACGCCGTGGCAGGACCGGACCGCGCCGCCCCGCGGCTGAGCAGCAGCGACGCGACCGCGCCGACGCCTGTCCGGTCAGCCGTCCGCGAGGCCGGCGCTCCCGAGCACCCGGTCGACCGCGATCTCGACGACGACGCGCTGCGGGTTCTCCGACGGCTGGCGGTAGCGCAGCGCGTAGCGACGCACGGCTTCAGCGACCCGCTCCGGGTCGGCGCTGACGGCGGGCACGCCCTCCAGCGACAGCCAGCGTCGACCCTCGATCTGGGCCACGACGGCTCGGGGCGAGCCGGCCACGACGTTGCGGGCCTTCGTCGAGAACCCGTTCGTGATGGTCCGCGCGAGCCCCGCCTCGTCGTCCCACGTGAACCCGACGGCGACGACGTGCGGTGTGCCGTCCGGCCGCAGCGTGGTCAGCGTCGCGAGGTGCCGCTCCTCGAGGAAGGAGCGCACCGCGTCGGGCAGGGCGGCGGGGTCGAAGGCCACGGTGACAAGGTAGGGCGTCGTCTGCCGTGCGCCGGGCGTGCACGGTCGTCCGTGGGGGAGTGATGCGACGTGGACACCGGGTTCCCGAGTGCTGACTCCCGCGACGACTTCGCGCGGGCACGGCGCAACGCCGTGCTGTCCCGCATGGCGGCCAGGCTGCGCATGCGCGCCGGTGACGTCGACGTGCTGCTGCCCTTCGACGAGGTGGTGGGAGCACTGGGCCACCGGGGGGAGCAGAACCTGGGGCTGCAGCAGGTGGACCTCGACAGCATCGTCGGGTCGGTCGACCGCCGCACCGGCTTCGACCGCCGGTTCCGGCCGACCAGCGAGATCTCCCGCCGTCGCTTCGAGCGGCTCGCGAACGCCGTCCGGCGCGGCGAGGACCTTCCGCCCGTCGACCTCTACCGGGTGGGCGAGGTGCACTTCGTCCGCGACGGGCACCACCGGGTCGCGGTGCTGCGTGCCCTCGGCCGCGAGCTGGTGTCGGCCCGGGTCACGCTCGTCCGGACGGCTCTGGGGGCCGGCGCCGACCTGAAGCTGGCCGACCTGCCGCTGAAGGGGCACGAGCGGCTGTTCCGCGAGCGGGTCCCGCTGCCGGCCGCCCTGCGTGACCGGGTCCGGCTGCACGCCCCCGACGACTGGGCCCAGCTCGCCGAGGGCGTCGAGGCATGGGGCTTCCGCTGGATGCAGGAGCAGGGGCGGCACGCCGACCGCACCGCCGTCGCCCTCGCCTGGTTCACCGAGGAGTACGAGCCGGTGCTGTCACTGCTGCGCGAGGCGGGACTCCACCCCGGCGACGGCGCGCTCGACGCGCAGGTCTACCTGCAGCTGGCCAGGGAGCGGTACCACGTGCTGCGCACGCACCGCTGGGACGACGACGTGCTGGAGCGGCTCCGCCTCCGTGCCGGAAAGTGACCGCCCGTCAGCCGGCGGCCGCTCCCGAGCCGGCCGGACGGCGGGCGAGCGCCTCGCCGGTCTCGGGGTCGAACAGGTGCAGGCGGCGCAGGTCGACCCAGATCTCGGCCTCGCCGGCGGCGCTGACCTGGCTCTGCGCGTCGAGGCGGGTCACCAGCTGGCTCTCGTCGGTCGACAGCTGCTCCATGTCGAGGTCGGCGGCGAGCGCGTCGAGCTTGCTGGCCATGTCGCCGGTGGCGGTGTACGGCAGGTAGGCGTAGAGCTCCGAGCCCATCCACTCGATGACGTCGACCCGGCTGCGGAAGACCCCGCCGTTGCCACGGTCGGCCTCCGCCACGAGCGAGGCGTCCTCGAAGTGCTCGGGGCGCACGCCGGCGATGACCTGGCGCTCCCCTTCGCCGCGGGGGAGCAGCGAGGCCAGCTCGTCGGGCAGGTCGAACGTGCCGAACGGCAGTGTCAGCGAGCGGCCCTTGAGCGTGGCCGGCACCAGGTTCATCGCCGGTGAGCCGATGAAGCCGGCGACGAACAGGTTGGCCGGGTTGTTGTACAGCTCCCGCGGTGAGTCGACCTGCTGCACGACGCCCTTCTTGAGCACCGCCACCCGGTCGCCGAGCGTCATGGCCTCGGTCTGGTCGTGGGTGACGTAGACGGTGGTGGTGCCGTACTTCTTCTGCACCCGGGCGATCTCGGTGCGCATCTGCACGCGCAGCTTCGCGTCGAGGTTCGACAGGGGCTCGTCGAACAGGAAGGCGTTCGGGTCGCGCACGATCGCGCGCCCCATCGCGACGCGCTGGCGCTGCCCACCGGACAGGTTCGCCGGCTTCCGGTCCAGGTTCTCGGTGAGCTCGAGGACCGCCGCGGCCTCCTCGACGCGACGGTTGACCTCGTCGTCCGGGACCTTGGCCAGTCGCAGCGGGAACGCCATGTTCTCCCGCACCGACAGGTGCGGGTACAGGGCGTAGTTCTGGAACACCATCGCCAGGTTGCGGTCCTTGGCGGCCTTGCCGTTGACCACCTCGCCGCCGATGCGCATCTCGCCCTCGCTGATGTCCTCGAGGCCGACGATCATCCGCAGCAGCGTCGACTTCCCGCAGCCGGAGGGCCCGACGAGGATGACGAACTCGCCGTCGGCGATGTCGAGGTCGACGTCGTTCACCGCTGCCGTCCCGTCGGGGTAGCGCTTGGTGATGCCTCGCATGGAGATCTCAGCCACGGGTCAGCCCTTCACTGCGCCGGCGGTGAGGCCGGCAACGATGCGGCGCTGGAAGACCAGCACCATGATGATGATCGGGACGGTCACGACGATGGCGGCAGCGGCGATCTGCCCCGTCGGGTTGATGAAGTTGCTGCTCGCCGTGAAGAACGCGGTGGCCGCCGGGACGGTGCGCGCGTTGTCGGTCGACGTCAGCGAGATGGCGAACAGGAAGTCGTTCCAGCAGAAGATGAACACGATGATCGCGGCGGTGAAGATGCCCGGCAGCGCCAGCGGCATGATGACCTGCCGGAACGCCTGGAACGGCGTGGCCCCGTCGACCTGCGCGGCCTCCTCGAGGTCGTAGGGGATCTCCCGGAAGAACGCCGTCAGCGTCCAGATCGCCAGCGGCAGGGCGAAGGTCATGTACGGCAGGATCAGCCCGGGCCAGGTGTCGTACAGGCCGATCGTGCGCCAGATGTTGAACAGCGGGCCGATGATCGACACCGGCGGGAACATCGCGATGGCCAGGGCTCCCGACAGCAGGATCGTCTTGCCGGGGAACTCCAGGCGGGCGATGGCGTAGGCGGCGAACGCGGCCACCACGACCGCGATCAGGGTCGTGATGAGCGAGATGCCGATGGAGTTGATGAGCGGCCGGACGAACTCGCCGCTGGTGAAGATGTCGCGGTAGTTGTCCAGCGAGAAGGTCTGCGGGATCAGCCGGCCGTCGCCGACGTCGGCCGCCGGCTTGAAGCTCAGCGACGCGATCCACAGCACCGGGAACATGGCGTACGCGACGATGACGATCGTCCCGACGATCCACAGGGTCTGCCCCTTGGTGCGGCTGGCGTCGGCCGCGGGCCTGTCGTCCCTGTTCTTCCCGCCCGGCCGACGGCGCTCGGCCCCGGTCTTCTCGCCGCCGAGGGTGGTCCCGACGCTCATGGGGTGCCTCCCTGCCCGGCGGCGGTGCGCGCAGCGTGGGGGGTCGTCGACGCGGTCACTTGCCCTTCACCGTCCCGAGGTTGGTCTTGAAGCCCTTCACGAACAGGAAGGCGATGAGGATGATCATCAGGAAGAGCAGCATCGACACCGCTGAGCCCAGGCCGAGGTTCACCCGGCTGACCAGCGTGTTGTAGCCGACCCCGCTGATGGTCTGGGTGTTGTTCGCTCCCGCGGTCTGCACGAAGACGGTGTCGAAGATGCGGAAGGCGTCCAGCGTGCGGAACAGCAGCGCGACGAGGATCGCGGCCTTCATGTTCGGCAGCGTCACCTTCCACAGCCGCTGCCAGGCGGTGGCCCCGTCGACCTTGGCCGCCTCCTGCATCTCCTCGGGCACGGTGGCCAGACCAGCCAGGAGCAGCAGGCTCATGAACGGCGTGGTCTTCCAGACCTCGGTGATGATGATCGTGGCGAACGACCCGATGCTGTTGCCGAGCGGGTTCAGGTCGCCGGGGAGGAACCCGGTGTCGGGGGAGACCGCGAACCGGAAGGCGAACGCCGCGATGACGGTGATGATCCCGTAGGGGATGAGGATCGAGGTGCGCACCGTGCGCCGGCCGAAGATCGCCCGGTGCATCACCAGGGCGAAGGCGAGCCCGATGACGAGCTCGAGGGCCACGGAGACGACCGTGATGATCGTCGTGGCGAGCACCGACTGCCACCACACGCCGCTGGTGAGGATCAGCGCGTAGTTCGACAGGCCGACGAACTCGTTCATCTCGGGCGTGCGCAGGTCGTAGCGGAACAGGCTCAGGTAGAACGCGTAGAGGATCGGGTACGCGGTGACCAGCAGCATGATGATCGCTGCCGGCGCCGCCAGCTTCAGCCCGAGGGCGCGCTCGGCCCGCGCCCGGTCCGTCATCGCCGGCTTGCCCTTCCCGTTCCCACCATCGGGCCCGGGCTGCGTCGGTCGGGCGCGGCCGGGTGTCGTCGTCGCCATGTCAGAGCACCGCCTGGCTGTTGAGAGCGCGCTCGAGCAGGTTCCGGAGCTCCTCGTAGGTCGCCTCCGGGTCGTCGATCGCGCGCATCGGGTGGAGGACCTGCCGCACCGCCAGGGACAGGTCGTTGTAGGCCGGGGTGACCGGACGCGGCGCGGCGTTCTCGAGCTGCTCGGTCATGATCGGCAGGAACGGCAGGACCTCGGTGATGGCGGGGTCCTCGGCGAGCTCGCGGAGCACCGAGGGCTGTCCGCCGACGGTGCTGATGGTGCGTTGCTGCTCGGGCTCGGTCAGGCAGTTGATGGCCGCCAGCGCCGCGTCGCGGTTCTCGGTGTAGGTGGAGATGCCGAGGTTGTAGCCGCCGAGCGGCGCTGCGGGCGGCGTGCCCTTCTCGACCGACGGGTAGGGCGCGACGCCGTAGTCCTCGGCCAGGGCCGGATCGGCCTCGAGCACGCTCGGGAAGACGTACGGCCAGTTGATCATGAAGGCGCTGTCGCTGTCGGCGGACTGGAAGGCCAGCCGGTTGTCGTCCTCGCCGGACGTGGACAGCGCCGTGGGCGCGGCGCTGGACTGCGCGTAGCGGCCCATGATCTCGAGCGCTTGGACAGTGGGCTCCTTCTCCAGCCCGATCCGGGCCTCGCCGTCCTCGGTCTCGACGATGGAGGTGCCGGCGCTCTCGACCAGGGCGTTGAAGAACACCATCAGGCTCTCTGCGCGGCGGCCGGTCTCCTGGATCCGCGTGCCGAGCTGGTCGGCGGTGTCGAGGAGCTCGTCCCAGGTCTCAGGCACAGGGGTGTCACCGAGCACGGACTTGCGGTACCAGAGCAGCCGCGTGTTGCTGTTCAGCGGCGCTCCGAACTGCCGCCCGTCGTAGAGGGCGCTCTCGTACGGCCCGGCGAGCACCTGCTCCTCGCTGCCGACGTTCGCGAGCTCGCCCTCCTCGAACGGCTGGATCCAGCCGGCCTGGCTGAACTCACCGGTCCAGACGACGTCCATGCCGATCAGGTCGATGGCGGAGTCGCGCGCCGCGAGGCGGCGCACCAGCTGCTCGCGCTGCTGGTCGGGGTTGGTCGGCAGGCTCGCGGCGCGCAGCTCGAAGGCGCCGTCGGCCTGGCCGTTGCAGGCCTCGATGACGTCCGGCAGCCACGACTCGTTGCCGACGTACCAGTTGACGACGGGAGCGCCGCCCGCGCCGACCTCCTCGCCGCCACCGCACCCGGCCAGCGGTGCCAGCACGAGTGCGGCCGCCAGGATCCCTGTGCTCGAGCGCATGCGCCCTCCACCTCTGCTCCACCCCACGACGGTGTGGGGCGGACCGGAACTGCCCCGTTCTACTCCGACGCACACGCGATGTCATGACGAAGGTCACTACGATCGCGTGTCGTGCCCTCCGCCCTCACCGCCGCCCTCGCCGCCGGACCGGGCTGGCCCGAGCTGCGGGACGACGCCGGGGCGCCGGAGGGGCCGCTCGTCGGGGTCCGCGTCCTCGACCTGTCCCGCGTGCTGGCCGGTCCGTTCTGCTGCACGGTGCTCGCCGACCTCGGCGCCGACGTGCTCAAGGTCGAGCGGCCGGGGCTCGGTGACGACACCCGGCATTGGGGTCCGCCGTTCCACGGCGACGACGCCGCGTACTTCTTCGCCGTCAACCGGGACCGTCGCTCGGTCGCGCTGGACCTCACGACCGACGCCGGGCGCGCTGTCGTGGCGAGCCTGGTCGAGGGAGCCGACGTCGTCGTCGAGAACTTCCTGCCGCGGCACCTGCGCGCGCTCGGGCTCGAGGAGCTGCGCGGCCGCAGCGAGGCCGTGTGGGTCTCGGTGCGCGGCGCCGGCGGCGACGGCCCCGACAGCGAGCTGCCGGGCTACGACGTCATGGCGCAGGCGCGCAGCGGGCTGATGAGCGTCACGGGAACCGACCGCCCGACGAAGGTGGGGGTGGCGGTCGCCGACGTCGTCAGCGGCCTCTACGCCGCCGTCGGGGCCGTCGCCGGCCTCGCCGCGCGGGGGAGGGGGCCCGGCCCTGGGCTGCGCGTCGAGGTCGGCCTGCTCGAGGCGGCGGTGTCGATGCTGGTGAACCAGGCCTCGAACGCGCTGGTCGGCGGCGTCGTCCCCGGACCGACCGGCAACGACCACCCCAACATCGCGCCCTACGGGCCGGTGCCGTGCGCCGACACCGACCTCGTCCTCGGCGCCGGCAACGACGCGCAGTTCGCCGCGCTGTGCCGGGCGGTCTCGCTGGCCCCCCGGCCCGAGTGGGCGACCAACGCCGGCCGGGTGGCCGACCGCGCCGCGCTGTCGCGCGCGCTGGCTGCGGCCCTGGGGCGGCGGACTTCGCGCGAGTGGGTCCCGCTGCTCGCTGCCGCCGGCGTGCCGTGCGCGCCGGTGCAGGACCTCGCCGCGGTGCAGGACGACCCGCAGGTGGTGGCCACCGGGCTGGTGCAGCGCGTCGCGCACCCCGCCGGTGACGTGCGCGTGGTCGGGTCACCGATGCGGCTCGACGGCGTCCGTCCCCGGGTCCGCCGGGCGCCGCCGCTGCTCGGGCAGCACACCGCCGAGGTGCTGTCGGCCCTCGGCCTCGACGACGACCTCGTGGAGGAGGTGCTCGGTGCCCACCGGCGGTGAGGTGCTCGTGCAGGCGCTCGAGGCGCTGCACGTCGAGGTGGCGTTCGGGCTGCCGGGCGTGCACAACCTGGCCGCCTGGAAGGCCTTCCCCGGCTCGGCCGTGCGCCTGGTCGGCGTCCGGCACGAGCAGACGGCGGGCTACGCCGCGGACGGGTACGCGCGGGCCACCGGCCGGCTCGGCGTCGCCCTGACGACGACCGGTCCGGGCGCCGCGAACGTCGTCGCCGCCACCGGCGAGGCGTGGGCGTGCCACTCGCCGCTGCTGGTCATCGCCACCGACATCCCGAGCACGGTCCGCCGCCCCGGCGCCCACCGCGGCGTGCTCCACGAGACCAACGACCAGGCCGGGTTCTTCCGGCCGGTGACCAAGGCCGTGGTCCGGGTCGAGAGCGCCGAGGACCTGTACTTCGACGTCGTCGCCGCCGGTCGACTGGCGATGCAGGCGCCGCGGCGTCCCGTGTACGTCGAGATCCCCACCGACCTGCTGAGCGCCCGGGTGCCGGTGCCAGAGCCGGTGCCCGACCTGCGACCGGCGGTGCACGTCGAGCTGCTCGTCGACGACGTCGTCACCGCGCTCGGCTCGGCCGGGCGCCCGCTGCTGTGGGCCGGCGGCGGTGTCACCGCGTCCGACGCCGGCGAGGCGCTCGGCCGGGTCGCCGCACTGCTCGGCGCACCGGTGCTGACGTCCTACGGCGGCCGGGGCACGCTGCCCCCCGACCACCCCTGTTCGGTCGCCCTGCCACCGCACGAGCCGGCCGTCGGCGCGCTCTGGGACGACGCCGACCTGGTGCTCTGCGTGGGCAGCGACCTCGACGCCATGAACACCCAGGGCTTCCGCCAGCCCCGCCCGCCCCGGCTGGTCACCGTCGACCTCGTGCAGCCGGTCAACTACCCGCCCGACCTGTGGGTGCGGGCCGACGCCCGCCAGGCGCTCGGCGCCCTGGCAGAGGCGCTGCCCGACCCCGGCCGCCGCCCGTGGTGGCGCCCGCCGGGCGACCGCTCGCACCTGGCCGGTCAGGAGACGGCGCTGCTCGACGCGATCGAGGCGGCCCTGCCCGAGGACGCCGTGGTCGTCGCGGACATGTGCAAGGCCGGCTACTGGTACGGCGGGTACGGCCGCGTGGCCTCGGCCCGCGGCCTGGCCTACCCGGTCGGCTGGGGGACGCTCGGCTTCGGCTTCCCGGCCTCGCTCGGTGCCGCGCTGTCGGGTCGCCCGACAGTCGCCCTGGTCGGCGACGGCGGCTTCCTGTTCGCCTGCGGCGACCTCGCGACGGCGGCACAGGAGCGCCTGCCGGTCACGGTCGTCCTCGTCGACGACGGCGGCTACGGCATGCTCGCCTACGACTTCGAGAAGGACGGCGAGACGCCGGTCGGCTGCGACCTCGAGCCGCCCGACTTCGTCGCGCTGGCCGAGGCGTTCCGGGTGCCCGCCGAGCGGGTCGGCATCGGGCAGCTGGCGGACGCGCTGCAGCGGCACATGCGCACGGACGGCCCGTCGCTGCTGGTCGTGCCGGCCGACCTCGTGCCACCGCCGAACACCTCGCCGCGCTGGTACCGGGCGGCCGTACGGTGAGCCGGTGCCGACCCCGCCGCTGAAGAGCCTGCTCCTGTCGCGCCGCGACCTCGACTTCCTGCTGTACGAGTGGCTCGACGTCGAGCTGCTCACCAAGCGCCCGCGCTACGCCGAGCACTCCCGCGAGACGTTCGACGCCGTGCTGTCGCTGGCCGAGGAGGTCGCGACCGAGCACTTCGCGCCGCACAACAAGAAGGCCGACGAGAACGAGCCGGTGTTCGACGGCGAGCGCGTCACCGTCATCCCCGAGGTCAAGCCGGCCCTCGACGTCTTCGCGCGCACCGGCCTGGTTGCGAGCAGCATGGACGAGAGCGTCGGCGGCATGCAGCTGCCGCACGTGGTGTCGGGCGCCTGCTTCGGCTGGTTCCAGGCCGCGAACGTCGGCACCAGCAGCTACCCGTTCCTGACCATCGGCAACGCGAACCTGCTGCTCGAGCACGGCACGCCCGAGCTGGTCGAGCGGTTCGTGCCGGCCATGGTCGAGGGCCGCTTCTTCGGCACCATGTGCCTGTCGGAGCCGCAGGCCGGCAGCTCGCTGGCCGACGTCGCGACCCGCGCCGAGCCGCAGGACGACGGCACCTACCGGCTGTTCGGCAACAAGATGTGGATCAGCGCCGGCGAGCACGACCTGTCCGAGAACATCGTCCACCTCGTGCTGGCGCGGATCCCAGGCTCGCCGCCCGGGGTGAAGGGCATCAGCCTGTTCGTCGTGCCCAAGGTGCTGGTCGGCGACGACGGCGCGCTCGGCGAGCGCAACGACGTGGTGCTCGCCGGCCTCAACCACAAGATGGGCTACCGCGGCACCACGAACACCCTGCTCAACTTCGGGGAGGGGGTGCACCGCCCCGGCGGGCGGCCCGGGGCCGTGGGGTACCTCGTCGGCGAGCAGCACCGCGGCCTGGCCTACATGTTCCACATGATGAACGAGGCGCGCATCGGCGTCGGCTCGGGCGCCACCGCGCTCGGCTACACCGGCTACCTGAAGTCGCTGCAGTACGCGCGCGAGCGGCCCCAGGGGCGGCCGATCGCCGCCAAGGACCCGTCCGCGCCCCAGGTGCCGATCGTGCAGCACGCCGACGTGCGCCGGATGCTGCTGGCCCAGAAGTCCTACGTCGAGGGAGCGCTGGCCCTGGTCCTGTACTGCGGCCGGCTGGTCGACGACGAGAGGACCGCCGAGACAGAGGAGGAGCGCGACCGGGCGCACCTGCTTCTCGACACCCTCACCCCGATCGCCAAGAGCTGGCCGTCGCAGTGGTGCCTGGAGGCCAACAGCCTCGCCATCCAGGTGCTCGGCGGCTACGGCTACACCCGCGAGTACGACGTCGAGCAGCACTACCGCGACAACCGGCTGAACCCCATCCACGAGGGCACGCACGGCATCCAGGCGCTCGACCTGCTCGGCCGCAAGGTGGTCATGCACGGCGGCGCGGGGCTCGCACTGCTCGTCGAGACCATCGGCGCCACGACGGCTCGCGCGCGGGCCGCCGGCGGTCAGGCGGCCGAGCACGCCGACGAGCTCGACGCGGTCGTTCAGCGGGTCGGCGAGGTCACCGCCGCGCTGTGGGCCGGCATGGATCCCGAGGTGGCACTGGCCAACGCGAGCGTCTACCTCGAGGCGGTCGGGCACGTGGTCGTCGCCTGGCTGTGGCTCGAGCAGCTGCTCGCCGCGGGCGACGCGTCCGGCGACTTCTACGAGGGCAAGAGGCAGGCGGCGCGGTACTTCTTCGGCTTCGAGCTGCCGCGCACCGGCCCGCAGCTCGACCTGCTGAACAGCCTCGACCGCACGACCCTGGACATGCAGGACGCCTGGTTCTGACTCCCGAACGGAAGGATGCACGCAGATGGCCTCGATCGACGACCCCGGTGTCCAGGCGCTGCTGGACAAGAGGAACCACGCCGTCGTGTCGACGGTGAACGGCGACGGCTCGGTGCACAGCACGGTCGTGTGGGTGGACGTGCAGGACGGCCGGCTCGCGGTGAACAGCGCCGTCGGGCGCACCTGGCCGAGCAACCTCGAGCGCGACCCGCGCATCACCGTCGTCGTCTACGACGAGGACAACCCCTACGACTACGTCGAGGTGCGCGGCACCGCCCGCGGCACGACCGAGGGGGCCGACGCGCACATCGACCGGCTGGCCAAGAAGTACCTGGACGCCGACAGCTACCCGTTCCGGCAGCCGGGGGAGCAGCGGATCACCTTCCTCGTCGACGCGACGAGGGTGAACCACCGCAAGCAGCGCTGACGCGCCTCAGGGCGTCTGCTGCAGCCGGAAGCGCGGATCGGCCACCGTGCTGCCTCCGGCCGGCTGCTCGGTGTCCATCTGGGCCTTCTGCAGCTTGCCGGCGTAGTCCCAGTTCATCGACTGCCAGCGGGTGAACTGGTCGAGCACCCACACGCCGCTCTGCCGCGAGCCGTTGCCGCTCTTGCCGTTGCCGCCGAAGGGCAGGTGCGCCTCGGCCCCGGACGTCGAGTTGTTCACCGACAGCATCCCGGCGCTGACCCGCTCGCGGAACCGGAACGCCGCCTGCGCGTCACGGGTGTAGATGGCGCTGGAGAGCCCGTAGCCGTGCCCGTTCGCCAGCTCCACCGCTTCGTCGAAGGTCGAGAAGCGCATCACCGACACCAGCGGGCCGAAGGTCTCGTTGCGGTAGAGAGCGTCGTCGGGTCGCACGCCGCTGACCACGACCGGGTGCGCGAACACCCCGGCGTCAGGGTCGCCGACGAAGCCGTCGCGCGGATTCGACGAGGTGATGCGGCCCTGCTTGCCGTGCGCGGTGTGGTGCGGCTGGATCTCGCCGAGCCACTTCTCCCAGCCCTGCAGGAAGCGCTCGGACAGCATCGGCCCGTAGAGCACCTCCTCCGATGTCGGGTCGCCGACCTTCGCCGCGGCCAGGCGCTCGAGCAGGCGGCGCAGGAACTCGTCGTGGACGTCCTCGTGGACGATCGCGACACCCAGCGAGGTGCACCGCTGGCCGGCCGTGCCGAAGCCGCTGAACAGCGCGCCCTCGGCGGCGAGGTCGAGATCGGCGTCGGGCATGACGACCAGCGGGTTCTTGCCGCCGAGCTCCAGGCAGGGGTTCTGCAGGTGCCGGCCGCAGAGCTCGCCGATGCGGACCCCGACCTCGGACGAGCCGGTGAAGCCGACCTTGTTCACCAGGCCCTGCTCGAGGGCGCGCGACAGGCCCTCGTAGGTGGTCGGGCCGTCGGCGTGCACGGTGTTCAGCACACCGGTGGGGACCCCTCCGGCCACGAACAGGCGGGTGAGGGCGTCGCCGAGCGCGGCGCTGTACTCGGCCGGCTTCCAGACGACGGCGTTGCCGCACAGCAGCGCCGGGACGAGGTACCAGGAGGGCACCGCGACCGGGAAGTTGCCCGCGGTGATGATCCCCGCGACGCCGACCGGCACCCGGAAGGTGAACAGCTGCTTGTCGCGCATCTCGCTCGGCACCGTCTGGCCGTAGAGGCGCCGGCCCTCGCCGAGGAAGAAGTCGCAGGTGTCCACGATCTCCTGGACCTCGCCCCGCGCCTCGGCGATCGGCTTGCCGACCTCCCGGGTCACCAGCTGCGCCAGCGCCTCCAGGTTGTCCTCGACCAGCCTGCCCACCGCGGCGATGACCTTGCCGCGCACCGGCGCAGGGGTCGCCGCCCAGGCCGGCTGGGCGGCCTTCGCCGCGCGGAACGCCTCGACGAGCTGGTCGGACGTCGACAGAGCCACCTCGGCGACGACGTCGTCGAGCCGGGCGGGGTTGGTCGTCCGGACGGTGCCGGCGGCGCCGTCGACGGACGCGCCGTCGACGAAGGCAGTCACACGCGAGGTCATCGGGGTCTCCTGGGGAGCGAGGGGAGGGGAGGTCAGACTGCCAGCCGGGGCCGCGGTGCGCCGCGACCCGGACGGCTCAGAGCGACGACGCCGTCAGAGCCCGGTCGAGCGCGGCGACGCCGGCGGCGAGCTCGTCCTCGGTCACCGTCAGGGCGGGACGGAAGCGGATGCTGCGCGTCCCGCAGCCGAGCAGCAGGACGTGCTCGTGGTCGCGCAGCCGGTCGAGGACGGCGTCCCGTCCGGCGCGCTCGGGCAGGGTCAGCGCGCACATCAGGCCGCGGCCGCGCACGTCGGTGACGGACGCGTGGCGCGAGGCGAGGTCCCGCAGGAGGCCGAGCAGCACCGGCTCGAGCGCCCTGGCGCGGGCGATCAGCCCGTCGCGCTCGACCACCTCGAGGATCCGGCGGGCCCGGACCATGTCGGTCAGCGAGCCCCCCCACGTGCTGTTGATGCGGCTGCCGACGGCGAAGACGTTCTCGGCCACGTCGTCGACCCGCCCGCCGGCCATCACCCCGCACACCTGCGTCTTCTTGCCGAACGCGACGACGTCGGGCTGCACGCCGAGCTGCTGGTAGGCCCAGGCGGTGCCGGTGAGCCCGCAGCCGGTCTGCACCTCGTCCAGCACGAACAGGGCGTCGTGCTCGACGCACAGCGCGTGCATCGCCTGCAGGAACTCCGGCCGGAAGTGGTGGTCGCCGCCCTCGCCCTGCACCGGCTCCATGAGGAAGCAGGCGATGTCGTGCGGGTGGCGCTCGAACGCGGCCCGAGCGGCGGCGAGGGCGGTGCGCTCGGCGGCGGCGACGTCGCGCCCCTCGCTGAGGTAGGGCGCCGGGATGCGCGGCCAGTCGAACGTCGGGAAGCGGGCGACCTTGTTCGGGTCGGTGTTGGTGAGCGACATCGTGTAGCCGCTGCGGCCGTGGAAGGCGTGCTCGAGGTGGAGCACCCGGCTGCCCAGGGCCGGGTCGCGGCCGGCGGCCTCGTTGCGCCGGCTCTTCCAGTCGAAGGCGACCTTGAGCGCGTTCTCGACGGCGAGCGCGCCCCCCTCGACGAAGAACAGGTGCGGCAGCGCCGGGTCGCCGAGCACCCGGGCGAAGGTCTCGACGAAGCGCGCCATCGGCACGCTGTAGACGTCGGAGTTGCTGGGCTTGTTCAGCGCCGCCTCGAGCAGCTCCTCGCGGAACAGCGGGTCGTCGGCCAGCGCCGGGTCGTTCATCCCGAGCGCGGACGAGGCGAAGAAGGTGAACAGGTCCAGGTAGCGGGTGCCGTCTCGCGCGTCGACCAGCGTGGAGCCGCGCGAGGCGGCCAGGTCGAGCACCAGGTCGAAGCCGTCGACGAGCATCGACCGACGGAGCGTCTCGTGGACCTCGGCGGGGGCGGGCGGAGCGCTGCTGCTGGCGGTGACCGTCATGGTCCGGAGAGTAGACGGGAGGACGTCCTGCACGCCAGGGCTGTTGCGGGACGTTCTCCTGCTCGTCACGGGCGTGACGGGAGGTCCGGTGCCGGTCCCGGCCTCAACCCGCACCCTCGTAGCCTGGCGCGGTGCCGACCACGCTGTTCCGCCGCGGCCGGGTGCGGTCGTCGGCCGACCCGTTCGCCACCGCCCTGCTCGTCGACGGCGGCACGGTCGCCTGGGTCGGCGGCGAGCAGGCCGCCGACGCCCTGGCGGCCGACCGCGTGGTGGACCTCGAGGACGCGTGGGTGGCGCCGGCCTTCGTCGACGCACACGTGCACGCGACGTCGACCGGGCTGGCGCTGGCCGGGCTGGACCTCACCGGCGTGCCGTCGCTCGCCGCAGCGCTGGACCGGGTGGCGCAGGCCGCCCGGGTGGCGCGGGGCGGCGTGCTGCTCGGCACGGGCTGGGACGACACCGCGTGGCCCGAGCGGCGCCCCCCGACGGCGGCTGAGCTGGACCGGGCGAGCTACGGGGGAGTGGTCTACCTCGCCCGTACCGACGTGCACTCCGCGGTGGCCTCCAGCGCGCTGCTCGCCGCGACGCCGCACGCCCGGGACCTGCCGGGCTTCGTCGGGGAGGGCCTGGTCCGGCAGCAGGCGCACCTGGCCGTCCGCACCGCGGCGTACGCCGCGGTGTCACCGGCCCAGCGCCGACTCGCCCAGCGCGCCACCCGGCAGCGCGCGGCCGAGCTCGGCATCGGCTGCCTGCACGAGTGCGGCGGCCCGGAGATCGGGGGCGAGGACGACTTCCGGTCCCTGCTGTCGCTGGCGGCGGAGGAGCCAGGCCCCGCCGTCCTCGGCTACTGGGGCGAGCTGGACGGCGTCGAGCGCGCCCGTGAGCTCGGGGCCGTGGGGGCCGGCGGCGACCTGTTCGCCGACGGGGCCGTCGGCAGCCACACCGCGTGCCTGGCCGATCCGTACGCCGACGCCGCCACCTGCGGCGTCGGCTACCTGTCGTCCGACCAGGTACGGCGGCACGTCGCAGCGTGCACCAGGGCCGGCCTGCAGGCCGGGTTCCACGCGATCGGCGATGCCGCGCTCACGGCCGTCGTCGACGGGCTGGCCGCAGCCGCGGGCGACGTGGGCCTCGACGCCGTCCGGGCGGCCCGCCACCGCGTCGAGCACGCCGAGCTGCTCACCGGCGCCCACATCGCCGGCCTCGCCGCGCACGGTGCCGTGGCGAGCGTCCAGCCGGCCTTCGACGCCCGCTGGGGCGGGCCGGACGGCATGTACGTGCAGCGCCTGGGACCGGAGCGGGCCGCCCGGATGAACCCGTACGCGGCACTCGCTGCCGCCGGGGTGCCGCTCGCGCTCGGCTCCGACGCCCCGGTGACACCGCTCGATCCCTGGGGCGGCGTCCGGGCAGCCGTGCTGCACCGCACACCCGGCAGCGGGCTGTCGGCGCGGGCCGCCTTCGCCGCGCACACCCGCGGCGGCTGGCGGGCCGTCCGCGACGACGTCTCCGGTGACCTGGTGCCGGGGGCTCCGGCCACCTTCGCCGCCTGGGAGGTTCCCGGCGAGCTCGTGGTGCAGGTCCCCGACGGCCGGGTGGCCGGCTGGTCCACCGACCCCCGGGCCGGCGTGTCCGGGCTGCCGGACCTGGCGGCCGACGACCCGGTCTGCCTCGCCACGGTCGTCAGGGGGTGGGCCGTGCACGGCGCCGACCGCCTCGACGTGGCGCTCGACGACCGGATGCGTCCCCGCTGATCGCCGAGAAGTCCCGCTGATCGCCCGAAAGTCAAGGAGTGCAGGCGGTTGACACGCCGTGCAGGGTCCGCAGTACCCTCGCGCCGGTCCCACCGACGAACGGCCACCTGACCCGGTCGACGCACTGCTCCGGACCTGGCGAGACGGCCCGGCGGACATCCTCCGCCGGACCGGCAGGCCAGCGACAGGACCGGAGCCGCCGCGAGGTCGTCGGAGCACCGCTTCCCTGAACGAGGTGGCGCGCCGGGACAGGTGACCGCGTCCAGTAGACAACGGCAGCGCGACGGGACCCATCCGTCGCGGGGTCGGTCCGAAGGGCTCCGGTCGCCTGTCCCCGCGCCATCCTTCAGGCGCCGCCCTCGCCGAGCCGTCTGCAGCGGGCGGCGAGCGCGGGAGCAGGCACACTGGACGGGTGGACCGTCCCGTCGCCCTGCGCTCAGCGACCTCTGTCGCCGTCGGCGCCGGCGGGCCCGCTCCGGACGGCGCCGCTCCCGCGCCGACGGCGGGCGCCCGCGACCGCTCGGCCTGGAGCCAGGCACTGCTCGCGGTCGCCGCCGGCCTGTCGCTCTACGCCGCGTTCCCACCGCTCGGGTGGTGGGCGGTCGCCCCGCTCGGCGTGGCCCTGCTGGCCGTCGCCTGCCACGGCGGCACGGCGCGGCGAGGAGCGCTGCTCGGGCTGCTCGCCGGCCTCGCCTTCTTCGTCCCGCTCCTGCGCTGGTCGGGCCTCGAGGTCGGGCCGGTGCCGTGGCTGCTGCTGGCGCTGTCGCAGGCGGCGTTCGTCGTGCCGCTCGGAGCCGCGCTGCCCACCCTGCTCAGGCTGCCCGCGGCACCGCTGTGGGTCGCCGGCGCGTGGGTGGCCCAGGAGGCGCTGCGCTCCCGACTGCCGTTCGGCGGCTTCCCCTGGGGGCGGCTGGCCTTCAGCCAGGCCGACACCCCGCTCACCCCGCTGGCCGCGCTCGGGGGAGCCCCGCTGGTCACGGCGGGGGTGGCGGCCCTCGGCGGCGTGCTCGCCCTCGTCGCGCTCGACCGCAGCCGGCGCACGGCGCTGACGGCCGCCGGCCTCGCGGCCGCCGTGGCGCTTCCGGCGCTGGCCGCCGTCCCCCTCGCCGTCCGCAGCGGTGCCGACGACGAGCAGGTGGCCGTCGCCGTCGTGCAGGGCAACGTGCCCCGGCTGGGCCTGGACTTCAACGCCCAGCGCGCCGCCGTGCTCACCAACCACGTCGAGGCGACCCGCGGGCTGGCCGCCGACGTCCGCGCCGGCCGGGCCGAGCAGCCCGACCTGGTCGTCTGGCCGGAGAACAGCTCCGACATCGACCCCTTCGCCGACCCGACCGCGTTCGCTGCCATCGACGCGGCGGTGCGCGACATCGGCGTCCCCGTGCTGGTCGGCGCAGTCCTCGACGGGCCGGGCGACAAGATCAGCAACACCGGCATCGTCTGGGACCCCGAGGCCGGCCCGGGGGACCGGTACGTCAAGCGCCACCCGGTGCCGTTCGGCGAGTACATCCCGCTCCGCTCCCTGGCCCGCAGGGTCAGCAGCCAGGTCGACCTCGTCCCCCGCGACTTCGCCGCGGGGGAGACCGTGGGGGTGCTCGACGTCGGGCCGGCCCGGCTCGGCGACGTCATCTGCTTCGAGGTCGCCTACGACGCGCTGGTGCGCGACACCGTCCGCGAAGGCGGCCGGCTCCTGGTCGTGCAGACCAACAACGCGACCTTCGGGCGCAGCCCGCAGACCGAGCAGCAGCTGGCCATGAGCCGGCTGCGCGCGGTCGAGCACGGCCGCGCGGTCGTGGTGTCGGCCACCAGCGGGGTCAGCGCGGTCATCCAGCCGGACGGGACCGTGTCCCACCGGACCCAGGTGTTCACGCAGGACGTGTCCGTGACGTCGGTGCCGCTGCGAGACGCCCGGACGCCGGCGACCCGGCTCGGCGTCGTCCCCGAGCTCCTGCTCGTCCTGCTCGCCGTCGCCGGCGTGGTCCTGGGCAGGCGCCGGGCGGGGACCCGGGCATGAGCGCGCCCCTGGGCCGCGTTCTCGTCGTCGTCCCCACCTTCAACGAGGCCGAGAACGTCGAGCCGATCGCCGAGCGGCTGCACGCCGCCGTACCGGACGCCGACCTGCTCGTCGTCGACGACAGCAGCCCCGACGGCACCGGCGCGATCGCCGGCCGGCTGGCCGCCGCCCACGAGTGGGCCCACGTCCTGCACCGCACCGAGAAGGCCGGTCTGGGTGCCGCGTACACCGCCGGGTTCCGCTGGGCCCGCGAGCACGGCTACGACGTCGTCGTCGAGATGGACGCCGACGGCTCGCACGCACCGGAGGAGCTGCCGCGGCTGCTGGACGCCCTCGTCGACGCCGACGTCGTGCTCGGCAGCCGGTGGGTCGACGGCGGACGGGTCGTGAACTGGCCGCGGTCGCGCGAGCTCCTGTCCCGGGGTGGGAACTGGTGGACGCGCACCATGCTCGGGCTGCCGCTGCGCGACGCCACCGGCGGGTACCGCGCCTACCGGCGCCCCGTGCTCGACCACCTGCCGCTCGACGAGGTCGCCTCGCAGGGGTACTGCTTCCAGGTCGACCTCGCCTGGCAGGCCTGGCGCGCGGGCTGCCGCGTCGTCGAGGTGCCGATCACGTTCGTCGAGCGGGTGCGCGGGGAGTCCAAGATGAGCCGCGCCATCGTCCTCGAGGCGCTCTGGCGGGTCACCTGGTGGGGCGTCTCGACCGGCCGCTCCCACCGGCGTGCGGCACGCCCGATCGACAGTCCGAGCACCGGAGGCCGCTGATGCTCCCCGTCCTCGTCGCGGCGCTGGTCGTCGTGCCGCTCGTCGAGATCGCGCTGCTCATCCAGGTGGGGCAGTGGCTCGGCACCCTGCCCACGCTGGCGCTGCTCGTCGGCATGTCCGTGCTCGGCGGCGTGCTGCTCAAGCGGGAGGGGACCCGCACCTGGCGGGCCTTCCGCGCCGCGCTGGGGCGGGGGTCCGTCCCGGCGTCCGAGGTCGCCGACGGCGCCCTGGTGATCTTCGGGGGAGCACTGCTGCTCACGCCCGGCTTCGCCACCGACCTCGTCGGGCTGGCCTGCGTGCTGCCGGGGTCGCGCGCCGTGGTGCGCAAGGCGCTCATGGCCGTCGCGGTCCGCCGGTTCGGTCCGGCGGGCATGGCCGGCGCCTTCGCCGCCGACCGGCTGGCGGCCCGCCGCCGCGGCGCCGGCGCGCGGAGCGCCGCGCACCGGGCAGGGCCCGTCGTGGACGGCTCGGTGGTGGACGGCTCGGTGGTCGACGGCTCGGAGGACCGGCGCCGCGGAGACGAACCGCCGCGACACACCTGAGGGACGGACGCTGGATCACCCGCCATCGGCTGGGGAGCGCCCACGCACCACCCTGCCCCGAACGCGCGAGAGCCCCGTCCGGCGGGGACGGGGCTCTCGTATGCGGGGGGATCGTCAGGCGCTCTTCTTGCCCGCGGCCCGGTCAGCGGCGCGGTCGGCCTTGAGGGCCGCCTTGACCTTGCCCTGGTGCTCGTGCAGGACGGCCAGGCGCTCGGCCAGGACCTCCTCGAGCTCGGCGGGCGAGCGCCGCTCGAGCAGCATGTCCCAGTGCGTGCGGGCCGGCTTGCCCTTCTTCGGCTCGGGCTGCTCGCCGTCGCGCTGCAGCGCTGTCGCACCGCAGACCCTGCACTCCCAGGTGGGCGGGATGTCGGCCTCGGCCGCGAACGGCATGGCGGTCTCGTGCCCCTCGGGGCAGTCGTACACGGTGCGCAGTCGAGGGGCGAACTCGGTGTGCCGGTCGCTCTCGTAGCTCACCGCTCCGAGGCGGGTGCCTCGCAGGACGCGGTCGCTCATGGATGCCTCCGGGGTCAGGTGTCGCCGAGTCCAACGGACGAGTTGCTGCAAGGATTCCCGCGATGCCGCGAGGGACACCCTCCCGGCGCCCGGAAGGAGCCCACCGCCGTGACGTTGCTCACCCGACTCTCATCGCGCGACCGAGCAGGGGACCACCTGCAGGCATCGGCCGGCTCGGCCGCCGCCTTGAGCGCCCGCCTGACCACGCGGCTGGGGCGGCGCGCCGGGCGCTACCTGACTCCGCTGCGGCTGGCGCAGGGGCGCACCGGCGTCGGGGTGACGATGCTCGTGCGCCCCACGCTCGTGCCGCGCGTGCTCGGGGTCGACCGGCTCTCGGCCGAGCGCACCGGCTGGGTGGTGCAGATGCTCGGGGCGCGCGAGGTGGCCCTGGGGGCCGGAGCGTGGATCGCGCTGCGCCGCGGTGACGACCGGGCGACGCGACTGTGGCTGGCCGCGGGACTGCTGTCGGACGCCGTCGACGCGCTCGCGGTCGCGGGCGCCCTCGGTCGCGGCCGGGTCGACGCCGTCCCTGGCGTCGGGCTGGCGGCCGTGGCGACCACCGCCGCGGCGGTGCAGACCGCGGCGCTGGCGGACCGCCGCTGAGCCGATCGCCCGGGCTCCGTCGGTCCGTCGGTCCGTCGGCTAGCCTGTTCGACGTTCGACGAAGGGGAGTAGCCCCCCTATCGGCTGGTCGACATGCTGGGGTCCGATGGCCCCCGGTCAGCCGGGTCCGCCTCTCGAGGCGGGCGGGCGAGACCTTCGGCGCCGGTGCACGACGCACCGGGCCGAGGTGTCCGCCGACCTCCGCCCGGTGCGGGAGAGGTCCTCATGTCGACGCTCGCGCTCGCCTTCGGCGTGGTCTTCCTGGCCGAGCTGGGCGACAAGAGCCAGCTCGTCGCGCTGAGCCTCACGGCCCGCCGCCCGGCCGGCAAGGTGCTTCTCGGCCTGTTCTTCGCCGCGCTGGTGCTCCAGGGGCTGTCCGCCGGCGTGGGGGCCGCTGTCGCGACCGCGGTCCCGGTCACGGCCGTGGCCGTCGTCGCGGGCCTGGGGTTCCTCCTCGCGGCAGGCATGGTCCTGCGGTCCTCGGACGACTCGGACGTCTCGACGCCCCGGCGGGTGCGCTCGACGGTGCTGCTGGCCTTCGTCACCCTGCTGGCCGCGGAGCTCGGCGACAAGACCATGATCGCCACGGCCGCTCTGGCGGCGAAGCAGCAGCCGGTGCTCGTCTGGCTGGGCGGCACGGCCGGGTTCGTGGCGGCCGACGCGCTGGCGGTGCTCGTCGGCGTCCGGCTGTTCCGCCGGCTGCCCGTGGCCGCCGTGCGCCGCGGCACGGCGGCGCTGCTGGCGGTCCTCGGCGTGCTCCTGCTGCTCAGCGCGTTGTGACCGGCGCGGGGCGCCGCCTTCCGGCCTCTTCCCCGCTCCCGGGCCGTATCGCCGATAATCGACATTATGTCAGACGGGCGGAGGAGCCGCGCCTGTCAGCCCGCGCCGAGGTCGCGCCACATGTGGATCTCGTCCCGGTCGTCACCGTCGGCCAGGCGCAGCGCCCCGGGCAGCCGGCCGACCTCGCGGTACCCGAGCCCCGTGTAGAACGACTCGGTGCCCGTGCCGCCGCGGACGGTCAGGTGCACCGCCGTCAGGCCGAGCCGGCGGGCCACGTCCTCGGCGCCGGCCAGCAGCGCCCGCCCCAGGCCCTGACCCTGCACGTCGGGGTGCACCTGCAGGCGCTTGAGCGAGCGCCAGTGCGGGCTCAGCGGGTTGCCGCGGCTCTCGAGGACGCACCAGCCGACCACCCGCCCGTCGCGGCGGCCCAGCACCAGGTCGTCGTGACCCGCCTCGACCCGCGTCCAGGTCGGCGCGGCCAGCGCTTCTGCCGCCTGCCGGTTCGTGGGCGCCACCAGCCCGAGCGCCCCGCCGGCGTTGGTGGCGTCCACCCAGATCCCGATCAGCTCGGCGCGCAGGGCGGCGTCGAGCACCGGCTGGTGCTCGATCTGCAGGTGCACGGGTCCCCTCACCGTCGGTCGTGCGGACCGGCACGACCCTACGGTCGACGGCCGCGCCGCCGCCCTAGGGTCGCGGGGTGACACCGCCCACGTCGGACCGGGACTTCCGGCCGCTCGCCGTGTTCGACGTCGACGGCGTGCTCGCCGACGTCCGGCACCGGCTGCACCACGTCGAGCGGCGTCCCAAGGACTGGGACGGCTTCTTCGCCGCCGCGGTCGACGACCCGCCGCTGCGCGAGGGCGTCGCGCTCGCCGTCGCCAGCGCCGAGGACTGCGAGGTCGTCTACGTCACGGGACGGCCGGAGCGGTCCCGTGCCGACACGCTCGACTGGTTCCGCCGCCACGGGCTGCCGGACGGCACGCTGGCGATGCGCGCGCACGGCGACCGGCGGCCGGCGAGGATCGCCAAGCCGCAGCTGCTGCGCCGGCTCGCGCGAGGCAGGACGGTCGCGGTGGTCGTCGACGACGACGCGCAGGTCTGCGACGCCTACGAGCGCGACGGGTGGCGGGTGCTCCGGGCCACCTGGATGGCCGCGGCCGCGGACGAGCAGCTCTCCCTGCAGGTCGCCCAGGAGGACGACGGCCGCACCTGAGCCCTCACCCCCCGGCCAGCCGGCGCACCAGCGGGCCCGCCTTGGCATGGGCCTCGGCGACCTCCTCGTCCGGGTCGCTGCCCCACGTCACTCCCCCGCCGGCCCACAGGTGCACCCGGTCGGCGTCGGCCGCGACCGTGCGGATGGTCAGGCCGAGGTCCGCGCCACCTGGCCACAGCATTCCGAAGGCGCCCATCGCCGGTCCGCGCCCGACCGGCTCCAGGGCACCCAGCAGCGCGCACGCCGCGCGCTTGGGGGCACCGGTCACCGATCCGCCGGGCAGCAGGGCGCGCAGCACGTCGATCACGCCGACGTCCTCGCGCAGCCGGGCCGCGACGCGCGATCCGGCGTGCCACAGGCCCGACCACTCGGTGACCTCGTAGAGCCGCTCGACGTCGACGCTGCCGGTCGTGGCGACCCGGGACAGGTCGTTGCGCTCCAGGTCGACGATCATCACGTGCTCCGCGCGCTCCTTGGGACTGGCCCGCAGCTCCTCGAGCGCGCCGGGCCGGACCGGGCGCGTGCCCTTGACCGGCACCGTCGTGATCCGGCGTCCGCGGACCGCCAGCAGCTGCTCGGGCGAGGCGCTGCCGACCGCCCAGCCGGCACCGGCGAGCACGCCGGCGTAGCGGGCACCCGGCAGGCCGGCCACCGCGCCGGCGACCGCGAGCGGCTCGGCGGCGTGCGGCGCCGACCGGTGCCCGACGACGTTGGCCTGGTAGACCTCCCCCCGCTCGATCGCGCCCCGCACCTGTTCCACGGCGGCGGCGTGCTCGGTGTCCGACCAGGTCGTGCGCCAGGCATCGGGCGGGAGGGCCACGTCCGCAGCGACGACGGTCCCCCGGCGCCGCGGAGCGGGCGGGTCGCCGCGCCGGACGGCCACCGCGACGATGTCGGGCACCGCCGGGACCGGTGTTCCGGCCCCGAGCGGCAGCCCCCCCAGCGCGGCGCACCCGTCGGCGCCGGCGAGCAGCACGACGGCGGTGCTGCCCGGCGAGCACCGGGCGGAGAAGCGGTCCGGACCGGGCAGCACCGCCGTCGTGCTGCTCGCCGGGCAGGCCGTGCTCGCCGAGGAAGGATTGGAGCGCGGCCGCGGGATCGCCGGCGTCGGCACGCCGCCACTCCCACCGCTCGAGCTCGCGGAGGGGGCCACGCCACTGCCGAGGGCGGCCGGGCGGTCCCGGGGTCCCCTGTGCCGCGGCCGGCCGGCTCACCGCGGCTCCCCCGGCGCGACACCGGTTGTCCACGATCGGGTGTTCAGGGGGCGGTGGAGGCGTCCGAAGAGCAGAATGGAACACCTGGACCCTCGACCCGGCCCCCCGGGCCCCGTACCGCCTGACCCTCTGCAGGGAGCACGACGATGTGCCAGTCCGTCTGCCAGCACCGCCCGGCCTGCCCCGGTGCCACGGCGCCCGACCACGACGCCGCCCGCGTGGTGAGCGCTCATCCCGAGCAGGGGTGGAGCCTGCTGTGCAACGGGGTCGTGGTGTTCGACGACACCGGCGAGATCCTGCCGGACGGCCGCACCGTCGCGCCGCACCGGCCGTCGTGCCGCCGGTGGGTGCCCCTGCAGGAGAGCCGGGTCGAGACCACCTCCGCCGCCTGACCGCTCCGGCCGGCAGGAAGCCGGTCGAGCCCGACCTGGCCCTCGAGCCGGGAAGGAATCACTCCGCGTCGGCGTAGGCCTCCGGCGACGGGCACGAGCAGACCAGGTTCCGGTCGCCGTACGCGCCGTCGATGCGCCGCACCGGCGGCCAGTACTTGCTGGTGCGCTCCACGCCGGGCGGGAACGCCGCCGTCCGTCGCTCGTAGGGCCGCTCCCACTCCCCCGCCAGGCAGCCGGAGGTGTGCGGAGCCTGGCGCAGCGGGCTGTCGGCGAGCGGCCAGGTGCCGGCCTCGACCTCGCGGATCTCCTCGCGGATGCGCAGCATCGCGTCGCAGAACCGGTCCAGCTCGGCGAGGTCCTCGCTCTCGGTCGGCTCGATCATCAGCGTCCCGGCGACCGGGAAGCTCATCGTCGGGGCGTGGAAGCCGAAGTCGATCAGCCGCTTGGCGACGTCGTCCACGCTGACGCCGGTGGCCTTGGTGATCGGTCGCAGGTCCACGATGCACTCGTGCGCCACCAGGCCGCCGCGGCCGGTGTAGAGCACGGGGTAGGCGTCGCGCAGCCGGGTGGCCACGTAGTTGGCGTTGAGCACCGCGACCTGCGTCGCCCGGGTCAGGCCCTCGCCGCCCATGAGTCGCACGTAGGCCCAGCTGATCGGGAGGATGCCGGCGCTGCCGTACGGCGCGGCGCTCACCGGGCCCGGACCGGTCTCCGGCCCCGCGGCCGGGTCGAGCGGGTGGTTGGGCAGGAACGGCGCCAGGTGCGCGCGCGCGGCCACCGGGCCGACCCCGGGACCGCCGCCGCCGTGCGGGATGCAGAACGTCTTGTGCAGGTTGAGGTGGCTGACGTCGGCGCCGAAGCGGCCAGGACGGGCCAGTCCGACCAGGGCGTTGAGGTTGGCCCCGTCGACGTACACCTGGCCGCCGGCGTCGTGCACCGCCGCGCAGACGTCGGTGATGGTGTCCTCGAACACGCCGTGGGTGCTCGGGTAGGTGACCATGAGGGCGGCCAGCCGGTCGCGGTGCTGGTCGATCTTGGCGTGCAGGTCGTCGACGTCCACGTCGCCCGAGGGCGTCGTGCCGACCACCACGACGCGCATGCCGGCCATCACGGCGCTCGCGGCGTTCGTGCCGTGGGCGCTGGCCGGGATGAGGCAGACGTCGCGCTCGTCGTGGCCGTTGCTCTGGTGGTAGCCGCGGATGGCGAGCAGCCCCGCCAGCTCCCCCTGGCTGCCGGCGTTGGGCTGCAGGCTGCAGGCGTCGTAGCCGGTGATCTCGCACAGCCACCCGGCCAGGTCGTCGACGACCTGGCGGATGCCCTCGGAGTGCCGCGCTGCCGTGAACGGGTGCAGCGCGGCGAACTCGGGCCAGGTGACCGGTTCCATCTCGGCCGTGGCGTTGAGCTTCATCGTGCAGGAGCCCAGCGGGATCATCGTGCGGTCCAGCGCCAGGTCGCGGTCGGACAGCCGGCGCAGGTAGCGCAGCATCGCGGTCTCGGAGCGGTGCTCGGCGAAGACCGGGTGCGCGAGGTACCCGGTGGTGCGGCGCAGCGGGGCGGGCAGCGCGTCGTCGGTCGCGAGGTCGACGTCGTCCCACGCGACCGGCCCGCTGCCGAACGCGGTCACGACGGCGTCGAGGTGGGCCCGCGTGGTGGTCTCGTCGGTGCTGACGGCCAGCGTGTCGGCGTCGACCAAGCGCAGCTCGACGCCGTGTTCGAGCGCGGCGTCGCGCACCGACTCGGCGCGACCCTCGGCACGCAGCACGACGGTGTCGAAGAACGCCTCGTGCACGACCTGGACGTCCGCCTCGCGCAGCGCCGCGGCGAGCACCACCGCCATCCGGTGGGTGCGCAGCGCGATGTCCCGCAGGCCCTCGGGCCCGTGGTAGACCGCGTACATGCCGGCCATGACGGCGAGCAGCACCTGGGCGGTGCAGATGTTGCTGGTGGCCTTCTCCCGGCGGATGTGCTGCTCGCGGGTCTGCAGGGCGAGCCGGTAGGCGGGGTTGCCGTCGCTGTCGATGCTCACCCCGACGAGCCGGCCGGGCATGCTGCGCTCGAGCCCCGACCGCACGCTCATGTAGCCGGCGTGCGGGCCGCCGAAGCCGAGCGGGACGCCGAAGCGCTGCGTGCTGCCGACGGCGACGTCGGCGCCGAGCTCGCCAGGCGGCGTGAGCAGGGTGAGGGCCAGCAGGTCGGCCGCGACGGCGACGACGGCCCCGCGCTCCTTGGCCGCGGTCACCAGGCCCGAGAGGTCGCGGACGGCGCCGCTGCTGCCGGGGTACTGGAGCAGGAGGCCGAAGATCTCCGTGTCGGGAAGCTGCCCTGTCGACACGTCGACGACGTGGACCTCGATGCCGAGCGGCAGCGCCCGGGTGCGCACGACGGCGACCGTCTGCGGGTGGCAGTCGGCGTCGACGAGGAAGGCGCCGCCGGCCACCTTGCTGGTACGCCGCGCGAGGGTCATCGCCTCAGCCGCCGCCGTCGCCTCGTCGAGCAGGGAGGCGCCGGCCACCGGCAGGCCGGTGAGGTCCTCGACCACCGTCTGGAAGGTGAGCAGCGCCTCGAGCCGGCCCTGGCTGATCTCCGGCTGGTAGGGCGTGTAGGCGGTGTACCAGGCGGGGTTCTCCATGACGTTGCGCAGGATCACCGGCGGGGTGAACGTGCCGGAGTAGCCCAGCCCCAGCATGGGGGCCGTGACGGTGTTGCGGGCGGCCAGCGCGCGCAGCTCGGCGAGCACCTCGCTCTCGGACGCCGCGGCCGGCAGGTCGAGCTGCTCGGTCGCGCGGATCGCCTCGGGCACGGCGGTCTCGGCCAGCGCCTGCAGCGACGGCTGGCCGACGACCTCGAGCATCCGAGCCTGCTGCGCCTCGTCCGGACCGATGTGCCGGCGGGCGAACGGGGACGCGCTCTCGAGGTCGGCGAGGGACGGGCGATCGCTCATGCGGAGGGCTCCAGGCTCGGGTGCCGGCGCGACGACGCGGACGCGTGCCGCTGCCCTCCCCGCTCTGTCCTGGGACCTGAGAGCTTCACCGCCCCGGGCGGGCGGCTTTCACCGTCGGTGGGCGGTGTCCGACCGGAGCCGGGCACCGCCGCTTTCCAGAGTCGCCTGACCCTCGCGGTCCGGTGGCCTGAGAGGTTCGGTGGGGAGGAGTTGCTCCTTCGGCGCCCCGGACTGGCTGCCCGGAGACTCTCCCGCGGGGGGTCGTCAGCCTCGCCAGCGTAACAGCGCGTGCGCGTCCGGTCCGGTCGCGGCGCGACGACGGGATCGGTGCCGGGCCCGGCGTGGCGGCGCCGGACGTCAGGCGGTCGTGCGCCGCCGGCGGCGCGTCGCGAGCTCGTCGCTCTCGGCGGACGCTGGGGCGTCCGCGCGGGCCCGCTCCCCCGGGAGCGAGGCGAGCGAGCCCTCGACGTCGCGGACGTGCCGCCCCACAGCGATGGCGAAGACCGCCTGCCCGCCCTGCAGCAGGTCGACGACCTCGTCGGTGGAGGTGCACTCGTACACGGTGGCGCCGTCGCTCATGAGCGTGATCTCGGCGAGGTCGGCGACGCCCCGGTCGCGCAGGCTGGAGATGGCGGTGCGGATGTTCTGCAGGCTGATTCCGGCGTCGAGCAGCTTCTTGACGATCTTCAGCACGAGGATGTCGCGGAAGGAGTAGAGCCGCTGCGTGCCGGAGCCGGAGGCCTCGCGGACGCCCGGCTCGACCAGGCCGGTGCGAGCCCAGTAGTCGAGCTGGCGGTAGGTGATGCCGGCTGCGCTGCAGGCCGTGGGGCCGCGGTAGCCGACGTCCTCCGGGGCGGCGCCGGGACGCTCGGCCTCGGGCAGGTCGTCGAACAGGGTCCCCTGCAGCCCGAGCGGCGCCCGGGTGCCGCCGGCCGAGCCGTCCGGCGCCGTGGTGCCGGCCGCCGTGGTGCCGGTGCCGGTGCCGCCTTCGTGCCCGGGCTCCTCGGTCACAGCGACCTCCTGAAGGATCTCGTGCCGGGCGACGTGCTCGCCGTCGGGCGGGGTGGGACGGGGTGCACGCTAGAGA
>DATLGD010000163.1:0-17371 GCA_035540755.1 Mycobacteriales bacterium | reverse complement strand
CCTGACCGCCAGGAGCCCTCCCGGCGGGTTCGCGCCGCTCCGGAACCGTCGCGAGGGCTCCGGGCGGGGACGGCGGGGGAAGCTCTTCGGTGAAAGGGCTGGTCATGGAGCGTGTCCCAGTGGCACCATGGGGCACAACGTCACCACGGGTCACCGCCGGGACGAGGCCGCTGGGGAAGGCGCACCTCGACCACTGGGAGGCACCGTGTCCGCCGGCGTGCTCTACGTCCACTCCTGTCCACCCGCGCTGTGCCCCCACGTCGAGTGGGCGGTGGCAGCCGAGCTCGGCACCCGCGTCCGCCTGACCTGGACCGACCAGGCGTGCTCGCCCGGCACCCTGCGGGCCGAGACCGGCTGGCGCGGCCGGCCAGGCACCGCGGGCCGGCTGGCCGCGGCCCTGCGCGGCTGGACCGTGCTGCGCTACGAGGTCACCGAGGAGCCCAGCCCGGGCCTGGACGGCGAGCGCTACGCCGTCACGCCCGACCTCGGCATCTGGCGCGGCACCGTCGGGGCCACCGGCGACGTGCAGGTGGGGGAGGACCGCCTGCGCGAGCTGCTCGCGACCACGTCCGGTCCGCAGCTGGCCCAGGCGATCGACCGCGTGCTCGGCAGCGCCTGGGACGCCGAGCTCGAGCCCTTCCGCGAGGCCGGCGACGGCGCGCCGGTGACCTGGCTGCACCAGGTGGTCTGACCGGGCAGGGTTGCGCTCGCGCCTCCGGGGGCAGCGTAGGTCCTGATGCCCGCCCCTTGATCCTCCGGGAGACCTCGCATGACCGTGCTCGCCCAGCAGAACACCGGCTTCCGCGCCGGCTTCGAGCAGAGCCTCGAGAACTTCGCGACGATCCTGCCGAAGATCGGCTACTTCCTGCTGATCCTGATCGTCGGCGCGATCCTCGCGAAGATCGTCAGCAAGATCCTCGCCAAGGTCCTGCGGCGGGTCGGGTTCGACAACCTGGTCGAGCGCGGCGGCATCAAGAAGGCCATGGCGAAGAGCAAGTACGACGCCGCCGGCATCCTGGCGAAGATCGTCTACTACTTCATCTTCCTGCTCGTGCTGTCGGCCGCCTTCGGGGTCTTCGGCCCGGACAACCCGGTGAGCGCCTTCCTGGCGGAGATCATCGCCTTCCTGCCGAACATCTTCGTGGCGGTGCTGGTCATCGTCATCGCCTCGGCGATCGCCGCTGCCATCAAGGACGTCGTCGGCAACATGCTCGGCGGGCTGTCCTACGGCTCCGCGCTCGCGAACGCCCTGTCGCTGTTCGTGCTGGCGCTCGGGGTGTTCTTCGCTCTCGACCAGCTGCGCATCGCGCCGATGATCGTGGGCGGCATCTTCTACGCGCTGGTGGCGCTCATCGTCGCCCCGCTGATCATCGCCTTCGGCGTCGGCGGCATCGAGCCGGCCCGCGAGATCATCCAGGACCTGCGCTCCAAGGCGCAGGAGAAGTCCGAGGAGGTCACGCGGGAGACGCAGCGGCAGCAGGCCGACGACAGCGACGAGGACGACGAGGTCCCGGCCCGGCCGGCCCGTCGCACCCGCGCCACCTCGACCCGCGCCGCCACGCGCACCACGACGCGGCGCCGACCCACCGCCTGAGCAGCAGCTGATCGACCGCGAGCACGGCAGCGCCCGTCCGGGGACCTCCCGGCCGGGCGCTCGTGCGCGCGCGCCGGAGCGGGGCGCCCTGCCGGCGTCCGTCGAGGCAGGAAGAGACGCGCCGTCCCGTGCCCTCACCCGGCTGCTCGTCGGCGCCGGCGGAGCCACGGCCGCGCTCGCCGTCCTCGGCCCGCTGGCACTGCTGGTGCGGCGGGACTGGTCGGCGCTGCGCGCGCTCGACGACGCCGCGACCGCCGGGGCCGAGCAGCTGGTGAGCAGCTCACCGCTGCTGCTGGAGCTCGCCAGGGGCGCCACGCTGCTCGGCGACCCGCTGGGAATGACCGTGGCCGCGCTCGCCCTCGCGGTCGGGCTGTCGATCGCGGGCCGGTACCGCCTGGCCGCCTTCGTCGTGGCGGTCCGCGTCGGGACGCAGCTCCTCTCGAGCGTCACCAAGGAGCTGGTCGACCGGGCCCGTCCGGTGTTCGACGTCCCGGTCGACACGGCCTCCGGGGCGTCGTTCCCCTCGGGCCACACGCTGGCCGGCACGGGCATGTGGCTCGCCCTGGCGGTCCTGCTCCTGCCGGTCGTGGCGCCGCGCCTGCGGCCCCTGGTCGTGGCGGCCTGCACCGCGGTCGCCGTCGCCGTGGCCGCCAGCCGTGTCCTGCTCGGCGTGCACTACCTGAGCGACGTCGTCGGCGGGCTGCTGCTCGGAGCCGGGTGGGTGGCGCTGTGCGCGGCCGTGCTGGTGCGCTGGCGGGCCGAGGAGGGCGTGCGGGTCGCCTCCGTGGCCGACGCCGTCGAGGCCCCCGACCCGGTCGAGCCGCCCGGCAACGTCGAGCAGGGGCAGCGGTGACCGCACGCGACCCGGTCGAGGACCTGCGCAGCATCGCGTTCTGCCTGGAGCGGGCCCTGGAGCCCAGCTACCGGGTGCGTGCCTTCCGCACCGCCGCGGCCACGGTCGCCGGCCTCGCCGCGGACGAGCTCGCCGGGCGGGCGCGGGCCGGCACGCTCGGCGAGCTGCCCGGCGTCGGCAAGGTCACCGCCACCGTGGTCACCGAGTCGCTCGCAGGCGAGGAGCCGGTCTACCTGCGCCGGGTGCGGACACTGGGCGACACCCCCGTGGCTGCTGGCGCGGCGGCGCTGCGCGCCGCGCTCCGGGGTGACTGCCACACCCACTCCGACTGGTCCGACGGCGGCTCGCCGATCGAGGAGATGGCCCGCACCGCCCGGGCGCTGGGTCACGAGTACGTCGTGCTCACCGACCACTCGCCGCGGCTGACCGTCGCCCGCGGCCTGTCCCCGCAGCGGCTGCGCGAGCAGCTCGAGGTGGTCCGGCGGCTGAACGAGCTGTTCGCCGAGGAGGCCGAGGCGGGTGCGGCGCCCTTCCGCGTGCTGACCGGCATCGAGTGCGACATCAACGAGGACGGCTCGCTGGACCAGGAACCGGAGCTGCTCGCCGCGCTCGACCTCGTCGTCGCGAGCGTGCACAGCAAGCTGCGGATGCCGCGCGACGACATGACGGCGCGGATGGTCGCCGCCGTCAGCAACCCGCACACCGACGTGCTCGGGCACTGCACCGGCCGCCAGGTGGTCGGGCACGGCCGCGGAGGCAAGGGCCGGCCGGAGTCGGAGTTCGACGCCGAGCTGGTCTTCGCCGCCTGCGCCCGCTTCGGTGTGGCAGTGGAGGTGAACAGCCGGCCCGAGCGGCTGGATCCGCCCAAGCGGCTGCTGCGCCTCGCGGTCGAGGCCGGCTGCGACGTCGCCATCGACACCGACGCGCACGCGCCGGGTCAGCTCGCCTGGCAGCACCTGGGGTGCGAGCGCGCGCACCTGTGCGGCGTGACGCCCGACCAGGTCATCAACAGCCGCGGCGCCGACGAGCTGCTCAGCCGGCGGCGCCCGGACGGCGCTGGAGCGGCACCAGCTCGGTGACCGGAGTCGTGAGCACGGCGGTGGTCGCGTCGGGCAGCGTGTCGGCGACCAGCAGGGCGCAGGCGGCGTCGAGGCACAGCGCCATGACGCGCTGCGACTCGCGATCGCCCCGGTCGACCGGCCCCGGTCCGCGGCGGCAGGAGGTGCACGGGCGGGACAGGCCCTCGGCGCCCGAGCGGCGCACCAGCGCCCAGACCCGGCGCCGCGAGGTGAGCACGGCGGCCTGGAACGCGGTCTCGAGCGCGTCGGCCCGGGCGGACTCGTCGGCGAAGGAGCGGTCCACCAGCGCGTCGAACAGGGCCTGGCCGGAGCTGTCGTGACAGCGGCCGGCCAGCAGCGGCATGAGCCCGAGCAGTGCCTTCACCTGATCGGACTCGGGGCCGAGATCAGGCTCGTCGACGGTCGGCCGCGGGTAGACGGCGCGCCACGGGGCCATCAGGGCGGCGTGCTGCACCCGGGTGAGGACGGGGCGGGCGTAGGCGGCGGCGATCGCGTCGCGGACGGCCTTGAGCGCCGTCACCGCCACCCCGGCGGGCACCACCAGGTAGGGCGCCTCCCCGGCGAGGTCGTCCGCGAACAGAGCACTGAGCGCGTCGAAGGCGGCCAGGACCTCGCACACCAGCGGGCTGTCCGGCGACAGCGCGGTGTCCCGGGCGGCCGCGACGGCGACCGTGTTCCGCCAGCCGGCGGCCAGCCGGGTCAGCGCGTCGTCGTCGATGTGGGCCAGCTGGGCCAGGACGCCCAGCACCTCGGGCAGGTTCGGGTGCTCCTCGAGCCGGTCGACCACTGCCCGCTTGCTCATGACGTGCCTGCCCTCCGCAAGTGCCCTGCAGGAGTGTGCGGCAGGTCGGGCCCGGGACCTGAGCCCCGCAAGCCAAGATGGCTCGAAGGGACCAGGTGCGCGCGCCCGGCGGGGTGACACCGGTCCGCCCCGGCGGCGGGGCGGCCGGCGGCGCAGGTCGGACCGGCCGTCCGGCCGGCAGACGGTCAGAAGCGGTGAGCCTCCGTGCCGCCCTGCAGCGCCTGCCAGACGTCCTGCAGGTTGCCGAAGACGGCGCCGGTCGGCAGCCGGCGCAGCTGGTCCAGGACGTCGTCGGGGGCGTCGAGCTCCTGCGCCTTGGCGAGCAGCGCCTCCGAGCCGGCCGGCCAGACCTCCTTGCCGAGGTAGGCGGCGATGGCCGAGCGCTGCTCGACGTCGAGCTCGGTCATGCCGTCGGGTACACCGCCGGCAAGGGTGCTGTCAGGCGCGAGATCGACGTCGGGCTGGTCCTCCCCCGAGGGCTCGGCGGAGTTCCACTGCTGCCCCCGCGTCTCCCGGTTGGCGCGCATCATGCCCGCCACCTCCGCCTCGAGGGCCTCGTCCATGCGGGCGCTGTGCTTGTCGCTTCCTCGTTCCATGGCGGCGCACTACCCGCTGCCGACACGGTCACACGGCAAGCCTTGTGTGCCCTTCCAGTCAGGTAGGACGGCGGGTGCACGGGGCATCGGAGGTCTATGCACGCCGCGCCCCGACGTCCCGCCGCCTCCTGGCCCGCCGCTCTCCTGCCCGGCGCGCTGCTGCTCGCGCTGCTCACCACCGGCGCCACCTCACCGGCCGGCAGCAGCTCCTCGGTGGGTGCCCCGTCGGGTGCGGCGCCCGTCACCGAGCTGCACGTCGTGGGCGCCGGCGAGTAGCGCGCTACTCGCTGCTGCCCTCGGTCGTGTCCTTGCTGGCCGGCACGTCCTCCGAGCGCAGGTCGTAGCGCTTGACGGCGTCGGCCGGCACCCCCTCGGGAACCTCGCCCCGCCGGGCCAGCTCGATGAGCACGGCCACCGCGATCGACTCCGCGTCGGTGCGGAAGTGCCGACGCAGCGCCGCGCGGGTGTCGGAGCGGCCGAAGCCGTCGGTGCCGAGCGAGGCCCAGTCGCCAGGCACCCAGCGGCTGATGGCGTCGGGCACCGCCCGCATCCAGTCGCTGACCGCGACGACCGGGCCGGTGGCACCCATGAGGGCCTGGGTCACGTAGGGCGTGCGCGGCTCGTCCGGGTGCAGCAGGTTGTGCTCCTCGCAGGCGACGGCGTCGCGGCGCAGCTCGTTCCAGCTCGTGACGCTCCAGATGTCGGCGGCGACCCCCCAGTCCTCGCGGAGCAGCCGCTGGGCGTCCAGGGCCATCCGCACCGAGACGCCGCTGGCCAGCACCTGGGCGCGCGGCCCCTCGCCGTCGGCCTGGGCGTACCGGTAGAGGCCGGCCAGGACCCCTTCGCGAAGGCGGGGGACGTCCGGCACCGGCGGCTGCAGGTACGGCTCGTTGTAGACGGTGAGGTAGTAGAAGACGTCGCCGTCGGGACCTGCGCTGTCGGGTCCGTACATGCGCCGCAGCCCGTCCTCGACGATGAACGCCACCTCGTAGGCGAACGCCGGGTCGTAGGCGACGCACGCCGGGTTGGTGGACGCCAGCAGCAGCGAGTGCCCGTCCTGGTGCTGCAGCCCCTCGCCGTTGAGCGTGGTGCGGCCCGCGGTGGCGCCGAGCAGGAAGCCCCGGCCGAGCTGGTCGGCGAGCGCCCACATCTGGTCGCCGGTGCGCTGGAACCCGAACATCGAGTAGAAGACGTACACCGGGATCATCGGCTCGCCGTGCGTGGCGTAGGAGGTGCCGGCGGCGATGACCGAGGCCATCGAGCCGGCCTCGGTGATGCCCTCGTGCAGGAGCTGACCCTTCTCGCTCTCCTGGTAGGACAGCAGCAGCTCACGGTCGACGGCCTCGTAGCGCTGCCCGAACGGCGAGTAGATCTTCGCCGTCGGGAACATGGCGTCCATGCCGAAGGTGCGGGCCTCGTCCGGGATGATCGGGACGAAGCGCGCGCCGATGCCCGACTCGGAGCGGTCCTTCATCAGGTCCTTGAGCAGCCGGACGAACGCCATCGTCGTGGCCACCGGCTGCTTGCCCGAGCCGCCCTTGAGGTCGTCGTAGGCCTTCGGGCCGGGCAGCTCGAGCGGCCGGGGCCGCACGACGCGCCTGGGCAGCGAGCCGCCGAGCGCCGCGCGTCGCTCCTTCATGTACTCGATCTCCGCGCTGTGCGGGCCGGGGTGGAAGTACGGCGGCAGGCCGCTCTCGAGAGCCTTGTCGCTGATGTCGATGTAGAGGCGGTCGCGCAGCGCCTTGAGCTCGTCGGTGTTGAGCTTCTTCATCTGATGGGTCGAGTTGCGGCCCTCGAAGCCCTTGCCCAGGGTCCAGCCCTTGACGGTGTGGGCCAGGATCACCGTGGGCTGCCCGGTCTGCTCGGTGGCCGCCTTGAACGCCGCGTAGACCTTGCGGTAGTCGTGGCCGCCGCGCGAGAGGTTGCGCAGGTCGTCGTCCGACAGGTGCTCGACCATCTTGCGCAGCCGTGGGTCGGGCCCGAAGAACTTCTCCCGGATGTAGTCGCCGCCCGAGGTCGAGTAGGTCTGGAACTGCCCGTCGGGGGTGGTGTTCATGGCGTTGACCAGCACGCCGTCGACGTCGCGGGCCAGCAGCGGGTCCCAGTCGCGCCCCCAGACGACCTTGATGACGTTCCAGCCGGCACCGCGGAAGTAGGCCTCCAGCTCCTGCATGATCTTGCCGTTGCCCCGCACCGGACCGTCGAGCCGCTGCAGGTTGCAGTTGACGACGAAGATCAGGTTGTCGAGCTCCTCCCGGGCCGCGACGCCGATGGCACCGAGCGACTCCGGCTCGTCCATCTCGCCGTCGCCGAGGAAGCACCAGACGCGCGAGTCGCTGGTGTCCTTGATGCCGCGGTGCTGCAGGTAGCGGTTGAAGCGGGCCTGGTAGATGGCGTCGATCGGGCCGAGGCCCATCGAGACGGTCGGGAACTCCCAGAAGTCCGGCATCAGGCGCGGGTGCGGGTAGCTCGGCAGGCTGCCCTCGCGGCGCGACTCCTGGCGGAAGCCGTCGAGCTGCTCGGCGGACAGCCGACCCTCGAGGAAGGCCCGGGCGTAGATGCCGGGGGAGGCGTGCCCCTGGAAGAAGACCTGGTCGCCGGACCCGCCCTCGCCGGACTCGAGGCCGGCCTTGCCGCGGAAGAAGTGGTTGAAGCCGACCTCGTACAGCGACGCGGCGGAGGCGTACGAGGCGATGTGCCCGCCGACGCCGATCTCCGGGCGGTTCGCGCGGGAGACCGTGATGGCCGCGTTCCAGCGGATGTAGGCCCGGATGCGGCGCTCGATGTGCTCGTCTCCGGGGAACCACGGCTCGCGCTCGGGCGGGATGGAGTTGATGTAGTCGGTGCTGCGCAGGGCGGGCACGCCGACGTTCTTCTCCCGCGCCCGCTCGAGCAGCTTGAGCATGAGGAAGCGGGCTCGCTGCCGCCCAGCGGCGTCGACGACGGAGTCGAGCGACTCCAGCCACTCGGCGGTCTCGGCCGGGTCGACGTCGGGAAGCTGGCTGGGCATCCCGTCGCTGATGACGTGGAAGCGCTCCTTGGCCGGGGCGGGCTCCGCGGCCTCCGACGAGCTCGAGGTGCTGCCGGTCCGATCGGCACTGCTCTGGGACACGCTGCTCCTTCGGGGCGGGTGGAACACCGGCGATCGGGCAGGCCGCCGGACGGGCAGGACCCATCCTTCCCCCTACCGGCCGGTAGCAAGAGAGGACCGACCATGCACACTCGCGTTCTCACCGTCCGCACCGGGCACCGGCCCGTCGTCCACGACCTGACGCCGGACTGCCGCCGCTTCCTCGCCGCCCTGCCGGGCGGAGCGGCCGACGGCCTCCTGCACGTGTTCGTGCCGCACGCGACCGCCGGCGTCGCGGTTCTCGAGCTGGGTGCCGGCTCCGACGACGACCTGCTGGCCGCGTTGCTCGAGCTGCTGCCGCCGGACCGGCCGTGGCGGCACCGGCACGGCTCGCCCGGCCACGGACGCGACCACGTGCTCCCGGCCCTGGTGCCGCCTTACGCCTCCGTGCCGGTGCTGGACGGCGAGCTGCTGCTCGGGACCTGGCAGTCGATCGCGCTCGTCGACACCAACGTCGACAACGCGGAGCGCTCCGTGCGGCTGTCGTTCCTGCCGGGCTGAGCCTCCGCGTCGGCGGGCCTGACGAGCGACGCGCCGCAGGTCGGCACTTGCGTTCGGTGCGGGGGTCCGGTGGACTACCGACCGGACCCCCCGCCGGCCTGGCGGCAGGGGCCGCCGAGGGACGCAGGGGAAGGGGCACTCGTGAGCACGTCCGCGGACTCCGCGGCGCAGCGGAGCCTGGCCGAGAAGCTGGGCATCGAGCCGGGCGCGGTCGTGCAGGTGGTCGGCGTCGACAGCCCGAACGGTCAGGCCGTCGACCGGGACCTCCTCGACGACGTGGCCGCCCGCACGGGCAACGCGCTGATCACCACCGACGACTCCGACGACGTCGTCGACGTCGTGCTGCTGTGGTGGCGGGAGGGCGACGGCGACCTCGTCGACGCCCTCGTCGACAGCCTGACCAACCTGGCCGAGAGCGGCGTGGTCTGGCTGCTGACCCCGAAGGCCGGTCGCGACGGGCACGTCGAGCCGAGCGACATCGACGAGGCCGCGCCCACCGCGGGCCTGTCGAGCACCCGCAGCACCAGTGCCGCCCCGGAGTGGTCGGGCACGCGCCTGGTCGCCCCGAAGGCCGCGCGCAGCAAGTCGCGCCGCTGACCCCGGAGCAGGTCCGCCGACTGCTCTCAACCGCCGGGCGCGACGCCGTGCGCATCGCCGCCGCGCAGGACCTGCGCCCGGGTGCCCGACTCGCCGCCGCCGAGGCGGTCCGCGCCGCAGCCGGCCCCGAGCTCGGCCCGCTCGCGCTCGAGCAGGCCGTCCTTCAGGACCGGGCGACGGCCAAGCACCCTCGGGGTGCCGAGCTGTGGTGGACGGCGGAGGCCCTGGAGCAGGCGTCGTCCGCGCCGCTCGCCGCCTGGCGCGCGCGTCGCTACCCCTCCGCCGCCGTCGACCTGTGCTGCTCGGTCGGCGGCGACCTGCTGGCGCTGCCCGACGGCTCGGTCGGGGTCGACCTCGACGAGGCCCGGCTGCTGCTCGCCGCCGCCAACGCCGAGGTGCTCGGCAGGTCCGTGCAGCTGGTGCGCGCCGACGTCACGCGGCTCGCGCCGCTCTCCGGCCGGGACGTCGTCGTCGACCCGGCCCGCCGGGCGGGCGATCGGCGCGTGTTCGACCCGCGCGCCTACACACCTGCCCTCGACGTCGTCCTCGGCTGGCGCCACCAGGCCCGCCGGCTCGGTGTCAAGGTCGCTCCCGGGGTCGACCACGAGGCGTTGCCGGACGACGTCGAGGTGGAGGTCGTGTCGCTCGCCGGCGACGTCAAGGAGGCGGTGCTCTGGGCGGGGGAGGCACGCAGCGGGGTGCGCCGCACGGCGACGCTGCTGCCGCGCGGCGACGTGCTCGCCGGCCGGGGGACCGCTGCGCCGGCCGTCCGTGCGCCAGGGCCGTTCCTGCTCGAGCCCGACGGCGCGGTGGTGCGGGCGCACCTGGTCGCCGAGCTCGCCGAGGACGTCGGGGGGTGGCTGCTCGACGCCACCATCGCCTACGTCGCGGCGGACGCACCCGCGCCGACGCCCTTCGGTCGCTGGTTCGAGGTGCAGGAGACGCTGCCGTTCTCGCTGAAGGGCCTGCGGGCGCGACTGCGGGCGCGCGACGCCGGCAACGTCGTCGTCAAGAAGCGCGGCACCGCGGTCGAGCCGGAGGAGCTGCGCCGCCGGCTGGCGCTGCGCGGCTCGCGGACCGTGACGGTGGTGCTCACGCGTTCGGCAGGGCGGCAGGTCGTGCTGGTCGTCGAGCCGATGCCGACCGCGGCCGGGTAGTCACGGCGGCACACGCTTTCGACGCCGACCCCATGTGGCCGCGCCTACGCTGGGCGTCCTCGGACCCATAGCTCAGCTGGTAGAGCAGCGCCCTTACAAGGCGAAGGTCGGCAGTTCAAGTCTGTCTGGGTCCACCGACGCCCTCCGACCCCACCCGTTTCCCGGGGCTGGCTGACCCGCGGCCTCACGCGGGGTCTGTGGCGGCTGTTCCGCTGGACGCAGCGCTCCCGTCTCGTGCCGAGCCTGCTCGCGCCCGCCGGGGTGCTGCTGCTCGCGGCGACCGTGCTGATGTGGGTGACGCTGCTGTGGGCCGGCGTCGCGCTGGTCCTGCTGTCGGGTGACCCGGCGGTCGTCCACTCGCAGACGCAGGTGGCGGCGAGCCCGGCGCAGGTCGTCTACGTGGCCGGCTTCAGCGTCTTCACGCTCGGGGTGGGCGACTTCGTCGCCGAGAGCGACACCTGGCGGCTGTTCACCGCGGCGATGTCCTGCGCCGGCCTGGCGCTCATCACGCTCGCCATCACCTACCTGATCAGCGTCGTGAGCGCTGTGGTGGACCGCCGCGCGCTCGCCGTGCACGTCCAGGGGCTCGGCCGCTCGCCGTCCGACATCGTCGTGCGGGGCTGGGACGGCAGCGCGTTCAGCCCGCCGTTCCAGCAGCACCTGGTCTCGCTCACCGGCCGGGTGTCGACGCTGGCCGAGCAGCACCTCGCCTACCCGGTGCTGCAGTACTTCCACACCGGTCAGCGGGCCGTCGCCGCCCCCGTCGCGCTCGCCCGCCTCGACGACGCGCTGTTGCTGCTGAGCAGCGCGGTGTCGCCCCCGGCTCGGCCGGCAGCGAGCGCCACCGAGCCGCTCCGGTACGCCGTCGAGCGCCATCTGGTCACCGGCCCGGGCACCGCACGGGCCGACGACGCCGGACCGACCCCTGGTGCCCCCGGGCTCGAGCCGCTCGCCGACGCCGGCATCCCGCTCGTCCCGGCGGCGCACTACGCCGACGCCGTCGCCCGGGCCCGACCTCGACGGGCGGCGCTGCTGCGGTTCGTGATCGCCTCAGGGTGGTCGTGGGACGACGGGTGAGGGTCGGCGCGCCGCATTCGCGGAGGGTGCGTCCGGCTGGCCTCCGTGCTCAGGCGCCGGCGCGCGGCACGGCCTCGAGGGGCGTGGTCGCGACGACACCGGGGACGGCGGTGCGGCAGCCCGACCACAGCAGGTCGGTCAGGTAGCCCGCGAGCGCCTCGCGGCTCATCGTGCGCTGGTCGAGCCAGCGCTCGGCGGCCGAGCGCACGGCGCCGACCATCGCGAACCCCCACGGCTCCGCCACGCCGCTGTCCATGCCGGCAGCACGCAGCAGGTCTCCGGTGACGCGGCTGACGTGCATGCCGACGACGGCGCTGTAGTCGGCCGCCGTGCTCGCCGTGACGGGCGGCTGGAGCACGAAGCGGTAGAGATCCGGCTCGCGCTCCACCCACAGCAGGAAGCTGTCGACCCCGGCGGCGAGCATGCCGCGCGGCGAGCTCTGCGCGTCGACCGCGGCCATGACGTCGGTGACGATGCGCTCGGCCACCTCCCGGCCGACGGCGAGGTAGAGGTCGGCCTTGTCGGCGAAGTAGCGGTAGAAGACCGGCTTGGCGACGCCGGAGACGCGGGTGACGTCGTCCATGTCGATGCCGGGCCCTCGCTCCCGGACCGCGCCGATGACGGCCTCGATGAGCTCGGCGCGCCGGGCCGTGCGGTGCTCGGCCCAGCGCTGCCGGCGGCCGTCCGGCTGGCGGGGGTTTCCGGTGTCGCCCATGCGGGGTACCTTACTGATAATCCGCGTAACACCATCTTCTGGAGCTGCTGCATGCCCTCGGACGTCGACGCGCGCCCGCCGTCTCCGGTGCGGCGCCTCGCCTCCGCCGCGTCCGCCCCGCGCTCCCGGCTGGCGACACCGGCCGCCGAGGGTCTTCCCGCACCGGCCCGCGAGGCCCTCACCGAGCAGGCCGCGGCCGACTCCCACGGGCCCCCGCCGCGGCCCGACGCCGGCCTGCTGCGCGCACTGGCCAGCCGGCTCACCACACCGCTGCTGCCCGACGACTACCTGCACCTGATCAACCCGCTGTGGAGCGCGCGCGAGCTGCGCGGCGTGGTCGTCGACGTCGTCAAGGAGACCGAGAGCGCCGCCACCGTCGTCGTCAAGCCCGGATGGGGCTGGTCGGGCAGCTACTCGGCCGGGCAGTACGTCGGCATCGGCGTCCAGATCGAGGGCCGCTGGCACTGGCGGTCGTACTCGCTGACCTCGGTTCCCGGCCACGACTCCGAGCAGGCCGACGGCACCATCAGCATCACCGTCAAGGCGATGCCCGAGGGCTTCCTGTCGAAGCACCTGGTCAACGGGCTGCCGCCGGGCACCGTCGTGCGGCTGGCCGCTCCCAAGGGCGACTTCGTGCTGCCCGACCCGCCGCCGCAGAAGGTGCTGTTCCTCACCGCAGGCAGCGGCCTCACGCCGGTCATGGGGATGCTGCGGATGCTGCACCGGCGCGGCACGATGCCCGACGTCGTGCTCGTGCACTCCGCCCCGGCGGAGCAGGACGTGCTGTTCCGCGAGGAGCTGCACCAGCTGGTCGAGGAGCACCCGTCGCTGCACCTGCACGAGCAGCTCACCGACTCGATGGGCATGCTCGACCTGCAGCGCCTGTCCGACGTCGTCCCGGACTGGACCGAGCGCGAGACCTGGGCCTGCGGGCCGCCGCCGATGCTCAACGCCGCCGAGCAGGTGTGGGCGGCCGAGCACCTCACCGGCCGGCTGCACGTCGAGCGCTTCTCGATCCAGCTCGACGGCGCGGGCGGGGAGGGCGGCACGGTCACCTTCGGCGCGGGCGGGCGCACCGCCGAGGTCGACGGCGCCACCACTCTGCTCGAGGCCGGCGAGAACGTGGGCGTGCAGATGCCGTTCGGCTGCCGCATGGGCATCTGCCAGAGCTGCGTCGTCCCGCTCGTCGCCGGCTCGGTGCGCGACCTGCGCAGCGGCGACGTGAAGGTCGAGGGCGACCGCGTCCAGACCTGCATCTCCGCCGCAGCGGGCGACTGCGTCCTCGGCGTCTGACCTTGCTGAACCGACCCATCACCACCCCCTACCGGACGGAGGCCCCGCGTGGCCGTCACCGACATCAAGGAGTTCGCCCACCTCACCGACGAGGACGTCACCGCCCTCGGTCGTGAGCTCGACCAGCTCCGCAAGGACATCGAGGAGAGCCGCGGCGAACGCGACGCCGCCTACATCAAGAACGCGATCAGGCTGCAGCGCGGCCTCGCCGTGGGCGGCCGCACGGTGCTGTTCGCCAGCGCCTTCCCGCCGGCGTGGGTGGCCGGGACGACCATGCTCGGCCTCGCGAAGATCATCGAGAACATGGAGCTGGGGCACAACGTCATCCACGGCCAGTGGGACTGGATGAACGACCCCGAGGTGCACTCGAGCGCCTGGGAGTGGGACACCGCCTGCCCGTCGGAGCAGTGGAAGCACTCGCACAACTTCGTGCACCACAAGTACACCAACGTCGTCGGCAAGGACGACGACGTCGGCTACGGCATCCTGCGCGTCACGCGCGACCAGCGGTGGTCTCCGGTGTACCTGGCGCAGCCGATCAGCAACGCGATGCTGGCGGTGTTCTTCCAGTACGCGGTGGCGCTGCACGACCTGAACATCCAGTCGATCCGCAAGGGCCGCAAGGACCCGAAGGTGATGTGGCGGCAGCTCAAGCAGATCGGCCGCAAGGTGGGTCGGCAGACCGTCAAGGACTACGTGCTGTTCCCGCTGCTGACCGGGCCCCAATTCGTCTCGACGCTGACCGCCAACGCCACCGCGAACCTGATGCGCAACCTGTGGGCGTACACGGTCATCTTCTGCGGTCACTTCCCCGACGGCGCCGAGAAGTTCACCGTGCAGGAGCTCGAGGACGAGACGCCGCACGAGTGGTACCTGCGCCAGATGCTGGGCTCGGCCAACTTCCAGGCCGGTCCGCTGATGGCGTTCATGTCCGGCAACCTCAGCTACCAGATCGAGCACCACCTGTTCCCGGACCTGCCGAGCAACCGGTACGCCGAGATCTCGGTGCGGGTGCGCGCGCTGTGCGAGAAGTACGACCTGCCGTACACGAGCGGGACGCTGACCGAGCAGTACCTCAAGACGCTGCGCACCATCTGGAAGCTGTCGCTGCCGAACCGCTTCCTGGTCGCGACCGCCGACGCCGCGCCGGAGACGGCGTCCGAACGGGGCGGCACCGTGCAGGAGCTGCGCAAGGCGAGCTGAGTCGGCTCAGCCGGCCGGGACGAGATCGGGCCGGCGCAGCGCCTCGGCCAGCCGCTCGCCGGTGCCGGACAGCAGGGGCAGCACCGCCTCCGTGCCGGCTGGTCGGTGGCGTGCTCCCGACGCCGCGAGCCGGTCGGCGGCGCCGGAGCCGACGGACAGACGCTGGGTCGGGACCAGTGCGGCGGGCGCGAAGCCGGCGCGGAGCTCGCTTGCGCGACACGCCGGCCCGGGATGCTGTCCCCGCAGTGACAGACGCCTTACTGTCCGGCGCGTGCACCTCGACACGACCGATGCGCCCGGCGTCGACGCCGCGTCTCTCAACCGGACCGTGCGGCGGGTCCAGGCCTACGTGCGTCGGGAGCCGGGAGCGTGGGCTTCCTTCGCCGAGCACGCGCGGGCCGACCCGGAGGCGACCGCCCGGGCGCTGCTGGCGCTCGGGACGGTGCTGCTCGACATCGCGGCCAACGCCTTCTCCCTCGAACCCGACGAGATGCTCGAGAAGGTGACCCGCACGGTCGACCTGCACCGGCGCGAGGAGTCGCGCCGCGCCGACTCGCGCTGACCGGCCGCACTAGCCTGCGCCGAGTGACCCCGACCCTGCGCGACGTGGTCGCGGCGACCGACCGGCTGTACCCGCCTGCATGGGCCTCGTCCTGGGACGCCGTCGGACTGGTCTGCGGCGATCCTGACGCACCGGTCCGGCGGGTGCACTTCGCCGTCGACCCGGTCGAGGCGGTCGTCGAGGAGGCGGTCGGCCTCGGCGCCGACCTGCTCGTCACCCACCACCCGCTGTACCTGCGCGGCACCACCTCGGTGGCCGCCACCGACCCCAAGGGTCGCGTCGTGCACCGCCTCATCGGGGCCGGCTGCGGCCTGCTCGTCGCCCACACCAACGCCGACGTGGCCGACCCGGGGGTGTCCGACGCCCTCGCCCGGGCGGTCGGGCTCCGCGACCTCCGCCCGCTGCAGCCACAGCCGCGCGACCCGCTCGACAAGCTCGTCGTCTTCGTCCCGGAGGACGACGCCGACGCGCTGCTCGACGCCCTGGCGGAGGCCGGCGCCGGCACCGTGGGTGACTACCAGCGGTGCGCCTGGACGACGACGGGCACCGGCACCTTCCGGCCGCTGCAGGGCGCGAACCCGACGATCGGCTCCGTCGGCGACGTCGAGACGGTGCGCGAGACCCGGCTCGAGATGGTGCTGCCGCGGCACGCGCGCGAGACCGTCCTGCGGGCTCTGGTCCGGGCGCACCCGTACGAGGAGCCGGCCTACGACGTCCTCGAGCTGGCGACCGTGCTGGGCGGTCGAGGTCTGGGGCGCGTGGGCGAGCTGCCCGCCTCGCTGTCGCTCGGCGAGCTGACCGAGCAGGTCGCGGCGGCGCTGCCGGCCACCGCATGGGGAGTCCGGGCCGCGGGCGACCCGGCCACGGTGGTGTCGACGCTCGCGGTGTGCGGGGGCGCCGGCGACAGCCTGCTGCAGGAGGCGGCGCGGTCCGGCGCGCAGGCCTACCTCACCGCCGACCTGCGGCACCACCCGGCCAGCGAGGCGCCCGAGGGCCTCGCCCTCCTCGACGCCGCCCACTGGGCGACCGAGTGGCCGTGGCTGGCCGACGCCGCCCGGCGGCTGGCCGCCGAGACTAGGGTCGAGACGTCGGTGTCGGAGCTCGTCACCGACCCGTGGACGACCGCCGTCCGGCCGTCCCCCGCAGGACCCTCGAAGGAGCCGACGCCGTGAAGGCCGACCCGTTCGTCCAGCTGCGGCTGCTCGACCTGCAGGCGCTCGACAGCGCGCTGGACCGGCTGGCGCACCGCCGCCGCACCCTGCCGGAGCTGGCCGAGATCGAGCGCCTCGACGCGCAGGTCGCGGGCCTGCGTGACGGCATCGTCCGCGCCGAGACCGAGCTCAGCGACCTGCAGCGGGAGCAGGACAGGTTCGAGCGCGAGATCGACCAGGTGCGCACCCGCAAGGCGCGCGACGAGGAGCGGCTGGCCTCCGGAGCCATCACGAACCCCAAGCAGCTGCAGGACATCGAGCACGAGGTCGCCACGCTGACCCGGCGCCAGTCCGACCTCGAGGACGGCGAGCTCGAGGTCATGGAGAAGGTCGAGACCGTCCAGAAGGAGCTCGACGCGCTCACCGGGCAGCGCGACCAGCACCTGGCCGACCGCGCCGCCGCCGAGGCCCGCCGCGACGAGGCCTTCGCCGAGATCGACGCCGAGATCGCGCGCACCCGGGCGCAGCGCGACGAGCTCGCGCCCTCCTTCCCCGCGGACCTGCTGGCGCTCTACGAGAAGATCCGGGCTAAGGAGGGCACCGGCGCCGCCGCCATCGGGCAGGGCCGCTGCGGGGGCTGCCGGCTCGACCTCATGCAGAACGAGATCGCCGACGTGCGCGCCGCCGGCGTCGACGACGTCCTGCGGCACGAGGAGTGCGGCCGGATCATGGTGCGCACCGCCGAGTCCGGGCTCTAGGTGGCCGGACCGGCTCGGGTCGTCGTCGAGGCCGACGGCGGGTCCCGCGGGAACCCCGGCCCGGCCGGCTACGGCGCCGTCGTGCGCGACGCCGCCACCGGGCGGGTGCTCGCCGAGCGGGCCGCCGGCATCGGCCGGGCCACCAACAACGTGGCCGAGTACGGCGGGCTGATCGCCGGTCTGCAGGCGGCCCGGGACCTCGGTGCCGACGAGGTCGACGTCCGGATGGACAGCAAGCTCGTCGTCGAGCAGATGAGCGGGCGCTGGAAGGTCAAGCACCCCGCCATGCAGCCGCTGCACCGC
>DATLGD010000162.1:0-14408 GCA_035540755.1 Mycobacteriales bacterium | reverse complement strand
GTCGCCGAGGCCGTGGCGGGCCTGTCCGACGGCGACGGCGAGGGCGGGGCGCTCACCGGCGCGCTCACGGTCGTGGGTGGCGGCGACAGCGCCGCGGCCGTGCGTGCGCTCGGGATCGGCGAGCACCGCTTCACCCACATCTCCACCGGGGGAGGGGCGTCCCTGGAGCACCTCGAGGGCAAGGCCCTGCCCGGCCTGACCGTCCTGGAGGACTGAGACCATGGCCGCCGCCGCCCGCACCCCGCTGATGGCGGGCAACTGGAAGATGAACCTCAACCACCTCGAGGCCATCGCCCTGGTCCAGAAGCTGGCCTTCAGCCTGACCGCGGAGGACTTCGACGCCGTCGAGGTGGCGGTCCTGCCGCCGTTCGTCGACCTGCGCAGCGTGCAGACGCTCGTCGACGGCGACAAGCTCCGCATCCGCTACGGCGCGCAGGACCTGTCCCCGCACGACGGCGGCGCCTACACCGGTGACATCAGCGGCGCGATGCTGGCCAAGCTCGGCTGCACCTACGTCCTCGTCGGCCACAGCGAGCGGCGGCAGCACCACGGCGAAACCGACGACGTCGTGCGCAGCAAGCTGCTCGCCGCCGGACGGCACGGACTGGTCCCCATCCTGTGCGTCGGCGAGGGCCTCGAGGTCCGCCGGGCCGGCGGGCACGTGCAGCACTGCGTGGACCAGCTCACCGCCGCGCTCGAGAGCGTCCCGGTCGACGTCGTCCGCACGCTGGTCGTCGCCTACGAGCCGGTGTGGGCCATCGGCACCGGCGAGATCGCCACGCCGGAGGACGCCCAGGAGGTCTGCGCCGCCCTGCGTGCCCGGCTCGCCGAGCTGCACCCCGGCGAGCTCGCCGACGGCGTCCGGGTGCTCTACGGCGGCTCGGTCAAGCCGGGCAACGTCGCGGCGATCATGGAGCAGCCCGACGTCGACGGCGCGCTCGTCGGCGGCGCCAGCCTCGACGCCGGCGACTTCGCGGGCATCGTCCGATACCACGCGCCGGGCTGATCCGCACCCCGAACGTCACGAGGTCGTCACGATCATCGGGGACGCCGCCTGCGGGCCGTGTCCGGGCTGTCCGCGGTGCCTAGACTCCGGCCGATCGGGCCGAAGCGCGCACCGCGCCGGCCCGGCCCGTACCCGGGGATCCCGGAGAAGGAGAACCACCACGTGAAGACCTCTTCGATCAACAGGCGGCGGCTGTCCGCCGTGCTGCTCGCCGTGGCGCTCGGCGCCACAGCGTGCGGCGGCGACAACGGCGGCACCGGCACCGGCGAGACCGGCGGGTCCTTCTCGGTCCAGATCAACGACCCCGAGAACCCGCTCGTCCCCGGCAACACCACCGAGAGCGAGGGCAACCAGGTCCTCAAGGCGCTGTTCACCCCGCTGGTGGACTACGACCTCGAGACCACCGAGGTCGTCTACGAGGGCGTGGCGGAGTCGATCGAGTCCGAGGACAACAAGGTCTGGACCGTCACGCTCAAGGACGACTGGACCTTCCACGACGGCACACCCGTCACCTCCGACTCGTTCATCAACGCCTGGAACTACACCGCCAACGCTGAGAACGCGCAGGGCGGGGCGTACTTCTTCAGCAACATCGAGGGCTACGACGAGGAGAACCCCAGCCCCGAGCTGAGCGGGCTCGAGAAGGTCAGCGACACCGAGTTCACGGTCACGCTGGCCCAGCCGTTCCGGCAGTTCCCTCTGACCGTCGGCTACATGGCCTTCGCCCCGCTCCCCGAGGTCTTCTTCGACGACCCCGAGGCGTTCGGCCGCCAGCCGATCGGCAACGGCCCGTTCAAGGCCGACGGCGAGTTCGTGCCCGCCCAGGGCTTCACCGTCAGCCGGTTCGAGGAGTTCGCCGGCGAGGACACGCCGGTCGCCGACACCGTCGAGTTCCGGGTCATCCCGGACATCAACACCGCCTACAACGAGCTGCTCGGCGGCAACCTCGACATCGTCCGTCCGTCGATCCCGCCGGAGCTCATCGAGACCGCGCAGGAGGAGCTCGGCGACCGGTTCATCGAGCGCGAGGCGGCCGGCTTCGACTACCTCGGCTTCCCGACCTACGACCCGCGCTTCGCGGACAAGCGGGTCCGGCAGGCCTTCTCGATGGCCATCGACCGCGAGGCGATCACCGAGGCGATCTTCTCCGGCGCCCGCCAGCCGGCGTTCGACGTGATCCCGCCGGTCATCGACGGCCACCGCGAGGACGCCTGCGAGTACTGCCAGTACGACCCCGAGCGGGCCGCTGAGCTGCTGGCCGAGACCGACTTCGACACCGCGCAGCCGGTCGACCTGTGGTTCAACGCCGGCGCCGGCCACGACCAGTGGGTCACCGCCGCGGGCAACCAGCTGCGCGACAACCTGGGCATCACCTACCAGCTGCGCGGCGACCTGGAGTTCGCCGAGTACCTGCCGCTGCAGGACCAGCAGGGCATGACCGGCCCGTTCCGGCTCGGCTGGGGCATGGACTACCCGAGTCCGCAGAACTTCCTGGAGCCGCTGTTCAGCAGCCAGGCGCGGCCGCCGAACGGGTCGAACACGACCTTCTACAGCAACCCGGAGTTCGACCGGCTGGTGGCCGAGGGCAACCAGGCCGACAGCGACGACGAGGCCATCGAGCTGTACCAGCAGGCCGACGACCTGCTGCTCGAGGACATGCCGATCGCGCCGATGTTCTTCCGCGCCACCCAGGGGGCGCACTCGGAGAACGTCTCGAACGTGCAGTTCGACGCCTTCCAGGACGTCGTCCTGACCCAGGTGCAGCCGAACAACGGCTAGACCGCAGACGTCAGACGGAGGGTGCGGCCCGGGGATCCGGGGCCGCACCCTCCGGCGTCTAGGCTGACTGCCCCGCGCCGGCGACCCCGGCCCGACCCGAGGACCTGCCCGTGGCCCGTTACATCGCGCGTCGCCTCCTGCTGGCGATCCCGGTGCTGCTGGGGGCCTCGTTCATCGTCTTCGCGCTGGTGTACGCGCTGCCCGGCGACCCGATCCGGGCGCTGTCCGGCGACCGGCCGCTGTCGCCGGCGGTGCAGGCCGAGCTGCGCGACCGCTACAACCTCGACGACCCGCTCGTCGTGCAGTACGGCAAGTACGTGGGCAACCTCGTCCAGGGCGACCTGGGCATCGACTTCCGCGGCCGGCCGGTCAGCGACACCATCGGGCAGCGGCTGCCGGTCACCACCAAGCTCGCGGCCACGGCGCTGGTCATCGAGGCCGTCGCCGGGCTCGCGGCCGGCGTGCTCGCGGGCATCAGGCGCAACGGCTACCTCGACAACCTCGTGCTCGTCAGCACCACGATGCTGGTGGCCATCCCGGTGCTCGTCATCGGCTTCACCGTGCAGTACTACGTCGGCGTCCGGCTGGGCTGGTTCCCGATCTCCGGCATCACCGCAGGCTGGCAGAGCTACGTCCTGCCCGGCTTCGTGCTCGCCGCCGGCTCGCTGGCCTACGTGGCCCGGCTGATGCGCACCAGCCTGGTCGAGAGCATGCGCAACGACTACGTGCGCACCGCACGGGCCAAGGGCCTGCCCGAGCGCACCGTGATCGGCAAGCACGCCGTGCGCAACAGCCTGATCCCGGTGGTGACCTTCCTCGGCGCCGACTTCGGCACCCTCATGAGCGGCGCCATCATCACCGAGGGCATCTTCAACCTGCCCGGGCTCGGCGGCGCCGTCTTCACCGCCGTCCGGCAGCAGGAGGGCGCGCTGGTCGTCGGGATCACGACCTTCTTCGTGTTCGTCTACATCTTCTTCAACCTGCTCGTGGACGTCCTCTACGCCGCACTCGACCCCCGGATCCGCTATGAGTAGCCCCACCTCCGGCCGCGGCGCCGAGCGCGACGACCAGGACGCAGCGCCGCAGGCAGGCGCGAGCAGCAGCACCGGGGTCAGCACCGGCAGCGGCAGCGGAGCGGCGGTGGTCGCGGCCAGCGGCGGCGCGGTCGACCAGGCGGGGCTGTGGGGCGACGTGTGGCGGCAGCTGCGCCGGTCCCCGCAGTTCCTGTTCGGCGCCACCGTCGTCGCGGTGTTCGTCGTCATGGCCGCGGTGCCGCAGCTGTTCACCCGCACCGACCCCCGCGCCTGCAACCTGGCCCGGAGCCGGCAGCAGCCGAGCAGCGAGGCCTGGTTCGGCTACGACGTGCAGGGGTGCGACTACTACGCCAACGTCATCTACGGCGCTCGCGCGTCCATCTCCATCGGGCTGCTCGTCGTGCTGGGCGGACTGCTGATCGGCCTGACCCTCGGCGCCGTCGCGGGCTACCGAGGTGGGTGGATCGACATCCTCATCGCCCGCGTCACCGACGTCTTCTTCGGGCTCCCGCTCATCCTCGGCGCGATCCTGGTGCTCCAGGCCTTCACCAGCCGCGGGATCCTCCTGGTCTCCTTCGCCCTGGCGATCCTGTCGTGGATGGTGCCGATGCGGCTGGTCCGCTCGAGCGTCGTCGCGCTCCGCGACTCCGACTACGTGCTGGCCGCCCGCGCGCTCGGCGCCAACGACCGCCGCATCGTGCTGCGCCACGTCCTGCCGAACTCGCTGGCGCCGGTGCTCGTCTACTCGACCATCAGCATCGGGGTCGTCATCTCCGCCGAGGCGGCCCTGTCCTTCCTCGGCATCGGGCTGCAGCTGCCCGCCATCTCCTGGGGACTGATGATCGGCAACGCCCAGAACTTCCTGCGCACCTCGCCGTTCCTGCTCTGGTTCCCCGGAGCGTTCCTCACCCTCACCGTGCTCGCGTTCATCTCCCTCGGCGACGCCCTGCGCGACGCCCTCGACCCGAAGCTGCGCTGACGTGACGTCCGCTCCCTCGCCCCCGGCCACCTCGACCCCGCGCGCCACCTCGCGCGGCGGTGCGTTCGACGACGGGCAGCCGGTGCAGGGACAGCACCTGCTCCAGGTCGACCACCTGTCGGTCGAGTTCGCCACCGACGCCGGCACCGTGCACGCCGTCCGGGACGTCAGCTGGCACCTCGACGCCGGCGAGACGCTGGCGGTCCTCGGCGAGTCCGGCTCGGGCAAGAGCGTGAGCGCCCAGGCGGTCATGGGCATCCTCGACGTCCCGCCGGCGCGCATCACCAGCGGCGCCATCCGGTTCCAGGGCAGGGACCTGCTGTCCATGCCCGTGGACGAGCAGCGGGCGCTGCGCGGCGAGCAGATCGCCATGGTCTTCCAGGACGCCCTGTCCTCGCTCAACCCGGTGTTCACCGTCGGGGCGCAGATCGCCGAGATGTACCGGGTGCACCGCGGCACCTCCAAGCGCGAGGCGATGGGGATGGCCGCCGAGCTCATGGACCGGGTGAACATCCCGAGCGCGAGGGACCGGGTCAAGGACTACCCGCACCAGTTCTCCGGCGGCATGCGGCAGCGCGTGATGATCGCGATGGCGCTGGCGCTGGATCCGGCCGTCCTCATCGCCGACGAGCCGACGACGGCGCTCGACGTCACGGTGCAGGCGCAGATCATGGACCTGCTGCTCGACCTGCAGCGCCAGAACGGGATGGGCATCGTGCTCATCACCCACGACCTCGGGGTGGTGGCCGAGGTCGCCGACCGGATCGCGGTCATGTACGCCGGCAGCATCGTGGAGACCGGTGGCATCGAGCAGGTGTTCACGCGCCCGGCGCACCCCTACACGGACGGTCTGATGAGCAGCGTCCCGCGGGTCGACCAGATCGGCAGCCGGCTGTCGCCGATCCTCGGCTCGCCGCCGAGCCTGTCCGCCATCCCGCCGGGGTGCTCGTTCCACCCCCGCTGCCCCCGCGCCGAGGCGGTGTGCGCCGTCGAGGCGCCGGCCCTGCGCGAGGTCGCCGGCGGACGGCGCAGCGCCTGCCACTTCGCCGAGGACGTGCTCGGTGGCTGAGGCCGCGCCCGATCCTGCGACCGAGCCGCTGCTGCGGGTCTCCGGCCTGGTCAAGCACTTCCCGATCCGGCTCGGCGTCGTGCGCCAGAAGGTCATCGGGCACGTCCGGGCCGTCGACGGCGTCGACCTCGAGCTGCGACCGCGAGAGACCGTGGGGCTCGTCGGAGAGTCCGGCTGCGGCAAGTCGACCGTGACCAAGGTGCTCATGGCGCTGGAGCAGCCGACGGCCGGGCAGGTCTTCTACAAGGGCCGCGACGTCTTCGCCATGAGCCGCTCCGAGCTCCGGACGCTCCGCCGGCAGATCCAGATCATCTTCCAGGACCCGTACACCTCCCTGAACCCCCGGATGACGGTCGGCGACATCGTCGGCGAGCCGTGGGAGATCCACCCCGAGGTGCTGCCGAAGAAGGGCCGCCAGCAGGCGGTGCGCGAGCTGCTCGACCGCGTCGGCCTCAACCCGGACGTCCTGAACCGCTACCCGCACCAGTTCAGCGGCGGTCAGCGGCAGCGGATCGGCATCGCCAGAGCGCTCGCCCTCCGGCCGGAGATCATCGTGTGCGACGAACCGGTGTCCGCCCTGGACGTGTCGGTGCAGGCGCAGGTCATCAACCTGCTCGAGGACCTGCAGGAGGAGTTCGGGCTGTCCTACCTGTTCATCGCCCACGACCTGTCGGTGGTGCGGCACATCGCCGACCGGGTGAACGTCATGTACCTGGGCCGCATCATCGAGACCGGCAGCAACGCCGACGTCTACGAGCGGCCGGCTCACCCGTACACCCAGGCGCTGCTCTCGGCGGTCCCGTCGCACGACCCGGCGCTTCGCGGGTCGAAGACGCGGATCGTGCTGCAGGGCGACCTGCCCTCACCGGCCGACCCGCCCTCGGGCTGCCACTTCCGGACGCGCTGCTGGAAGGCGCAGGACATCTGCGCGGTCGAGTACCCGCCCCTCGTCGACCGCGGGCAGGGGCACCCGTCGGCCTGCCACTTCGCCGAGGCGAGCGACGTCGTGCACGGCGACCCGCCGCCACCGCCGCCGGACCCGGCAGAGCCGCTCGCGGGCCGGAACGGCGGGTAGCGTGACCCCAGCCCGGCGCACGCGCCGCACCCCGTCGACGACGACCAGAACGGAGGACGGACCGTGGTGACCTTCCTGTCCATCCTGCTCACGATCACGAGCGTCCTGCTCATCGTGCTCGTGCTGCTGCACAAGGGGAAGGGCGGCGGCCTGTCCAACATGTTCGGCGGTGGCGTCTCGTCCTCGCTCGGCGGGAGCGCCGTCGTCGAGAAGAACCTCGACCGGATGACCATCGTCTGCGGCCTGGTGTGGGTCGTGAGCATCATCGCCCTCGGGTTGCTGCTGAAGGAGACCGGCGCCGCGCCGGCCTAGTCGGGCACAGCACGGCACGGACCCCGCCGATCGGCGGTGGAGACGAACAGGAGTTCAGGTGGCAGGCGGCAACGCGATCCGAGGCAGCCGGGTGGGCGCCGGACCGATGGGCGAGGCCGAGCGCGGCGAGGCCGCGCCGCGCATCCGGGTCTCGTTCTGGTGCGCGAACCAGCACGAGACGACCCCGTCGTTCTCCGACGACGCCTCCGTGCCGGAGACCTGGGACTGCCCGCGCTGCGGGTTCCCGGCGGGCACCGACCAGGCCAACCCGCCCGCGCAGGCCAAGACCGAGCCGTACAAGACCCACCTGGCCTACGTGCGCGAGCGGCGCAACGCCGAGGACGGCGAGGCGATCCTCGCCGAGGCGCTCGCGAAGCTGCGCGGCAAGTAGCCGTGCCCGCCGGTCCGCCCCCGTCCCGGGGCGGGCTGCACCACGCCGAGCTCTGGGTCACCGACCTGGGCGCGGTGGTCCCGTGCTGGGACTGGCTGCTCGGCCGGCTCGGGTACGCCCCGCACCGCCGCTGGCCGGTGGGGCGCAGCTGGTCGCTCGGCGGCGCCTACGTCGTCCTCGAGCAGTCGCCGGCGGTGCTGGCCGGCCCGCACGAGCGCACCCGACCGGGGTGGAACCACCTGGCCTTCTGGGCCGGCTCCCCGGCCGAGCTGGCGGAGCTGGTCGACGAGGCGCCGGAGCACGGCTGGCGGCTGCTGTTCGCCGACCGGCACCCGTTCGCGGGCGGACCCGACCACCACGCGGCCTACCTCGAGGACGCCGCCGGCCACGAGGTGGAGCTGGTCGCCTCCTGATCCGCCGCCCCGGCCCGGGTCAGCGCCGACGCAGGTCGCGGGGCAGCCGCTCGGCGGCCTGCTCGTCGAGCAGCCAGAGCGTCTGGGCCCGCCCACGCACCCCTGCGGGAGGGACCTGCACCGGCCCGGCACCGGACAGCGCCATCGCGACGGGCCCGGCCTTGTCGGCACCGGCGACGACGAACCAGGCCTCGCGGGCCGCGTTCAGCGCCGGGAACCCGAGCGTGATGCGGGTCGGCGGACCGAGCGGGAAGCCGTGCACGCCGAAGGCGGTGCGCTCGTCGTGTGCGGCCGGCGACTCTGGCGGGATCGAGGCGCAGTGGCCGTCCGGCCCGACGCCGAGCAGCAGCACGTCGAACGCCGGCACGGCGGCCCCGGCCGGCGCCGCCGCCGCCAGCTCGTCGGCGTAACGCGCGCCGGCGGCGTCCACGTCGTCGCCGTCGGGGCCGTCGCTCGCGCCCATCGGGTGCACCCGGGCCGGGTCGAGATCGAGCCCGTCGAGCAGCGCACGGCGGGCCTGCACCTCGTTGCGGTCGTCGGAGCCGGCCGGCAGGAACCGCTCGTCCCCCCACCACACGTCGACCTTGCGCCAGTCGACGGCGGCCCGCGCCGGTGAGCGGTGGACCTGCTCGAGCACCGCGATGCCGATGCCGCCCCCCGTCAGCACGACCGACGCGTTCCCGTGCTGGGCCTGGGCGTCGGCGAGCCGGACGACCAGGCGGGCCGCGGCGGAGGCGGCCAGCACCTCGGCGTCCGGGCTGACGACGACGACGGGCGGTGGGCGGTCCATGCGGCTCCGATCAGGTGGTGGCCGTCAGGTCGTGGTCAGCGCGGGGTCCGGGGAGGGGTCGGCGGTCGGGTCGTGCCAGATGTGGGTGCGGGTGCGCGGCCGGGCGGACAGGCCGGAGGTGCCGGTGGCCTGCTCCAGCGCCTCGGCGTAGGTGTCGTCAGGGTCGAGCCGGCGCAGCTCCTCGGCGAGCAGGTCGCCGACCTCGCGGGGCGGCAGCGGCATGCTGCGGTCGGGCTGCCCGGTGCGGGCGAGCACCGCCGAGCGGCCGTCCCCGCGGCCGATGCGCAGCACGGTGCCGTCGGCCAGGTCGAACTCCGCCGCCTCGACGCCGTCGCCCGCGGCGTCCTTCTCCGCCACCTCGACGCCGAGCCGCCGACCGAGCCAGCCCGCGAGCAGCGCCCGCGTGGCGTCCGGCGGCCCGATCACCCGGACCGCGGTGGCACGCGTGTCGAGCGGGTCGAAGGCGGAGGCGCAGAGCGCCCGCCACTGCGTGCTGCGGGTCCAGGCGAGGTCGGTGTCACCGGGCGCGTAGTCGTCGGCCCGGCGCCGCAGCGCGGCGACGGGGTCGGCCGCGAGCGAGCAGTCGGTGACCCGGCGGTCGGCGAACACCCCGAGCGGGTCGTGCGCCACGAGGTCCGGCGGCGCGCCGGCCCACCAGGTGACCACCGGGGCGTCCGGGGCGAGCAGCGGCAGCACCACCGACTCGGCGTGGAGCGCCAGCCGGCCGTACATCCGCATGACGACGGCCTCGCCGGGCCCGAGGCGGCCGCCGATGAGCAGCTCGGCGTCGAGCCGCGACTCTGCGGCGTCCGGCCGGCGGCGCACCACCATGAGCAGCCGGCACGGGTGCTCGGCCGCGGCCCGGGTCGCGGCCTGCTCGGCCGCGCCGACGTCCTTCTCCTCCACGACCACGCACAGGGTCAGGGCCAGGCCGGTCGACACCACGCCGGACCTCCGGCGCTCGGCGGACAGCGCCGACACCACGTCGCGCCCGGTGGTGTCCCACAGGGTGGTCATGCTCGCCTCCAGATCGCGCTCACGGCCGCCGCCAGGTGCGGCCGTCGCGGGCGAGCATCTCGTCGGCGGCGGCCGGCCCCCACTCGCCGGCGCGGTACAGCTGCGGCTGGCGACCGGCCTCGTCCTGGGCACGCCAGGCCGCCTCGATCGGGTCGATGACGCGCCAGGACTCCTCGACCTCGACATCGTGCGGGAACAGCGCCCGGTCGCCCAGCAGCACGTCGAGCAGCAGCCGCTCGTAGGCCTCGGGCGAGGCCTCGGTGAACGCCTCGCCGTAGAGGAAGTCCATCGCGACGTCCCGGACCTCCATGGCGGTGCCGGGCACCTTCGAGCCGAAGCGCAGGGTGACGCCCTCGTCCGGCTGCACCCGCACGACCAGCTGGTTCGCACCCAGGATCTCGGTGTCGGTGGCGTCGAAGGGCAGGTGCGGGGCCTTGCGGAACACCACCGCGATCTCGGTGACCCGGCGGGGGAGGCGCTTGCCGGTGCGCAGGTAGAACGGCACCCCCGCCCAGCGGCGGTTCTCGACGTGCAGCCGGACGGCGGCGAAGGTCTCGGTGGTCGAGGCGTCGTCGACCCCCTCCTCGGCCCGGTAGGCGACGGCCCGCTCACCGGCCAGCCAGCCCTGGTCGTACTGGCCCCGGACGGCGTAGGCGTCGCAGTCGGTGGGCGGCACCACGGCGCCGAGCACCTTCTTCTTCTCGTGCCGCAGCGCGTCGGCGTCGAAGGAGGACGGCTCCTCCATGGCGGTGAGGGCGAGCAGCTGCAGCAGGTGGTTCTGCAGCACGTCGCGGGCCGCGCCGGTCTCCTCGTAGAAGGCGGCGCGGGTGCCGATGCCGCCGTCCTCGGCCATGGTGATCTGCACCGAGTCGATGTGGTGGGCGTTCCAGATCGGCTCGAACAGGGTGTTGGCGAACCGCAGCGCCAGCAGGTTCTGGACCGTCTCCTTGCCGAGGTAGTGGTCGATGCGGAACACGTCGTCGGCGGTGAAGACGCTGTTGACCAGCTCGTTCAGCTCGCGCGAGGACGCGAGGTCGTGGCCGAACGGCTTCTCGACCACGACGCGCCGCCAGCCGCCGGCCCTGGCGTTGTCGGCCATGCCGGTGCGCTCCATCTGCTTGAGCACCACCGGGAACGCCGAGGGCGGGATGGACAGGTAGAACGCGGCGTTGTGCTGGGCGCTGCCGGACTCGTCCAGCAGCTGCGCCAGCCGGTCGAAGGCGTCGTCGTCGTCGAAGGAGCCGCCGAGGAAGCGGATGGACTCGGCCAGCCGCTGCCAGACCTCCTCCCGGAACTCCGTGCGCGCTCCGGAGCGGGCCGCCTCCCGGGCCAGCTCCTCGAAGTCGCCGTCACCCCAGTCGCGGCGGGCGAAGCCCAGCAGCACGAAGCCCGGTGGCAGCAGGCCGCGGTTGGCGAGGTCGTAGATGCCGGGGATCAGCTTCTTGCGGGCGAGGTCGCCGGTGACGCCGAACACGACCAGGGCGCACGGGTCGGGCACGCGGGGGAGCCGGCGGTCGCGCGGGTCGCGCAGCGGGTTGCTCATCGTCGGCCGGTCATCCCCGGGCGGCCTCGAGCAGTCGGCGCAGCCCCGCCCCGCGGTCGGTCAGGTGCACCCGCAGGACCGGCCGCCCCCGCTCGCCGAGCGCCCGCAGGTCACCCATGGCCTGCGCGGCCTGCAGGGTGCCGAAGGTGTACTCCCGGCCGGGGACGTCGAGGTCCTCGGTCACGGCCGCGGTCACCTGCAGGAAGGCCCCGGTCTGCGGCCCGCCCTTGTGGTACTGGCCGGTCGAGTGCAGGAAGCGGGGGGCCCAGCCGAACGTCACCGGGTGGGCCAGCCGCGCGGCGAGCAGGCCGCGCAGCTGCGCGGCGTCGGCCTGGGCGACCCGGTCGAGGTAGGCCATCACCGCGAGGTAGCCGCGGTCGGGCACGGCCGCGAGCAACGCCGCGACGGCACCCGGCAGGTCGCGCACCTCGGCCAGCAGGTCGCCCGTGGCGTAGACCTCGAGGCCGTCCTCGACGAGCACCGGGTCGGCGACCGGCAGGGCCCCGCCGGCCAGGATCGCGCCGGTGTTGTCCTTGCTCTCCTGCACGTTCGGCTGGTTGAACGGGTCGATGCCCAGCACCCGGCCGGCCACGGCCGTGGCGTACTCCCAGGCCAGCAGCTGCCCGCCGAGCGGCCCGCGGACGGTGGCCGCCGGCCCGTCGGGGGCGTCGCCGAGCGCGACGACGAGCACGTCCCCGGCCGGCTCGGTGCCGGCGGCGGTGGCGTCCTCCACGACCACGGGCAGGATGCCGCGGCCGTCCTTGCCGGTGGACTCGGCGACGAGCTGCTCGGCCCAGTCGCCGAAGCCGGGCAGGTCCGCGGACGGCAGGAGGAGCAGCTTGTCCCGCCCGGCAGCAGCGGCAGCGCCGAGCAGCGCGCCGAGCAGCAGCGACGGACCGCCCTCGGCGAGGGAGGGCTGCAGCGCGGCGGCGTCGTCGAGCAGCCGCGCCACGTCGGCGCCGGCGAGCCCGGCCGGCACGAGACCGAAGGCGGTGAGCGCCGAGTAGCGGCCGCCGACGTCGGGGTCGGCGAGGAAGACCGCCCGCGACCCCTCCTCCTCGGCCTGCTGGGCGAGCGGCGAACCCGGGTCGGTGACGACGACGACCCGCTCGGCGGGGTCGATCCCGGCGGCCTCGAAGGCGGCGCGGGCGGCGCGGCGCTGGCTGTCGGTCTCGACGGTGCCGCCGGACTTCGACGACACCACCACGACGGTGCGGCGCAGCGTCTCCGGGTCCCCGACGGCGAGTGCCGTGCGCACCTGTCCCGGATCGGTGCTGTCGAGCACGACGAGGTCCCGTCCGGCGGCGGCGCAGATGACCTCGGGGGCCAGGGACGACCCGCCCATGCCGCACAGGACGATGCGGTCGACGCCCTCGGCCTGCAGCTGCTCGCGCAGGGCGAGCACGCCGGGGACGAGCTCGCGGCCCGTGTCGACGGCGTCGAGCCAGCCGAGCCGCACGGTGGCCTCGGCCGTGGCGTCGGGCCCCCACAGCGTGGCGTCCTTGGCCGCGAGCGCCGCGGGCACGCCGTCGTCCTGCAGCTGCTGCAGGACGGGGCGCACGGTCTGGACCAGCGCCGCGCCGTGCACGTGCACGCCGACGGCCGCGCGGCCGGTGCCCGCGTGCGCGGTGAGCGTGCCGTCCGGCGCAGGGCCGCGGTCGGTGGAGGCGGGGGCGTCGCCGACCAGCTCCGACGGCGGCGTGCCGGCGCGCCGGGCCTCGGCGACGTCCTCCGGTCCGGGACCTGCCGTCACTGCGACCCCTCACGGGAGCCGGCGGCAGGGCCGTCGCCCGCGGGCGAGGTGCCGCCGTCGCTCCCGACGTCGGCGCCGGCGCGCTCGAGCTGCTCGGTGACCGACTCGATCAGCTCCGTCCAGGAGTCCTCGAACTTGCCGAGCCCCTCGGTCTCGAGCTGCGCCACGACGTCGTCGTAGTCGATGCCGGCCTCGCGCAGCCGGTCGAGCACCTGCTGGGCGTCGGCGTAGGAACCGGTCACGGTGTCGCCGCGGACGACGCCGTGGTCGGCGACGGCCTCGAGCGTCGCCTCCGGCATCGTGTTGACCGTGCCGGGCGCGACGAGCTCGACGACGTACATCGTGTCGTCGTAGGAGGGGTCCTTCACACCGGTGGAGGCCCACAGCGGCCGCTGCGGCTTGGCGCCGGCGTCGGCGAGCGCCTGCCAGCGGCCGGAGCCGAAGACCTCCTCGTACGCCTGGTAGGCCAACCGGGCGTTGGCGACCGCGGCCTGACCGCGCAGCGAGCTGTCCGCGCCGCTCTTCTCGAGCCGCTGATCGATCTCGCTGTCGACCCGGCTGACGAAGAAGGAGGCGACCGACGCCAGCCGGGTGAGGTCGTGGCCGTTGGCCTTCGCCTGCTCCAGACCGTCCAGGAAGGCGTCCATGACGGCCCGGTAGCGCTCGAGCGAGAAGATCAGCGTGACGTTGACACTGATCCCGTGCGCCAGCACCTCGGTGATGGCCGGCAGGCCGGCCTCGGTCGCGGGGATCTTGATGAACAGGTTGGGGCGGTCGACCAGCCACCACAGCGCCTTGGCCTCGGCGACGGTCCGGGCGGCGTCCTGGGCCACCCGCGGGTCGACCTCGATCGAGACCCGGCCGTCGACGCCGTCGGTGCGGTCGTAGACCTCATGCAGCACGTCGCAGGCCCAGCGGACGTCGTAGGTGGTGAGCATCCGCACCGCCTCGCCGACGTCGGTGCCGCGCAGCGCGAGGTCGCGCACCTGCTCGTCGTAGGCGGCGCCGCCCGACAACGCCTTCTGGAAGATCGACGGGTTGGTGGTGACGCCGACGACCTCGCGGGTCTCGACGAGCTCCTGCAGGTTGCCGCTGCGCAGGCGCTCGCGGGACAGGTCGTCGAGCCACACGGCCACGCCGGCAGCGGTGAGATCGGCGAGCGGGGTGCTCATGGGGCTCCTCGGGGTGCGGGGGCGGCGGGCGGTCAGTTCCCGGTGGTCGACCCTGACGTCTTGCCCAGCTTCGAC
>DATLGD010000161.1:0-9206 GCA_035540755.1 Mycobacteriales bacterium | reverse complement strand
GGCTGTCCGCCGTCGGCGTCACGCTCGGCTACGGCGAGCGCACCGTCGTCGACGGTCTCGACCTCGACGTCCTGGCCGGCGGCATCACGACGGTCATCGGCCCGAACGGCTGCGGCAAGTCCACGCTGCTGCGCGCGCTGGGGCGACTGCTGCGGCCCGCCGGCGGTGCCGTGGTGCTCGACGGCCGGGACCTGTCCAGCATGCGTACCCGCGAGGTCGCGCAGGTGCTCGGGATGCTCCCGCAGGCGCCGGTCGCACCCGAGGGGCTCACCGTCGCCGACCTGGTGGCGCGCGGCCGGCACCCGCACCAGCGCTGGTTCCGCCAGTGGTCCTCCGACGACGAGCAGGTCGTGGCCCTGGCCCTCGAGCAGACCGGCATCGCCGACCTCGCCGACCGGCCGGTCGACCAGCTGTCCGGCGGGCAGCGGCAGCGGGCCTGGATCTCCATGGCGCTGGCCCAGGGCACCGACCTGCTGCTGCTCGACGAGCCGACCACCTACCTCGACCTCGCGCACGCCCTCGAGGTGATGGACCTCGTCGACGCGCTGCACGAGGACCACGGCCGCACCGTCGTCCTGGTGCTGCACGACCTCAACCTCGCCGCGCGCTACTCCGACCAGCTCGTGGTCATGCAGGACGGGCGCGTCGTCGCCCAGGGCAGCCCGCGCGAGGTGCTCACCGCCGAGCTGCTGCTCGAGGTGTTCGGGCTGGTCGCGGTGGTCGTCGACGAGCCGGTCAGCGACCGGCCGATGGTCGTCCCGGTGGGAGCCCGGCACGTGCACCCGCAGTTTCCGCCGAACGCCGTGACGCCCTGACGCCCTGACGCCCTGACGCCGAGGTGTGGTGAGGTTAGGCTGCCCTAACCACTGCTCGTCAAGGAGCTCCTGTGCACGTCCGCCTGCGCCCCGTCGCGCTCGTCCTCGCCGCGGCCCTGCCGCTCGCCGCCTGCGGCGGCGGTACCGACTCCGACACCGCCGCCGACGCCGTCCGCGCGTCCTCGATCACCCACGCGTTCGGCAGCACCGAGCTGCCGGCAGACCCGCAGCGCGTGGTCACCTGGGGCTGGGGCAGCGCCGACGCCGCGATCGCGCTCGGCGTCGTCCCCGTCGCCATCCCCGCCCAGGCCTACGGCGGCGACGACCAGGGCGTCCTGCCCTGGCTGCGCGAGCGGCTCGAGGCCGACGGCGAGCAGGTGCCCGAGGTGCTGCCCGACACCCAGGAGGTGCCGGTCGAGGCCATCGCCGCCGCAGAGCCGGACCTCATCCTGGCCCCCTACTCCGGCATCACCGAGACCGAGTACGCGCAGCTGTCCCGCATCGCGCCGACCGTCGCCTACCCGGAACAGGCATGGGCGACGCCGTGGCGCGACACGATCCGCATCGTCGGGCAGGCCCTGGGCCGCAGCGACGAGGCGGAGGCGCTGCTCGCCGACATCGACGCGACAGTGGCCGAGCAGGCCGCCGCCCACCCCGAGTTCCAGGGCAAGAGCATCGCGCTGGTCGCCTCCACCCCGGACGCCTTCTACGTCTACAAGCCGGCCGACCCGCGGGTGGAGTTCGTCCTCGACCTCGGGTTCACGAGCGCCGAGAGCGTCGACGCCCTCGCCAGCGGCGACGACACGTTCTTCTACACGCTGAGCACCGAGCGGCTGGCCGAGCTGGACAGCGACGTGCTGGTCAGCTACGCCGCCTCGCAGGCGGAGGCCGACGCGTTCCTGTCCTCGCCGCAGGCGCAGCTGCTGCCGCAGGTCGCGCGCGGTGCGGTCGCGTCCGTGGTCGGCACCGAGCTGGTCGCCAGCGTGTCGCCGCCGACCGCCCTGTCGCTGACCTGGGCCCTCGAGGAGTACGTGGCTGTGCTCTCCGAGGCGGCTCAGGCCGCCGGCTGAGGCGTCGTCAGGCGCCCACGGCCTGCCGGTCGCGCTCGCCGCGGGTGACCGCCGCATGGCCGCCGGCGCGCAGCTCGGCGTCGACGACCTCCCGCAGCTCCGCGGCGAGCGCGTCGAGACGGCCGTCGAGCACGACGAAGTCCTCGAATCCGGTCGCCGGCTCGGCCACGACGGCGGCGGCGCGGCGCGAGAGCTCGGTGAGGCGCTGCTGCCCAGCCGGTGAGAGCGACACCGCGCGGTCGGTGCTGATCACGTACTGGTAGGCGTAGGCGTAGGTCAGGCAGCGCGTGCAGCTGCTGTTGGTCGCCACGGCCGCGTTGGCGACCTGGACGGTGCTGGGGTCCCCGGTGAGGAACACGGCCTGCAGCGCGGCGGCCTGCGTGACGCAGCCGGTGCAGCTCCGGGCGTCGGCCCGGGCCAGGTTGGTGGACTGCGCGGAGTCGCCCCCGTACGGCGCTGCCTGCACGCCCGACCGAGCGGCGAAGGACTCCGCGCCGGTGTTGACGACCTGGACGAGGTTGTTGGCGCCACCGCCGGTCTGGGCGACCGCGGCCGCCGGGCCGAGCGCTGCGAGCCCCGTCAGCGCGACCAGTGCCAGCACCAGGGTGGACAGGCGTCGTGCGGTGCTCACTCGTGCCTCCGTGCCGTCGGTCGGTGCGGTGCGGGCGCCCCTGCAGGCAGTGACGCGCCCGCCGGTACGCTCCCGGCGGTGCCCGCGAGCGTCGGCGCGGAAACCGCGGACGAGGGGTGACGCGCTCCGCGGACGGGAACCTCAGGCACCATGACGCGACCCGAGCACCCCGCCGCTGCGCCCGCCGGCCTGTCCGAGCAGGAGCTGGCCGCCGAGGGCGGCGCGCCGCTGCCGCCCCGCGAGCAGATGTCCCTGGTGACCCCCGGAGCGGTGGACGGCACCCCCGCGATGGAGGTGCTGCCCGACGCCGCCCAGGGCTGGCACGGCAACCCGAACGAGCCGCACATCCTCTGATCGGGCGGTAAGTATTTCCTCTCTCGGTCGTCAGGTTGCAGGTCCGAGCGAGATGGCACAACTGCGGCGTGGACGGACATGTCAGCAAGCGGATCCGCAAGGTCATCGACGAGCCGGGGCTGAGCGCCTCGATCGCCGCCGACCTGAACGTCGTCACCTCCGGTGGCGGCAGCAGTGCCGCGAAGCAGAGCGTCCACATCCGGCAGAGGCGGTCCGCCCGGGCCGCGACGACCGGCGACCCCACCCGCACGCACCCCGCGGGGGACTCCCGTCCCCCTCCCCCCGACAGCGAGGAGCAGTCGTGACCGACCAGCAGCCCGGCCTCACCCCCGAAGAGCTCGACGCCGCCGGCGGCGAGCAGCTCCCCGACCGCGAGCAGATGTCGCTCGTCAACGCCAACGTCGCCGTGCCGGTGAACGCCGCCGTCGCCGCCAACGTGCTGTCCGACGGTGCGATCGCCTACGCCGACGCCGACCAGGACTCCTTCATCGACCAGTCGAACTGACCGACCACCCTTCACCCTGAGGAGCACTCCATGAGCGAGACCACCCCCGGCCTGTCCGACGCCGAGCTCGAGGCGCAGGGCGGCGAGCAGCTGCCCGACCGCGAGCAGATGTCGCTGGTCAACGCCAACCTGGCCGCGCCGGTCAACGCCGCCGTCGCCGCCAACATCCTGTCGGACAACTCGGTCGCGTACGCGAACGCCGAGCAGGACGTCACCATCGACCAGAGCAACTAGGAGAGCCGCGCGATGACCGACACGACCACCCCCGGCCTGACCGACGCCGAGCTCGAGGCGCAGGACGGCGAGCAGCTGCCCGACCGCGAGCAGATGTCGCTGATCAACGCCAACGTCGCGGCCCCCGTCAACGCCGCTGTGGCGCTGAACGTGCTGTCCGACGACTCGACGGCGGTCGCCAACGCCACGCAGACCGCGGACATCGACCAGTCCAACTAGTCGGTACCCGGTCGACGCCGGCCACCGATCGACCCGCTGAGGCGGGGCCTGCCGCCCGTGGGCCCCGCCTCAGCGCCGTGTCGCCCCAGCACGGTGCTGCCCCACCCGCTCACCCTTCCGCCCGACCCCCGCGCCGGTCTCCGGCCCTCCCTCGGCAGGACTCCTGTGACGCTGGCCCCCGACCGCCCGGTCGACGACCGCCCGATGGCCGGCTGCCCACGACGCCGCCCGCCGACGGCGGCCGGCACCGGCGCGCCAGCCGCCGTCGGCGAGCCGCCGCCGCAGCTGGCCGACGGCGTCCAGCTGCTCGGCGAGTACGCCGGCACCGGCTACACCGAGCCGCAGTACCTCGCCCGCCGGCCCGGTGGGCAGCTGGTGCAGCTGTCCCGCCTGCTCCACCTGGTGGCCGACGAGTGCGACGGCCAGCGGAGCGTCGACGACATCGCGGGCCGCGTCAGCCAGGCCTACGGCAAGCAGGTCAGCGCCGACAACGTGCGCACGCTGGTCGGCAAGCTCCGTCCGCTGGGGGTGCTCGCCGCCCCCGACGGCAGCAGTCCGCAGGTCGAGGAGTCCGACCCGCTGCTCGGGCTCAAGCTCCGCAGCCAGCTGCTCGGTCCCGCCGCGGTGCGGCGCGTCGCCCGGCTGGCCCGACCGCTGTTCTGGCCGCCGCTCGTGCTGGCCGTGATCGCCGGCCTGGTCGCCGTCGACGTCTGGCTGTTCTTCGTGCACGGCGTCGGCGACGGGCTGCGGGCCACGGTCCAGCAGCCGGTCGTCTTCCTGCTCGTCGCCGCCGTGATCGTCGCCTCGGCCGCCCTGCACGAGCTCGGGCACGCCGCGGCCTGCGCCTACGGCGGCGCCAAGCCCGGGGGGATGGGGGCCGGGGTCTACGTCGTCTGGCCGGCCTTCTACACCGACGTCACCGAGGCCTACCAGCTCGACCGGCGCGGGCGGCTGCGCACCGACCTCGGCGGCATCTACGTCAACGCCATGATCGTCATCGCGCTCGCGCTGGTCTACGCGGTGACGCGCTACGAGCCGCTGGTGCTGCTGTGCTTCCTGCTGCAGATCCAGGTGCTGCAGCAGCTGCTCCCGTTCCTGCGCCTCGACGGCTACTACGTCGTCAGCGACCTGGTCGGCGTGCCCGACCTGTTCCGGCGGATCGGACCGGTGCTGCGCTCGGCCGTGCCGTTCCGCGCCCCGGACCCCGAGGTCGCGCAGCTCAAGCCGTGGGTGCGGCGCGTCGTCGCCGGCTGGGTGTTCGTCCTGGTGCCGGTGCTGGCTCTCAACCTGGGCTACTTCCTGCTGGCCGCGCCGCGCATCGCGGCCACCAGCTGGGACTCCGCCGCACGCTTCGTCGGGCAGATCACCACAGCGGGCGGCGCCACCGCCGCCTTCGCCGCGGTGCAGCTGGTCCTGCTCCTGCTGCCGACGATCGGCATCACCTACACCCTCACGCGGGTCGCCCGACGCGGCGCCGGCAAGGCCTGGTCGTGGTCGGCCGGGTCGGCGGGGCGCCGGGGGCTCGTCGTCACCGGAGGGCTCCTGCTCGTCGCCGTGCTGGCGCTGGCCTGGTGGCCGGACGGCCGGGTCGCCCCCTACCGCGAGGGCGAGCGCGCCACTGTCCAGCAGCAGGTCGCCGAGCTCTCGACCGTCGGCAGCGGGACGCCGCTGCTGCGCTCGCCGAGCGAGGCGCAGGAACCCCTCCCGCCGGTCGCACCCGGCCAGTCCGCCGTCCTCGACCCGCCGGGAGGCGCAGGGACCGGCGCCACCCAGGAGGGGGCCGGTGCGACCGGGACACGAGGACCGGCGATCTCCGACGGCACCGCGCCGGCCGCCAGCACCGCCCCCACCCCCGGCGCCTCGGCGTCGCCGACCCCGGCGGCCACCGCGTCAACGAGCCCGGGCCCGCCGGGGACGACCGCCACCCCGACGGCCACACCCACAGGCACCACCACCGGCACCACCGGCACCGGCGCCGACACCGGCACCAGTCCCAGCCCGTCGCCCAGCAGCTGATCCCAGGAGGCCACCGTGCGCCGTCCCGCCCGTCTCGCCGCACTGTCCCGTCGCACCGTCGCGCTCTCCGGGCTGTCCGCGCTGTGCCTGGCCGGGCTGCTCGGCGCCGGCCTCGTCGTGGCCGGGGCCGGTGAGGGCGCCGACCCGGCCACCGCGTCGACCGCCACGTCGGCCGAACCCAGCGCCTCCGGCAGCTCCGGGTCCGGCGACGACAACACCGCCGTCGCCGTCAACACCCGCGACGGCAGCGAGGTCTACGCCGTGCGCCTGAAGGTGGTGGTCGCGCGCGGCGAGACGGTCGACGCCACCAACGCGGCCGTGGCCGCCGCGTCGTGCAACGACTGCCAGACCGTCGCCATCGCCCTGGAGGGGGTGCTCGTCACCGGCGACGCCGAGGTCGTCGCGCCGGAGAACGTCGCCATCGCCATCAACAGCGGGTGCGACGGGTGCGCCACGCTCGCCTACGCCTACCAGAACGTGCAGACCACCGACGGCATGGTGCGGCTCACCGGCGAGGGTCGCAAGCGGATCGCCGAGCTGCGCCGCGAGCTGAACGGGCTGCGCAACGCGGGCCTCGACATCGCGCAGATCCGGGACCGGGTGAGCGTCATCGCTGCGGCCTTCGCCGACGTGCTGCGCACCGAGGTGGTCGCGGTCGGTCCTGCGCAGGACGCACCCGCTGCCCAGACCGCCGGGACCGCGAGCCCGACGGCGTCCGCCTCGCCGACAGCTCCCGCGACCGGCTCGGCCTCCCCGTCCCCGTCCCCGTCGGCCTCGCCGTCGGCCTCGCCCAGCCCGACGCCGACCGTCACCGCTTCGGCCAGCCCCTGACCGCGCCTCGTCGGCCACGTGACCGCGGGGTGAGCCCGGCAGCGGTGCTGGGAGACTGGTCGGCATGACCGACCTCGCCCAGCTCGCCCGCGACGGCGACCTCCGAGGCCTGCGCCAGCACCTGGCCGACCGCGACGTCCCCGGCGTCGTCGACGAGCTCGAGCGCTGGGACGCCGTCACCCGCGCCGTCGCCTTCCGCGCCCTGCCGAAGGACCGTGCGCTCGAGGTCTTCGAGGACCTCGACCCGGCGCTGCAGACCGAGCTGCTCGAGGGGCTGCGCGAGGAGGCGGTCACCGCGCTCGTCCGCGACCTCGACCCGGACGACCGCGCCGGCCTTCTCGACGAGCTGCCGGCCACGGTGGCGCAGCGCCTGCTCTCCGGGCTGAGCCCCGACGAGCGCGCCATGACCACGGCCCTGCTCGGCCATCCCGCGGACACCGCCGGCCGGCGGATGTCGCCGGAGGTGGTCGCGCTGCCCGAGGACGCGCTCGTCGGCGAGGCCCTCGAGCACGTCCGCCGGCACGGCAGGGATGCCGAGACGCTCTACGTGCTGCCGGTCATCGGTCCCGGCCGGTGCGTCGTCGGCGTCGTGTCGCTGCGCCGGCTGCTGGTCACCGACGACGACGTCCCGGTGCGGGAGGTCATGAGCGAGCCGGTGCTGGTGCACGCCCGCGACGACCAGGAGACCGCCGCCCGGGTGGTGCGCGACCACGGCGCCGTCGCCGTGCCCGTGGTCGACGACGAGAACCGGCTGCTCGGCCTGCTCACCGTCGACGACGCCATGCGCATCCTCGAGGAGGAGGAGAGCGAGGACCTCGCCCGCACCGGCGCGAGCGAGCCGCTCAGCCGGCCCTACCTGGCGACGTCGGTGCTCGGCCTGGTCAGGGCCCGCGTCGGCTGGCTGTTCGTGCTCATCGTCGGCGCCACCCTGACCGTGAACGTGCTCGACGCCTTCGAGGACACGCTCGCCGCCGTCGTCGCGCTCGCCCTGTTCGTGCCGCTGCTCATCGGCACCGGGGGCAACGCCGGGTCGCAGGCGGCGACGACGGTCGTGCGGGCGATGGCCGTCGGCGACGTGCGCTTCGCCGACCTCTCGCGCGTCGTCGGCAAGGAGATCGCCACCGGCTTCCTGCTCGGCTCCTGCCTGGCGCTGCTCGGCTTCGTGCCGGCCGCCCTGCTCGTGGACGTGGACATCGCGCTCGTGCTCTGCCTGGCCCTGGTGGCCGTGTGCACCCTGGCGACGACCGCCGGGTCGCTGACCCCGATGGTGGCCAAGCGGCTCGGCGTGGACCCGGCGGTGGTGAGCGCTCCGTTCATCACCACGTTCGTCGACGCCACCGGGCTGGTCATCTACTTCCTCGTCGCCCAGGCCGTGCTGGGGCTGTAGCCGCTCAGCCGGGGCCGGGCTCCAACCAGGCCGCGACGTCGACGACGAAGTCGGCGAGTCGGCCGGGCCGGCCAGCGGCGCCAGGGCGGCGAGGTCGGGAGTCAGGACGCCGTGGCGATCGAGCACCGCTATGGCGTCGCCGTTGTCTCGGGGCGGCCCACCCCCCGCGCGGCGCACAGGTGCTGGGCGACGTCGACGCACGCCTCGATGGCGGTGACGAAGGTGTACTTGACCCCGCGCAGCCACAGCGGGTCGGCTCGGCGCTCGGCAGAGGCATCGGCTTCGCCGCGCAGCGCCGCGAGGTCGTCCGACACCGATCGCAGCAGGCGCAGCAGCCGGGTCTCATCGACCGCGGCGCACCGCTTCGGCGTACTCCCGGTCGCTGCGACGAAGACGTGGCAGCTCGTCGGCGTAGATCTTCCGCGTCCCGGCCAGCCAGCGCACCCGTGCCGGCCGGTCGTCGTCGAACAGCAGCCGCCCGCCGAGAGCGACTCGGCCGGCGAGCTCGAGCGGGGCGTCGTTCAGCACGAGCAGGTCGACGCCGGGTGGCAGCAGGACCTTCGAAGGCCTGCGGCGGGGCGCTCCCCCACCAGGCCGCGACGTCGAGGTCGGAGTCGGCCCGGGCGGTCCCGGCCGCCCGACTGCCGTGCAGGAAGGCGAACCGAGCCCCGGCTGAGCGCAGCCGCGCCACGACCTGCTCCTCTCGGAGGTCCGCCGCGCCAGCGCTCATGGCGGCGAGTCTGGCACGCACCGACGAAGGCCGGTCGCGGCCGCGGCGCTCAGCCCGGCAGCCGCAGCACCCGCGCGTGCAGCCACTTGCGGGTCTGCAGCGCGCAGCGCAGCGCCCGGTGCAGCCCGTCCTCGAGGTAGAGCTCGCCCTTCCACTCCACGACGTGGGCGAACAGGTCGCCGTAGAAGGTGGAGTCGTCGTCGAGCAGCCGGCCGAGGTCCATCGTGCGCTTGGTCGTGATCAGCTCGTCGAGCTGCACCTGGCTGGGCGGGATGTCGGTCCAGTCGCGCATGGACAGGCCGTGGTCGGGATAGGGCCGACCGTCGCGCACCGCCTTGAAGATCACCCTCCGACCCTAACCGGCGCGACCCGTCGCACGGGCACACCGCGGCGGGTCACCGCCGGGGCAGCACC
>DATLGD010000160.1:0-3278 GCA_035540755.1 Mycobacteriales bacterium | reverse complement strand
ATGCCGACCTTGACCGCCATCGGGTTGGCGCCGGCTGCCACGGCCCTCAGGCCGTGCCTGACCATCGCCTGGCCGAGGACGGTGGCGGTGGTGGTGCCGTCGCCCGCGACGTCGTTGGTCTTGGTGGCGACCTCCTTGGCGAGCTGGGCGCCGAGGTTCTCGAGCGGGTCCTCGAGCTCGACGTCGCGGGCGACGGCACCACCACCGCCACCGTGCTCGGCCAGGCCATGGTGAAGATCGGCCTGCGCTCGGTGGCCGCCGGCGCGAACCCGATGTCGCTCAAGGCCGGCATCGACGCCGCCGTCGACGCCGTCGACGAGGCGCTGCTCGCGGCCGCGACCGAGGTGCAGACGCACGCCGAGATCGCCGCCGTCGCCGCCATCTCGGCGCAGGACGCGACCGTCGGCGAGCTCGTCGCCGAGGCGATCGACAAGGTCGGCAAGGACGGCGTCATCACGGTCGAGGAGAGCCAGGCCACCGGCCTCGAGCTCGAGCTCACCGAGGGCATGCAGTTCGACAAGGGCTACATCAGCCCGTACTTCGTCACCGACGCCGAGCGCATGGAGGCCGTCCTCGACGACGCCTACGTGCTCGTCGTCAACGGCAAGGTCTCGGCCATCAGCGAGCTGCTCCCGCTGCTCGAGAAGGTCGTGCAGGCCCAGAAGCCGCTGCTCATCATCGCCGAGGACGTCGACGGCGAGGCGCTGTCGACGCTGGTCGTCAACGCGATCCGCAAGACCCTCAAGGTCGCGGCCGTGAAGGCGCCGGGCTTCGGCGACCGCCGCAAGGCGATGCTGCAGGACATGGCCGTGCTCACCGGCGGCCAGGTCGTGTCGGCCGAGGTCGGCCTCAAGCTCGACCAGGTCGGCCTCGAGGTGCTCGGCACCGCCCGCACCGTCACGGTCACCAAGGAGCTCACCACGATCGTCGACGGCGGCGGGTCCGCCGAGGACGTGTCCGGCCGGGTCGCGCAGATCCGCCAGGAGATCGAGGCGAGCGACTCCGACTGGGACCGCGAGAAGCTGCAGGAGCGCCTGGCCAAGCTGGCCGGCGGCGTCGCCGTCATCCAGGTCGGCGCGCACACCGAGACCGAGCTCAAGGAGCGCAAGCACCGGCTCGAGGACGCCGTCTCGGCCACCCGCGCGGCGGTCGAGGAGGGCATCGTCCCCGGCGGCGGCGCCGCGCTCGTGCACGCCGCCGCGGTGCTGCAGGGCGGCCTCGGCAAGACCGGCGACGAGCTCGTCGGTGTGGAGATCGTCCGCAAGGCGCTCGACGAGCCGGCCTACTGGATCGCCGCGAACGCCGGCCTCGAGGGCCGCGTTGCCGTGAACCGCGCTCGCGAGGCGGGCGCCGGGCCCTCTGGCTCTGGATCGATGGGCCTCAACGCCGCCACCGGTGAGTACGTCGACCTCGTCGCGGCCGGCATCGTCGACCCGGTGAAGGTCACCCGCTCCGCGGTCCGCAACGCCGCCTCGATCGCCAGCATGCTGCTGACGACCGAGACGCTGGTCGTGGACAAGCGCGAGGAGGAGCCGGCCGACGCCGGTCACGGCCACGGGCACTCCCACTAGCCCGACGCGCCTGTCGACGGCCCGGTCCCGCTGCTGCGGGGCCGGGCCGTCGCGCGTCCGCAGCCGCGCCGTCGCACCCCGCGCGTCGATCCGCGGGCGTCAGTCGCCGTCCCCGTCGCTGCCTGTCGCGCCGTCGCCGAAGGGGTGCACGAGCGGCACGACGAGCGGCTCGTGCGGCCGGGTCGAGGCCTGGCTCTCGGCCCGGTCCTCGGCCTCGACGCGCGCCTGCGCCTCGAGCTCGGTCAACGGCACGTCGTAGCGGGGCACGGGCGGAGCCTGCTCCTTCGACGGGTCGAGCGCAAGAGCCCGGACGCGCCGCGCCGGCGGTCAGTCGGCGCCGGACGGGTGCGGGACGACGCGGCGCACGGCGGACTCCGGGACGCGCAGCGCGACCACGCTGCGCACCCGGCGCAGGACGACGGTGTCGCGGCGGAAGACGTGGTGCGCCCCTTCGACCAGGTGCTCGTCGGCCTCGACGTGCAGGGGCGGCAGGTGCAGGCGTTCCACGGTGAAGCGCACGGGGCGAGGTCCTCTCGGCGAGTCTCGACCCTCGCTGTGCAGCATGCCCGACGCCGCCGACGGGCCGCGCTCCCGTCCCTCCTGCCCCGGCTACCTGCCCGGTTCGGTGAGCAGCGCCCCGAGCTCGAAGTGCATGGGGTCGGTGTACTTCCAGTCGCCGCCCCAGCGGAAGCCCCACCGCTTGAAGATCGCGACGATCCGGTCGTCCATGGTGCCGCGGATGCCGCGGTAGTTGGTGGCGGCGTCCATGTCGATGGCGATGCCCCAGGTGTGGAGCGAGATCGAGTTGTCGGGGTTGCGCGCGATGAAGCGCGGCACGTAGCAGCCGTCGTAGGTCTTCAGCAGGTGGCCGAGCCCGGCGTCCTGCACCTCCTGCAGCGCCCCGCGCAGCTGCGGGACCATCAACCGGTGGCAGGTCACCCGGCCCATGATCGGCACGGTCGTGGTGACGATGTTCTTGCGCACCCACTCGGCGTCCGGCTCGATCGTGCCGTCCGGGTAGTAGCGGTAGGAGAACGCACCGAAGGCCTCCGCGGCCTTGCTGCCGGTGAGGAAGGCGACCGGGTTCTGCGCTGGCGGCGACAGCAGGTCGACCTGCGCGCCCTCGCCGGCGGCCTTGCGGACCTCCTCGGCGAGCAGGACCGGGTCCTTGCCCTCCGGCGCCGCCACCAGCACCGCGGAGGCCGGCGCCAGCCCGAGCCGCTCACCGGTCGCCTCGTCGACCACGAGGTCGCTGCCCGGGACGCCGGTGGTGGCGAGCGCGCCGAGGCGCAGCGGCAGCGGCCCGACGCCGCCGGGGGGCAGGACGGCCAGCTGGCCGCCGAGCGTCAGGCCGGCGTCGGTGGCGAGCGTGTGCGAGGCGATCGCCTCCCCACGCGCCACGGCCTGCCAGACGGCGTCGGCCTCGGCGGTGCCCTGCGAGGTGAACGCGCGGAAGGTGGAGGGGTCGACGCCGAGCGCCGACACCTCGCGGCCCTCGAGGACGACGGTGCCGGCGCGGAACGCGACGGTGTGGCCCTCCGGCCCGAGCTCCTGCACCTGCTCGGGCGGGAGCGGGGCGGGAAGCCGCACGAGGACGTCCGGCCGCAGGCGCTGGGCGAGCGGCAGCACCTGCACCGGGACGGGAGGGCGGCCGAGGGTCTCGGCGTCGGGCGCCGGCGCGGGGGACGCCCCGGTGGGGGACGGGGA
>DATLGD010000159.1:0-7252 GCA_035540755.1 Mycobacteriales bacterium | reverse complement strand
GCTCCGGACCCGAGCGGCGAGACCGCGGCCCGGGCGTCCCAGTCGACCAGGCGCTGGACGTCGCGGGCGAAGGCGTGCACGTGCGCCAGGAGCTGGTGGGCGAACAGCACCGGCTGCGCGTGCTGCAGGTGCGTCATGCCCGGTGCCGGCGTGTCGACGTGCCGCGCCGCCTGGTCCAGCAGCGCCTCCTCGAGCTCGGCGAGCCGGCGCACGACCAGCCGTGCGGAGTCACGCAGGTACAGGCGGAGGTCCGTGGCCACCTGGTCGTTGCGCGACCGCCCGGCACGCAGCTTGCCGCCGAGCGTGCCGAGCTTCTCGAGCAGGCCGCGCTCCAGCGCCGTGTGGACGTCCTCGTCCTCGATTCGCGGGCGGAAGGTGCCGTCGACGACCTCCGCGCGCAGCTCCTCCAGCGCGCCGAGCATCCTGGTGAGCTCGTCGGCGTCGAGCAGCCCGGCGCGGTGCAGCACCCGGGCGTGCGCCTGTGAGCCGAGCAGGTCGTAGGGCGCCAGCCGCCAGTCGAAGTGCACGCTGACCGACAGCCGCGCGAGCGCCTCGGCCGGCCCGCCCTCGAAGCGGCCGCCCCACAGGCTGGTGCGCTCCGACGACGGTCCGCTCACCGGGCGAGACGGATGTCGCGCTCCGCCGCGATCTTGCTCGGCATGCCCCACAGCTCGACGAAGCCCTTGGCCAGCGTCTGGTCGAAGGTGTCGCCGGCGTCGTAGGTGGCGAGGTTGTAGTCGTAGAGCGAGGCGTCGCTGCGCCGCCCGGTGACCGTGGCCGTTCCCCGGTGCAGCACGACGCGGACGTCGCCGGACACGTGCTGCTGGGACTCCGCGACGAAGGCGTCGAGCGCCCGCTTGAGCGGCGAGAACCACAGCCCGTCGTAGACCAGCTCGGACCAGCGCTGCTCGACGCCGCGCTTGAACCGGGCGAGGTCGCGCTCCACCGTCAGCGCCTCGAGCTCCTGGTGCGCGGTGATCAGCACCTGCGCGCCCGGCACCTCGTACACCTCTCGGCTCTTGATGCCGACCAGGCGGTCCTCGACCATGTCGAGCCGGCCGACGCCCTGCGCCCCGGCGCGCGCGTTCAGCTGCTCGATGGCCTGCAGCACGGTCACCGGCCGGCCGTCGACCGCCGTCGGCACGCCGGCTGTGAACGACAGCACCAGCTCGTCGGGCCCGCTCGAGGTACCGGGCGCCTGCGTGTAGGAGTACACGTCCTCGATCGGCCCGTTCCACGGGTCCTCGAGGAAACCGGTCTCGACCGCGCGGCCCCAGACGTTCTGGTCGATCGAGTACGGCGACTTCTTCGTGACGTCGATCGGCAGGCCCTTCTCCTCCGCGAAGGCGATGGCCTTGTCCCGGGTCATCCCGGAGTCCCGCACCGGAGCGAGCACCCGGAGCTCGGGGGCGAGCGCGCCGATGCCGACCTCGAAGCGCACCTGGTCGTTGCCCTTGCCGGTGCAGCCGTGCGCCACCATCGACGCGCCGTGGTAGCGCGCGGCCGTCACCAGGTGCTTGGCGATGAGCGGTCGGGACAGCGCCGACACGAGCGGGTAGCGGCCCATGTAGAGCGCGTTGGCCTGAAGCGCAGGCAGGCAGTACTGCTCGGCGTACTCGTCGCGGACGTCGGCGACCACGGCCTCGACGGCGCCGCAGTCGAGCGCGCGCTGACGGATGACCTCGAGGTCCTCCCCGCCCTGGCCGACGTCGGCCGCGACGGCGACGACCTCGGCTCCTGTCTCCGCGGCGATCCAGCCGATGGCGACGGAGGTGTCGAGTCCGCCCGAGTAGGCGAGGACCACGCGGTCCTTGGTAGTGCTCAACGTGCTGCCCTTCGTGTGTGGGACTGCGGGAGGATGCGACGTCCGTCGCTCAGGACGGGTCGGGCGTGCGATGGCGGGGCGCGTGCGCTCCCCCGGCGAGCGCGAGCAGGTGCTCGGCGAGGACCGCGGCCCCGTCGGAGGCCGGTTGCCGGGTGAGCAGGAAGACGGTGTCGTCGCCCGCGACGGTGCCGGCGACGTCGGGCAGCGCTGCCCGGTCGAGCGTCGAGGCGAGGAAATGCGCGCCCCCCGGCGGCGTCCGCAGCACCACGAACGGCCCGGTCGCCTCGACCGCGACGAGCAGCTCCTCGAGCAGCCGGCCGACGCGGGCGTCGACGGTCTCGGGACTGGCAGGTCGCGGGGCGTTCTCCTCTGGCACGGAGTAGGCAGGACCGGCGGCGGTGCGGACCTTCACCGCTCCGAGCTCGTCCAGGTCGCGCGAGAGGGTGGCCTGCGTGACGGCGACGCCGGCGTCGGCGAGCAGCCGGCCGAGCTCGGTCTGGCTCGCCACCTGCTGGGTGCTCAGCAGCTCGGCGATCCGGGCCTGCCGCGCCGCCTTCGTCAGCGGCAGGGCGGTGACGACGTCGCGCGCGCCCATCAGCCGGTCTCGTCCGGTCCGCCGGTGACGTCGGCGACCCGGCCGAGCAGCTCGCCGACGGCGAACGGCTTGAGGAAGACGTTCTCCTCCCCCAGCAGGTCGCGCATCGCCGGAATGGCGTCGATCTTGCCGGTGACGACGATGACCGGGACGTCGGCGAGCGCGGGGTCCTCGTGCATCTCCTCGAGCACCCGCACGCCGCCGAGGTCCGGCATCATCAGGTCGAGCAGCACCAGCGCCGGGCGGTTGGACGTCGCCTTCACCAGGCCGGCGAGACCGTCGGAGGCGGTGACGACGGCGTAGCCCTCGGCGGACAGCAGCGTCTGCAGCAGCCCCCGCACGCTGGGATCGTCCTCGACGACGAGGATCGACACGGCGCTCATGCGCGCACCTGCACGGTCGCCGGAGCGGGGAGGGGTCGCGTCATCACCGTCATGGCCGCACCCTAGCGGTGTCCAGCACGCCCGGTAGCGCCCGCAGGAACGCGTCGATCTGCTCCTCGGTGACCACCAGCGGCGGGGCCAGCCGGAGCACGTCGGGTGCCGGTGCGTTGACGAGGAAGCCGGCGTCGCGGGCAGCTGCCTCCGCGGCTGCGGCGACCGGTTCGGTGAGCAGCACGCCGAGCCACAGGCCGACGCCGCGCACACCCGCCACGAGGGGGTGGCCGAGAGCCTCGATGCCGGTCCGGAGCCGGTCGCCGAGCTTGGTGGCGGCGTCGAGCAGGCCGTCGTCCTCGATGGTGCGCAGCACCGCCAGGGCGGCGGAGCACACGACCGGGCCGCCGCCGAAGGTGGTGCCGTGGTCGCCCTTGCGCAGGGCGCCGGCGGCCTCGCCGCGCGCGACCACCGCACCGATCGGCAGGCCGCCGCCGAGTCCCTTGGCGAGCGTGACCACGTCGGCCTCGACGCCCGGTTCGACGACGCTGCTGGACAGCCACGCCCCGGCCCGTCCGATGCCGCCCTGCACCTCGTCGAGGTGCAGGAGCGCGCCCGCCTCGTCGGCCACCGCGCGCGCCGCGGACAGGAAGCCCGGCGGCGGGACGACGACGCCGGCCTCGCCGAGCACCGGCTCGAGGACGACGCTGGCGGTGCCGGGCCCGACGGCGGCCCGCAGGGCGTCGACGTCGCCGTACGGCACGAAGGCGACCGGCCCGGGCAGCGGCGCGAAGGGCTCGCGCTTGGCGGGCTGGCCGGTGACCGCGAGCGCGCCCATGGTGCGGCCGTGGAAGGCGCCGTCGCAGGCGACGAAGCCGCCACCGGGGCGCAGCCGCCGGGCGAGCTTGAGCGCCGCCTCGTTGGCCTCCGCGCCGGAGTTGGTGAACAGCACCCGGCTCCCGGGACCTCCGACGAGCTCCTGCAGGCGCTCGGCCAGCTCGACCGCGGGCGGGCTGACCGCGAGGTTGCTGACGTGCCCGAGCGTGGAGAGCTGCCGGTCGACCGCCTCGCGGACGGCGGGGTGGGCGTGGCCGAGCACGTTGACGGCCAGGCCGGCGAGCAGGTCGACGTGCTCCCTGCCGTCGGCGTCCCAGACCGTGGCGCCCTCGCCGCGGACGAGGACGACCGGCGGGGTGCCGTAGTTGGCCATGAGCGCCGCGTCCCACCGCTGCTGCCACTGCGCCGTCCGGCTCATGACGGCACCACCATCGTGCCGACGCCCTCGTCGGTGAACAGCTCGAGCAGCAGGCTGTGCGGCACCCGTCCGTCGAGCACGTGGGCCCGGGGGACGCCGCCCTGCACCGCCCGCAGGCAGGCCTCCATCTTGGGGGCCATGCCGCTGGAGAGGGTCGGGAGCAGGCGCTCGAGCTCGGTGTCGGTGAGCTCGCTGATGACCTCGTCGCTGCTCGGCCAGTCGGCGTACAGCCCCTCGACGTCGGTGAGGACGACGAGCTTCTCGGCGCCGAGGGCGACGGCGAGCGCGGCGGCCGCCGTGTCGGCGTTGACGTTGTAGATCTGGCCGTCGACGCCGCGGGCGACGGTCGCGACGACCGGCACCTTGCCCTGCTCGAGCAGGGCGGTGACGACCTGCGGCCGCACCTCCACGACGTCTCCGACGAGACCGACGTCGACGGGCTCGCCGTCGACGAGGGCCGGACGGCGCTCGGCGGTGAACAGGTGCGCGTCCTCGCCGGACAGCCCGACGGCGAACGGGCCGTGGTCGTTGACGAGGTTGACGACGTCGCTGTTCACCTGGCCGACCAGCACCATCCGCACGACCTGCATGGTCTCGGGCGTGGTGACGCGCAGGCCGCCGCGGAACTCGCTGGCGACGCCGAGCCGGTCGAGGTGCGTGGTGATCTGCGGTCCGCCGCCGTGGACCACGACCACCCGCACGCCGGCGTAGCGGAGGAAGACGACGTCCTCGGCGAACGCGGCGCGCAGGGTGTCGCTGGTCATGGCGTTCCCGCCGTACTTGACGACGACCGTGCGGCCCGAGAAGCGCTTGAGCCACGGCAGCGCCTCGACGAGCACGCCGGCCTTCGGGAGCGCGACGTGCCCGCGGGCGGTCGGAGCGGCGCTCGCGGTCAGGGGCGCCGTCATGTCGAGTACGCCGAGTTCTCGTGCACGTAGGCGGTCGTCAGGTCGTTGGTGCGGATCCTGGCCGTCGCCTCGCCGGCGTGCAGGTCGACGAGCACGTGCACGTCCCGGCCCTGGAACTCGACCGCGGCGGGGTCCTCGAACTGCTCACCGGCCTTGCACACCTGCACGCCGTTGAAGAGCACGTCGATCCCGTAGACGTCGAACTCCGCCGACGTCGTGCCGACCGAGGCGAGCACGCGGCCCCAGTTCGGGTCCTCGCCGAAGACGGCGCACTTGAACAGGTTGCTGCGGGCGACCGAGCGCCCGACCTCGACCGCGTCGTCCTCGCTGGCGGCGCCCACGACCTCGATGGTGATGTCGTGCTCGGAGCCCTCGGCGTCGCGCAGGAGCTGGTCGGCGAGATCGGCGCAGGCCTGGCGCACGGCCTCGTCGAAGCGGGCCGGGGCAGGCGCGGTGCCGCTGGCGCCGGAGGCCATGAGCAGCACGGTGTCGTTGGTCGACTGGCAGCCGTCGGAGTCGAGCCGGTCGAAGGTCGTGCGGGTGGCGGCGCGCAGCGCCCGGTCGCAGTCCGCCGCCGAGACGTCCGCGTCGGTGGTGACGACGACGAGCATCGTGGCGAGTGCCGGGGCGAGCATGCCGGCCCCCTTGGCCATGCCTCCGACGGTGAACCCGTCGGCCGTGACGACGGTCTTCTTCGGCACCGAGTCGGTGGTCAGGATGGCGGTGGCGGCGTCGTCCCCGCCCTTACGGCTCAGGGCCGCGTGCGCCAGCTCGACGCCGTGCAGCACGCGCTCCCGCGAGAACAGCGGGCCGATGAGTCCGGTGCTGCAGACGACGACGTCGCCCGCGCCGTCCTCGAGCCGCGACGCCACCCGCTCGGCCGTGGCGTGCGTGGTCTGGAAGCCCGTGGATCCGGTGCCGCAGTTGGCGCCGCCGGAGTTCAGGACGACCGCGCGGACCCTGCCGTCCTTGACGACCTGCTCGCTCCACAGCACCGGGTTCGCCTTGAACCGGTTGCTGGTGAACACCGCAGCGGCGGCACGCGAGGGGCCGTCGTTGACGACGAGCGCGACGTCGGGCGTGCCGCTGTCCTTGAGGCCGGCGGTGACGCCCGCGGCCCGGAAGCCGAGGGGGGCGGTGACGCTCACGGGGCCACTCCGTTCGCGGACAGGCCGGTGGTCTCGGGCAGCCCGAGCAGCAGGTTGGCGCACTGGAGGGCCTGTCCTGCCGCGCCCTTGCCGAGGTTGTCGAGGGCGCTGACGACGACGGCGCGACCGGCGTCGGAGTCGACCGCGACCTGCAGGTGGCAGGCGTTGCTCCCGACGGTGGCGGCGGTGTGCGGCCATGCCCCTTCCGGGAGCACGTGCACGAACGGCTCGTCGTCGTACTGCTGTTGCAAGGCGGCGCGCAGCTGCTCGGCCGTGGCCGACGTCCGCGCCGTGCACGTGGCGAGGATGCCCCGCGGCATCGGCGCCAGCACCGGGGTGAAGGACAGGGAGACGTCCGTGCCTGCCGCGCGGCCGAGCGTCTGCCGGATCTCGGGGGTGTGCTGGTGCGCCCCGACCTTGTACGCCGACAGGTCGCCCATGACCTCGCTGCCGAGCAGGCTGGCCTTGGCGGCCCGCCCGGCGCCGCTGGTGCCGCTGGCGGCGACGACGACGACGTCGTCCGCCTCGACCAGCCCTGCGGCGAGCAGCGGGGCGAGGGCCAGCGAGACGGCGGTCGGGTAGCAGCCGGGGGCGGCGACGCGGGTCTGCCCGGCGAGCTCGGCGCGGAACAGCTCGGGCAGCCCGTACGCCCACGTGCCGGCGTGCGGCGTCCCGTAGAAGCGCGACCACGTCGCCGCGTCGTGCAGCCGGTGGTCGGCCCCGAGGTCAACCACCGGCAGGCCGTCGGGCAGGGCCGCGGCCACCGCCGCGGACTCGCCGTGCGGCAGCGCGAGGAACACCACGTCGGCCTCGGCCAGTGCCGCCGCGTCGGTCCCGACGAACGACCGGCCTGCGAGCGCAGGCAGGTGCGGGTGCAGCTCGCGCACCGGGCGTCCGGCGCTGGTGCCGGCGGCGAGGGGGCCGACGGCGATCTCGGGGTGGCCGAGCAGCAGGCGCAGCAGCTCGCCCCCGGCGTAGCCGCTCGCTCCGGCCACGGCCGCGGTGGTCCCCATGCGCAAGACCATACACGACGACGTATGGCCATGCAGGTCCCCGGGCCCGCCAGGAGCCCTCCCCGCGGTTTCAGGCCGGTCGGGAACCGTGGGGAGGGCTCCTGGCGGGCCCGGGGACCTGCATGGCCATACGT
>DATLGD010000158.1:0-13277 GCA_035540755.1 Mycobacteriales bacterium | reverse complement strand
GCAGCTGTCACGCTGCGGTCGCGCCAGCGGCACATCGGCCTTGACGTCGCCCTGCCGGCTCCAGCGCAGGTAGTGCCCGTGGCACCAGCCCCGCGTCACCGCCTTGCGGCCGCAGCCCGGGACGGCGCATTCGCGAGGTGCGCGGTCGGCCTGCACCTCGCCGCTGCGCAGCACCTGCCGGTAGTGCCGCTCGCAGTAGCCGCGGGCGTACACGCCGCGCTCGCACGCGCCCGCGGCGCAGACCGCGGCGCCGCCCGAACGCTGCTCCTCGCGGCCTGCCAGGTCCGGTTCTTCCTGCAGCACAGCCCCTCCATCACGCTGACCGTCGTGCGGTCAGTGTCCTGCGGGGGTGTGACAGGACGCCGGTTCAGCCGGCGCCGACCGCCCGGAGCGTCCGCGCGGCCGACGGCAGATCGGCGATCTCTCGGCAGTTGAGCGCGGCGAGGAACTCCGCGGTGACGTGCAGCACGGGCGCCGAGGCAGCGCGGACGACGGCGTCCTGGCCGAGGCGCCGGCGGGCGCCGAGGTCGGCCACGGGTGCGAGGGGACGGAGCAGCTGCGCGGTCGAGGTCACGCGCCTACGGTGACGCCGACGCGGCCCGGAGGCCATGGCCCGTCGTGACCGTTTCGCACCATCCGCCGGACTAGTCCGATCTGGTCAGGTGGCCCCGAGCTCGGTGGCGGCGGCCAGCACCGCCGCGCTGTGCAGCCGTCCGGGTGAGCGGGTGAGGCGCTCGATCGGGCCGGAGACGCTGACGGCGGCGACGACCGCCCCGTCGGGCCCGCGCACCGGGGCGGACACCGAGGCGACGCCGGGCTCCCGCTCGCCGACCGATGCGGCCCAGCCGCGCCGGCGCACCTCCGCGAGCGTCCGCGCCGAGAAGGCCGCCTCCTCGAGGACGGTGTCCTCCGGCGTCCAGGCGAGCAGCACCTGTGCGGCCGAGCCAGCCGTGAGGGGCAGCACGGAGCCCACGGGGACCGTGTCGCGCAGGCCCGAGCGGCGCTCGGCCGCGGCGACGCACACGCGGCCGGCGGCGGTGCGCCGGTAGAGCTGGGCGCTCTCGCCCGTGACGTCGCGCAGCCGCGCCAGCACCGGGCCGGCCCGCTCCAGCAGCGGGTCGCCGGCGGGGCCGCCGGCCAGCTCCGTCAGGCGGGAGCCGGGCAGCCAGCGGCCGCTCCGGTCGCGGCGCAGCAGCCGGTGCACCTCGAGCGCGACCGCCAGGCGGTGGGCGGTGGCACGGGACAGGCCGGTGGCCGCGGTCAGCTCGGCGAGCGTGTGCGCCCCGCCGCGCACCGCCTCCAGCACGGACACGGACTTGTCCAGGACGCCGACTCCGCTAGTGTGTTCCACGAAGTGATACTTGCATCCCAAAAGGTGAGATGCAAAGCCATCGAGGAGGCTCCCGTGGGCCGGACGCTCGCCGAGAAGGTCTGGGACGCGCACGTCGTCCGCCGCGCCGAGGGCGAGCCCGACCTCGTCTTCATCGACCTCCACCTGGTGCACGAGGTGACCAGCCCGCAGGCCTTCGACGGGCTCCGCCTGGCGGAGCGATCGGTGCGCCGCCCCGACCTCACCCTCGCCACCGAGGACCACAACGTCCCGACCGACCTTCTGGTCGGCCCGATCCAGGACCCGGTGAGCCGGATCCAGGTCGACACGCTGCGCCGCAACTGCGCCGAGTTCGGCATCCGGCTGCACTCGATGGGCGACGCCGGCCAGGGCATCGTGCACGTCATCGGCCCGCAGCTCGGCGTCACCCAGCCAGGCATGACGATCGTCTGCGGGGACAGCCACACCAGCACCCACGGCGCCTTCGGGGCGCTGGCGTTCGGCATCGGCACCAGCGAGGTCGAGCACGTGCTCGCCACCCAGACGCTGCCGCTGGTGCGCCCGCGGACCATGGCGGTCACCGTCGAGGGCGAGCTCCAGCCCGGTGTCACCGCCAAGGACCTCGTGCTCGCCCTCATCGCCCAGGTCGGCACCGGCGGTGGGCAGGGCCACGTCGTCGAGTACCGCGGGCCGGCGATCGAGGCGCTGTCCATGGAGGGGCGCATGACGGTCTGCAACATGTCGATCGAGTGGGGCGCCCGCGCCGGCATGATCGCGCCTGACGACACGACGTTCGCCTACCTCAAGGGCCGCGACCACGCGCCGCGGGGCACCGACTGGGACGACGCCGTCGCCTACTGGAGGAGCCTGGGCACCGACGACGACGCGCAGTTCGACAAGGAGGTCGTGCTCGACGCGAGCGCCGTGACGCCGTTCGTCACCTGGGGCACCAACCCCGGCCAGGGCGTGCCCCTCGGCGACGCCGTCCCGGACCCCGAGTCGCTGCCCGCGGGCGCACAGCGCGACGCGGCCGAGCGCGCGCTGCAGTACATGGGCCTCGCGGCGGGCACGCCCATGCGCGACGTCGCCGTCGACACGGTCTTCCTGGGCTCGTGCACCAACGGGCGGATGGAGGACCTCCGGGCCGCCGCCGGCATCGTGCGCGGACGCAAGGTCGCCGACGGCGTGCGCGCCATGGTCGTCCCGGGGTCGATGCTGGTGAAGCTGCAGGCCGAGAAGGAGGGCCTCGACGAGGTCTTCCGCGCGGCGGGCTTCGACTGGCGCAACGCGGGCTGCTCGATGTGCCTCGGCATGAACCCCGACACCCTCGCCCCCGGCGAGCGCAGCGCCTCGACGTCCAACCGCAACTTCGAGGGCCGGCAGGGCCGCGGTGGCCGGACCCACCTGGTCTCGCCCGAGGTGGCCGCCGCGACGGCGGTCGTCGGGCGGCTGGCCGCACCCGCAGACCTCCCGCCCGTCCCCACGCGCACGGAGGCCTGACCCGTGGAGCCCTTCACCACCCACACCGGCACCGCCGTGCCGCTGCGCCGCAGCGACGTCGACACCGACCAGATCATCCCGAGCGACTGGCTGAAGCGCGTCGAGCGCACCGGCTTCGGCGCGGGGCTGTTCAGCGAGTGGCGCGACGACCCCGACTTCGTCCTCAACCGCCCGGAGCACGCCGGCGCGTCCGTGCTCGTGGCCGGCGAGAACTTCGGCACCGGCAGCTCCCGCGAGCACGCCGTCTGGGCGCTGACCGACTTCGGCTTCCGGGCGGTCATCAGCCCCCGGTTCGCCGACATCTTCCGTAGCAACAGCCTCAAGGGCGGCCTGCTGCCGGTACAGCTCGACAAGGACGTCGTCGAGCGGCTGCAGGCCCTGGCCGAGCAGGACCCAGCCGCGCCGGTGACCGTCGACCTCGCCGCCCGCGAGGTGCGCGCGGGGGACGTCGTCGCCGCCTTCGAGCTCGACGACTTCACCCGGTGGCGCCTCATGGAGGGCCTGGACGACATCGGCCTCACGCTGCGGCACGACGCCGACATCGCCGTTTTCGAGCAGCAGCGGGCGGCGTTCCTGCCGTCGGTGCTCCCGGCGCGTCGCTGAAGCCGGAGCGCCTGCCTGGCAGGCGGTTCCGCCGCAGCAGTCACTCGAAGACGCTGCGGCGCAGGCAGTCTGCTCCATCACGGCTCGTCCTGATCCAGGGCGGCAAGGCACAAAGCGCCTGCGACACAGCACGATCTCCGTCCGCAGGTCGTTGTGATGCCCGCCACTGAAGGCTTACCTTCGCGCCGAGGCAGAGCGCCTCGGGCAGCCCAGCGGAGGGATCCGTCGTGAACAAGGCCGAGCTCATCGATGCCATCAAGGACAAGGTCGGGGGCAAGGAGACCGCGACGACCGCGGTCGAGGCGATCGTCGACTCCATCCAGCAGGCGGTGGCCGACGGCAAGCGCGTCGCCATCTCCGGGTTCGGGGTCTTCGAGCGCGTCGAGCGCGCTGCCCGCACCGGCCGCAACCCCTCGAGCGGACAGACCGTCAAGGTGCCCGCGCGTGCCGTGCCGAAGTTCCGGCCCGGCAAGGAGTTCAAGGACGTCGTCGAGAGCGCCAAGAAGGTGACCGGGTCGGCCAGGGCGGCGGGACGGGCGGCGGGCAAGGCCGCAGCCGGAGCCGGTGCGGCCTCCGGCCGGGTCGCGCGCGCCGCGGTCGACGTGGCCTCCGCGCCGGTGAAGGCGGCCGGACGGGTCACGAAGGCGACCGCCGGGCTGGCGGGGGGCGGATCGGCGAGCTCGAGCCGCAGCACCGCTGCGAAGAAGAGCCCGGCGAAGAAGAGCGCTGCGAGCAGCAGCACGACGTCGCGGAGCTCCGCCGCGAAGAAGGCCCCGGCTGCCAAGAGCCAGGCTGCCAAGACGCTGGCCTCGAGCAGCAGCTCCGCCAGCAAGAAGGCCGCCGCGAAGACCCTGTCGTCCGGCTCGGGCGGCGCGAGCAAGAGCACGGCCGGCAAAAGCACGGCGAGCAAGGGCACGGCGAGCAAGGGCACGGCGAGCAAGAGCACCGCCAGCAAGAGCACGGGGGCCAAGACCACCGGGACGAAGGCTCCGGCCACCAAGAGCCGGGCGGCCAAGACGCTCGCGAGCAGCAGCAGCACCGCGAGCAAGAAGGCGGCCGCCAAGAAGCTGTCGTCCGGCAGCTCCTCGGGCGCCGCCAAGAAGAGCAGCAGCAAGAAGTAGGCGCCGCCGCCCCGGACGGGACACGCCCCGTCCGGGGGGTCAGGCCAGCAGCGACGCCGTGTAGTGCGCGTCGACCGTGCGGCCGTGCTCGTCGAACGACAGCGCCCACAGGCTGCCCTTGGCGGCCTCCGGCGTGTCCGGCAGGTCGAGGCCTCCGCGGCGGGCGAGCTCCGCCACCGCGGCCGGCAGCACCTCGCCCTGGCTGCAGACCACTGCCGTGCGGCCGTCCGCCACGAGCGCGGACAGCCGCTGCAGGGTCGTCGACGGCGACGCGGCCCAGCCGGCGGCGCCGAAGGCCACGTCCTGCTTCACCGCGACGCCGAGGTGCTCGGCGAGCGGCTGCACCGACGCCGTGCACCGCTCGAGCGGGGCTGCCAGCACGCGCTGCACGCCGTAGCGTGGGAGCACCGCGGCCGCGGCCTCGGCCTGTGCCCGCCCCGCGTCGTCGAGCGGCCGCGCGTCGTCGTCGCCGTCCCAGTGCTCGCGCTGCCCGGCGCTGCCGTGCCGCAGCAGCAGGAGGGTCCTGGTACCGGGCGGCCCGGAGGTGAAGCGCTCGAGCGGCAGGGCCTCCGCAGGCCGGCTCAGCAGCGCGGGGACGTCGTCCGGGCGCAGCCAGCGCAGCTCGTCCACCTCGGCGGTCGGGGTGAAGCCGCCGCCGGTGCACCGGATCGACCACCAGGCCACGCTCTTGGGGACCTGCCGGCCTGCCTTGGTGACCGTGTAGCGCCCGGTGCCGAGGAAGCGCCCGACGATCCCGGTGAACCCGGTCTCCTCCTCGACCTCCCGGCAGGCGGCGAGCACCTCGACCTCGCCGTCGTCGAGCTTGCCCTTCGGCAACGACCAGTCGTCGTACTTCGGCCGGTGCACGACGGCGACCTCGACGCCCGTCCCGGTGCGCGCCGCGCGCCACAGCACTCCACCGGCCGCGCGGACGACGTCAGCCACCGGCGCCCCGCTCGGCGGTGCGGCGGAGCAGCTCGGTCTGCAGGTCGCGGAACGGCTCGTCCTCGGCGGGATGGCGTTCCCAGCAGCCGTCCGGACCGAGCTGCCAGTGCCGCACGTCGTCGGAGAACGCGGCGTCGAGCACGGTGTCGAGCTGCGCCCGGACCGCGGGGTCCTTGACCCGCACCAGCGTCTCGACGCGCCGGTCGAGGTTTCGGTGCATGAGGTCGGCGCTGCCGAGCCAGTGCTCGGCCCGCTCACCGGTGCCGAACACCATGACCCTCGAGTGCTCGAGGAAGCGCCCGACGATGCTGCGCACCTGGACCGTCTCCGACAGCCCCGGGACACCCGGGCGCAGCGCGCAGATGCCACGCACGAGCAGACCCACCTCCGCACCGGCGCGGGCGGCGCGGTACAGGGCGTCGATGACCTGCTCGTCGACGACGCTGTTGGCCTTGATCAGCACCCGCGCCGGCCGTCCGGCGCGGGCGTGCTCGGCCTCGGCGTCGATCCGCTCGACCAGCCCGGCCCGCACGCCGTGCGGCGCGACGAGCAGCGTCCGGAACGAGGTCTGGCGGCTGTAGCCGGTGAGGGTGTTGAACAGGTCGGTGAGGTCGGCGCCCACCTCGGGGTCGGCGGTGAGCAGCCCGAGGTCCTCGTAGATGCGCGCGGTCTTGGGGTTGTAGTTGCCCGTGCCGATGTGCGCGTAGCGGCGCAGCTGTCCCTTCTCCTGCCGGACGACCAGGCAGGTCTTGCAGTGCGTCTTGAGCCCGACGAGCCCGTAGACGACGTGGCAGCCGGCCCGCTCCAGCGCCCTCGCCCACGTGATGTTGGCCTGCTCGTCGAAGCGGGCGGTGATCTCGACCAGCACCACGACCTGCTTGCCGGCCTGCGCCGCCGAGATGAGCGCGTTGACGATCGGCGAGTCGCCGGACGTGCGGTAGAGCGTCTGCTTGATGGCCAGCACCTGCGGGTCGGCGGCGGCCTGCTCGACGAAGCGCTGCACGCTCGTGGCGAAGGAGTCGTACGGGTGGTGCACGAGCACGTCGCCCTCGCGCAGCGCCGCGAAGACGTCGGCCGCCTTCTCGCCCTCGGCCAGCCGCGGGTGCGTCGCAGGGACGAACGAGTCGTCCTTGAGCTCTGGCCGGTCGGCCTCGTACAGCTGCCACAACGACGACAGGTCCATCAGCCCTGGCACCCGCACGACGTCGTCTTCGGTGATCTCGAGCTCGCGCACCAGCAGGTCGAGCACGTGCTCGTCGACGTCGGGGGCGACCTCCAGGCGCACTACCGGCCCGAACCGCCGCCGGGCGAGCTCGCGCTCGAGGGCCTGCAGCAGGTCCTCGTCGCGGTCCTCCTCGACCTCGAGGTCGGCGTTGCGCGTCACCCGGAAGACGTGGTGCTCCTTGACCTCGAGCCCCGGGAAGAGCTGCTGCAGGTGCGTGCCGATCAGCTCCTCGAGCGGCAGGTAGGCGGTGCTGCCGTCGTCGCAGCGCACCGGCACGAACCGCTTGACGTTGTTCGGGACCTTGACCCGGGCGAAGTGCTCGCTGCCGGTGGTGGGGTCGCGCACGAGGACGGCGAGGTTGAGCGAGAGACCGCTGATGTACGGGAAGGGGTGCGCGGGGTCGACGGCCAGGGGTGTGAGCACCGGGAAGACCTGGGCGCGGAAGTAGTCGTGCAGCGGGGTCTGCTGCGCTTCGCTGAGGTCTCGCCACAGCACGATGCACAGGCCCTCGTCCGCGAGCGCCGGCCGGACGTCTTCGAGGAAGCATCGGGCGTGCTCCTGGGACAGCTCGCGCGCCTTCACCGAGATGAGCGCGAGCTGCTCCCGCGTGCCGAGCCCGTCGGCGCTGCGGACGCCGAGGCCCATCTGCTGCCGGCGCTTCAGACCGGCCACGCGCACCATGAAGAACTCGTCGAGGTTGCTGGCGAAGATGGCGAGGAACTTCGCCCGCTCCAGCAGCGGCGCCGCCGGGTCCTGCGCGAGCTCGAGGACCCGGGCGTTGAAGTCCAGCCACGACACCTCGCGGTTGAGGAAGCGCAGGTCGCCGAGCGGCCTGTCGTCGGCCGCAGGCGGCACGGTCGGGGCCGCCACCTCCTCGATCGTGGCGGACGAGCCGCGGTCGGGCACCGACGGGGCCGAGGTCGAGGAGGTCACGGGAGCATCGTGCCCTGCGCGGCAGGCGGGCACCCGCGGCGCGCTTGCGGCAGTGCGAGGCCTGCGGCCGAGGCGGTGCGCGGCCCCACCCCGAGCCGGAGCGCCGCCTCGAGGTCGGCGGGGGTGTCGACGTCGCGGCGCACTCCCGCCGGGGCCTCGACCAGCACCGCGCCCGCACCCAGGTGCCGGCGGAGCGAGGAACCGCCGAAGGCGGGCTGCAGCTCGCGTCCCGGACCGGCCGCGAGCAGGGTCGTGCCGCGCCCTGCCGCGTCGGCCACGACGGCGCGACCGCGCACGGCCGACAGCACGGCGGTCAGGTCCTCGGGGCGCAGGGCGGGCAGGTCGGCGGCGACGGCGGCGACACCGAGCCCCGGCTGGTCCGCGCGCAGCACCCGCGCCCCGTGCACCAGAGCAGCGTCGAGCCCTCGCCGGGGCAGGTCCGGCGTCACCTGCGCGCCGAGCGCCGACAGCGCCTCGGCAGCCGGCCCGTCGTCGGTGACGACGACGACGCGGCACACGACGGCGCTGGCGAGGCAGGCGAGCACGACGTCCTCGGCGAAGGCGAGCGCGAGGGCACGGCGACCGCGGTCACCCACCGGGGCCAGCCGCGACTTCGCGACGTCGAGCCGCTTCACGGGCACGACCACGCCCCAGCCGGCAGGTCCGGCACCCTCTCCGTCCGCGGCGGGCGTCACGCGTGCCATCCTCCCATCGCGACCGTCGGCGGTGCCGGTCGCAGAGGCCGACCCGAGCGGAGGGACGACGATGGCGATGCTGCCCATGGGCCCCTGGATGCACACGGCGGCCTGGATTCTCAAGCCCGTCCTGCTGGTGTTCACCCGGCGCGACTGGCGCGGCCTCGAGCACGTGCCGCGCGAGGGCGGGGTCATCCTCGCCGCGAACCACATCTCGCACGCCGACCCGCTGACGCTGTGCGACTACGTCATCTACGGGGCGCACCGCATCCCGCGCTTCCTGGCCAAGGACACGCTGTTCCGCGGCAACGGCTACGTCGCCCGCACCATGCGCGGCGCCAAGCAGATCCCGGTCTACCGGAGGACCGCCGACGCCTCGCTCGCCCTGCGGGACGCGGTGTCGGCCCTCGAGCGCGGGGAGTGCGTGGTCATCTACCCCGAGGGAACCGTCACCCGCGACCCGGACAAGTGGCCGATGCTCGCCAAGACCGGCGTCGCCCGCCTCGCGCTCCTGTCGGGAGCGCCCGTCGTCCCCGTCGCGCAGTGGGGCATCCACGAGGTGCTCGACAGCTACCGGCGCCCGGGCCTGCGGCTCCTTCCGCCCAAGCGCAACGCGGCGCTCGCCGGCCCCCCCGTGGACCTGTCCCGCTGGCAGGGACGCGAGTTGACCGCCGACGTGCTGCGCGGTGCCACCGCCGACGTCATGTCCGCCGTCACCGCGCTGGTCGAGCAGCTGCGCGGCGAGAAGGCGCCCGAGACCGTGCACGTGCACCAGCCCCGCGCGACCAGCGCCTCGGCCGACAGGAGGACGGCATGACCGGCACGACCCGCGCCGCGGTGATGGGCACCGGCTCGTGGGGCACCGCCTACGCGAAGGTGCTGGCCGACTCGGGCACCGACGTCGTCATGTGGGCCCGTCGGCCGGAGCTGGCCGCGGCCGTCCGCGACACGCACGAGAACCCCGACTACCTGCCGGGCATCGCGCTGCCGCCGAACCTCACGGCCACCGGCGACCCGGCCGAGGCGCTCGACGGCGCCGACGTCGTCGTGCTCGCCGTGCCGTCGCAGAGCCTGCGGGACAACCTCGCCGGCTGGGCCGGCGCCCTCGGCGCCGACGCCCTGCTCGTCAGCCTGATGAAGGGCATCGAGCTCGGCACGACCAAGCGCATGAGCGAGGTCATCGCCGAGGTCGCGGACGTCCCGGCCGAGCGCATCGCCGTGGTGTCGGGGCCGAACCTCGCCAAGGAGATCGCCGGCGGGCAGCCGGCGGCCACCGTCGTCGCCTGCCCGGACGGCGCCGCCGCGGCCCGCCTGCAGGACGCGAGCACCACCCGGTACTTCCGCCCCTACACCGAGACCGACGTCGTCGGCTGCGAGCTCGGTGGCGCGGTGAAGAACGTCATCGCGCTCGCCACCGGCATGGCGCACGGAATGGGGCTCGGCGACAACACCAAGGCCTCGCTCATCACCCGCGGACTGGCCGAGACGGCCCGGCTCGGCGCCGCCCAGGGCGCCGAGCCGATGACCTTCTCCGGCCTGGCCGGGCTCGGTGACCTGGTGGCGACCTGCACCTCGCCGCTGTCGCGCAACCGCACGTTCGGTGAGAAGCTCGGCAAGGGACAGACGCTGGAGGAGATCCTGGCGCAGAAGCAGCAGACCGCCGAGGGGGTCAAGAGCTGCCGCTCCATCCTCGACCTCGCCCGCAAGCACGACGTCGACATGCCGATCACCGAGCACGTGGTCCGCGTGGTGCACGAGGGGATGCGGCCGGTCGACATGCTCAAGAGCCTGATGAGCCGCGAGACCAAGGCCGAGAAGCAGTAGCCCGCCTACGCTGAGCGGCATGCCCGATCCCCGCGGAGAGTCCACGCGCGCCGTCCACACACCGCCGCTCGCGTCGTTCGACCAGACGCCGCTGGCGCTGCCGGTGCACCGCGCCACGACGTACGCCTTCGACACGGCACAGGCCTACGCCGACGTGCTCGCCGACACCGCCGACGGCTACTGCTACGCGCGCATCGACAGCCCGACCGCCGACGCCTTCGCCGCCGCCGTGGCGGCCCTGGAAGGGGCCGGCCTCGACGACGAGGTGGTCGGGCAGCCGTTCGCGTCCGGCATGGCCGCGATCACCACCGTGCTGATGGCCCTGACCGGCGCCGGTCGGCACGTGGTCGCGCCGCTGCGTGTCTACGGCGGCACCTACGGTCTGCTCGTCCACCAGCTCGCGCGGTTCGGCGTGGAGACGTCGTTCGTCGACACGACCGACCTCGACGCCGTGCGCGCCGCCGTCCGGCCGGAGACGGCCCTGGTCTACGCCGAGACGATCGCGAACCCGACCCTCACCGTGGCCGATCTGCCGGGCCTGTCCGCGGTGGCGCGCGAGGCCGGCGTGCCGTTCGTCGTCGACTCGACCTTCGCCTCACCGGTGGTGTGCCGGCCGCTGGAGCACGGCGCCGACGTCGTCGTGCACTCGGCGACCAAGTACCTCGGCGGGCACAGCGACGCCACCGGCGGGGTGGCCGTCGGGGCGCCCGAGCTGCTGACCCGGGTCCGCCGGGCGCGCGTGGACCTCGGCGGCCAGCTCGGGCCCGACGAGGCATTCCTGCTCCACCGCGGCCTCGCGACGCTGCCGCTGCGCGTCGCCCAGCAGTGCCGCACGGCGCTGGCCGTGGCGCAGGCGCTCGAGAGCCATCCGGCCGTGCAGTCCGTCGACCACCCGGGGCTCGCCGCGCACGCCAGCAACGCGCTGGCGCGCAAGCTGTTCGACGGCGGGCGCTACGGCGGCGTCGTCACGGTGACCCCGCGGGGCGGGCGCGAGGCCGGCATGGCGCTGTGCGACCGGCTGCGCCTGGTAGCGGTGGCCACGTCGCTCGGCGGCACGCACAGCGTCGCGAGCCACGTCGCCTCGACCACGCACCGGCAGCTCGACGACGCCGGGCTCGCCGCGGCCGGCATCGACCCTGGCGCCGTCCGCGTCAGCATCGGGCTCGAGGACGCCGACGACCTGCTCGCCGACCTCACGCAGGCGCTCGGCGCGCGCTAGCAGCCCAGCGCGCGGGCGGCGAGGTCGACGTCGTCCTCGTCGTTGTAGAGGTGGAACGCCAGGCGCGCGCGGCCTGCGCGGCCGGAGCAGCGCACGCCCGCGGCGCGGAGCGCCTCGACGTCGGCGTCCAGCGACACGACGGCGCTGTCCGACGGCGGCAGGCCCACCCGCGCCCGGAAGGCCTCTGCCAGGCCGACGTCGTGGGCGTGCACGGCCTCGACGCCGAGGTCGGCGAGCAGCTGAAGGGCGGGGGCGGCGCCGGCCCAGCACGGCCAGGCGGGGGAGACGTCCAGCCGGCGTGCGTCGCGAGCGAGGCGCACCGGGCCGCCGTAGTACGAGGTCGAGCCGCCCTCGCCGGCGAACCAGCCCGGCGCCGGCGGCACGAGCTCGTCGAGCACCTCCGGCCGCACCACGGTGAAGGCGGCGCCGCGCGGGCAGAGCAGCCACTTGTAGGCGCCGGCGACCACGACGTCCCAGCGGCTCGCGTCCAGCGGCAGCCACCCGGCGGACTGGGTGACGTCGAGGAGCACCCGCGCCCCGCTCTCGTCGGCGGCCCGGCGCAGCGCGTCGAGGTCGAGGAGATCGCCGCTGCACGACTGCACGCTGGACACGGCGACCCAGTCGGCGGCGGCGGTCGCTGCCGGCACCTGGTCGAGCGGCACGAGCGTGCAGCGCAGGTCGGTGCGCTGCAGGAACGGCCACAGCAGGCTGGTGAAGTCCTGCTCGGCGAGGACCACTCGCGCGCCCGGGGGCAGCGACGCCGCGACGGCGCCGGCGGCCGCCGACACCTGCGAGCCCACGGCCACCTGCGTTCCCGGCACGCCGGCCAGCTCGGCGAACAGGGCCCGGGACCGCTCGACCGGCGCGTGGAAGGCCTCGAGGGAGCCGCTCCCGTCCTGCCAGGTGCGCAGGTGGGTGCCGAGGGCGTCGAGCGTGGCGGGCACCGGCAGGCCGCAGGTGGCGGTGTCCAGGTAGCCGCGGGCGGCGGGCACCTGGGCCCGCACGTCGGCGACGGTCGGGCGGCTCGCGGTGGAGGTCATCGGGTGAGCCTGCACCGGGCTCGCTGCCGAGCCAAGCCCCTGCCCGGGCGCGCCACGGGTGCCTCGAGGTGTGAAGGACCAGTACTGCGGCGAGGCTGGCCGCGTGGAGACCTTCGACGTCGTCGTCCTCGGAGCCGGCTCGGCCGGCGAGCTGCTGGCCACCACCCTCGCCGGGGAGGGGCGCCGCGTGGCGCTCGTCGAGGCGGGTCTGGTGGGCGGGGAGTGCCCGTACCTGGCGTGCATGCCCAGCAAGTCGATGCTGCGCAGCGCCGAGGCCCGGCACGAGGCAGAACGGCTGCCCGAGCTCGGTGCCGCGTCCTCCGCCCCGGACCTCGGCAGCGACGACGAGGCCTACGGCGCGGCGGTGCGCCGGCGGGACGACGTCGCCGAGCACCGGGACGACAGCGGCGCGGCCGACGGGCTGCGCGACGCCGGCGTCGAGCTGGTCCGTGGCCGGGGGCGGGTGGTGCGCGAGGGCGTCGTCGCGGTGGGCGACCGCGAGCTCGGCTGGACCGACCTCGTCGTGGCCAGCGGCTCGACCCCGACCCTGCCGCCCGTCGACGGGCTCGACAGCGTGCCCACCTGGACCAGCGACCAGGCCCTGTCCGGGAAGGAGCGACCGGCGTCGCTGCTCGTGGTCGGCGGCGGCGCGGTCGGCTGCGAGCTGGCGCAGGTGCACGCCAGGTTCGGCGTGCGCACCGTGCTGGTCGACCCGGCCGAGCAGCTGCTCGGCCGCGAGGAGCGCAGCATCGCCGAGCGGCTGCAGGCGGTGCTGGAGGCCGACGGCGTCGAGGTCCGGCTCGGAGCGCAGGCCGACCGCGCCGAGCCGTGCGAGGTGGGCG
>DATLGD010000157.1:0-56561 GCA_035540755.1 Mycobacteriales bacterium | reverse complement strand
GCGTGGCGGGGCGTGCGGACCAGGGGCGTGCGGGTCGAGGCCGCGCGGATCAGGGCGAGGGGCACGGGGAGGGGGCTCCGAGACGGACGGGGCGCGGTCGACCGCGGAAGTGCGGCGCCGGAGTCACCGCGTCGTCGTGCTGAGCGCGGCGGCCGTCCGACAGGCGGGACGGCAGGACGTTCGCCTGTGTCAGCGCCCTGCTTCGACGAGATCTTCCGGGATGTGACGCACGTCCGGTTCGTCCGTCGTGACGGCGGCCACCAGTCGCGGCAGCACCTCGCCGAGCGGCGCGTCCACCCGGACGGTCGCCTTGGCGTCGCCGCGGGTCGGTCCGCTGTTGACGATCGCCACCGGCACCCCGGTCCTGGCGGCCCGCAGCACGAAGCGGTAGCCGCTCATCACGGTCAGGGAGCTGCCCAGCACGAGCAGGGCGCGCGAGCGCTCGACGAGGGCGAGGCACGCCTGCACGCGGTCGGCCGGCACCGTCTCGCCGAAGTAGACGACGTCGGGCTTGAGGACGCCGCCGCACAGCAGGCAGTCGACCGTCCGGAAGGACTGCAGCGCCTCGTCGGGCAGGTCGACGTCGCCGTCCGGGTTGACGGCGGTGACGCGCGCGGTCCAGTCGCGGTTGGCCTCGCGCAGCCGGTCGTCGAGCCCCTCGCGGCTCGACCGGTCGCCGCAGTGCAGGCAGACGACGCGGTCGAGGTTGCCGTGCAGCTCGACGATGCTCCGCGTGCCCGCGGCGGTGTGCAGGCAGTCGACGTTCTGGGTGATGACGCCGGTGAGCAGTCCGGCCTGCTCGAGCGCCGTCACGGCGGTGTGCCCGGCGTTGGGACGCGCCCGCGCGATGACCCGCCAGCCCAGGTGGCTGCGCGCCCAGTACCGCCGGCGGGCCTCGGCCGAGCCGGTGAACGTCTGGAAGGTCATCGGCGTCGAGGGCCGCGCGGCGCCCGTCGGCCCGCGGTAGTCGGGGATGCCGGACTCCGTCGACAGCCCGGCGCCGGTCAGGACGGCGATGTCGCCGCCCGCCACCAGCCGGATCAGCAGCTCGAGCTGTTCGTCGTCGGCGGGCACGTGCTCACGGTAGGTGCGGAAGCAGGCCACGTCCTCATGAGCCGCCGCGGCCGCATGACCGGACGCAGCTGCCCGGAGCACCGCGTCGGCGCCTCACCGGCGCGTGCGCAGGAGCTCCCGTACCAGCAGGCCCGCCGACAGCCCGGTGCCGGTCGCCGCCGGCACGGTGAGGCGCAGAGACACCTGCGGCGGCGGGCAGAACGACTCGACCGGTCCGCAGCCCTGCGTCCCGGGGGGCGGCGCGGGGCACTCCAGGGTGGAGAGGCAGAGCTCGCCGGTGCCCGCGAGCTGCGCCGCGAGCACGACGGCGCCGGCGACCACGCCGACCAGCAGGCCGACGAGCACAGCCGTCGCGAGCGGCCGGGAGCGCAGCACGTCGATCGAAGGCCGTCGACCGCGCCGCGGTTCCAGGTCCTCCGCGGCGGTCACCGCGCCGCCCCGGAGGAGCGGCGCGGTCCCCGGGCCACGCCGGGCCCCATCGCGTGCTGCAGGCACCGACTCCCGCCGGCGAGCCTCAGCCGGTCGGAGCGGGGTCGAGAGCCGCCCCACGCTCCGCCTCCGCCCCGGGTGCCTCGCCCGTCGACGCGGCCGGCTCGACCGCGCCGGCCGGCTGCGGCGCCGAGAACACCGGCAGCGGCACCGTCGGCCGCGGCCGTTCCGGCACGCACTGGCCGGGGGCGGCGGGCGTGCCGTCGAGCGTCTCGCCCCGCGGGTCGAGGACGTACTGCTGCGGGAAGCTGTGCGGGACCGGAACCCCGTCGGCGGCCCGCGGCTGAGCCAGCACGCGCCGGCACCGGTCGGCGAACCACTCCTGCTCGACCGGGCGCAGGGGTCGGCCGTCCTGGTCGTAGAGCAGCACGCCCTCGAGCGGCGTCCCGTCCGCGGCGTAGGGGTAGATGTCGGTCACCGGGCCGGCGTAGCTCTGCAGCGGGCCGTCGTAGAGCACCCCCGGGGACGACAGGTAGACCACCTGCCCCGCGCGGCTGCTGAGGTCGGACACCGTCGCGAGAGCCCAGACCGCGAGGCCGACGTTGAGCGCGACGACAGCGGCCCGCAGCACCGCCGGCATCCGGGCCTGGCCCAGCCGCACGGACGCGACGACGGCGAGGGCCACCAGCGCCAGCCCCAGCACCGGGCTGCCGGCCGGGGACGGGACAGGGATGTCGCCGCGCGCGTCGCCGATCGTCACCGCCGGCAGGAAGACGACGAGGTACCCGCGCGCCACCCACCAGGCGGGCCGCAGCTGCGGGACGAACTCCACGACCTGGCTGCCGGCTCGCGTGGCGGCAGCCCGGCGGGCCAGCTCCTTCACCCGGCGCACCGGGGACACCCGCGGGTCCGCCCCGGCGCCGCGCGGGGGCAGGCCGGCGGCCTGCCGCAGCTCCGCGGCGTAGGCGGCCGGCGGGCCGAGCCGGACGGCGTGGGGACGCGGGTCGTCCTCCTCGTCGAGGGCGGACAGGTGCATCGCGAGGTCCTCGAGCAGGTCGGCGCGCTCCTCCACCGGCAGGTCGGCGAGCTCCCGGCCGACCGCGTCGAGGTACTCGCGCGCCGGGGACACGGCCGGCGCCGTCGGGGCGGTCACGCCGCCACCCGCTTCACGCTGAGCACGCCGTCGACGGTGTCGGCGAACGCTCGCCAGGTCTTGGTGGAGTCCTCGAGCACCGAGCGCCCCCTGTCGTTGATGGCGTAGTACTTGCGATGCGGCCCCTCGTCGCTCGGGACGACGTAGCTGGTGAGGGCGCCGCTGGAGTAGAGGCGGCGGAGGGTGCCGTAGACCGAGGCGTCGCCGACGTCCTCGAGGCCGGCGGCCCGCAGGCGGCGCACGACGTCGTAGCCGTAGCCGTCCTCGTCGCGGACGACGGCGAGCACCGCCACGTCCAGCACCCCCTTGAGCAGTTGACTGGCGTCCACCGGTACCTCCGAGTCAGGTCGAGCGGCTGCAGCGGTGCGGACAGTACTGCACATCCCGCGGTAGTGCACGTGCGCGAGTACTCCGGGCGCGGCGCGGCGGTCGCACGTGGCTCGCCGAGCGGAAGACCGAGCGCGAGCGGCTCCACGCGCGTGCGACTGCCGGGCCGTCCGCCGTCATGCGGTCACATCGCCCGGGCCCGGTACGTCATCACGGCGTCCACGATCCGGGCACGAGGAGAAGATCATGAAGGCCATGACCTGCCGCCAGCTCGGCGGGCCGTGCGACGTCGAGCTGCGCGGGAACACCGCCGACGACGTCATCAAGCTGCAGGACCGCCACCTGCGGGAGGCGGTCCGAGGAGGCGACGCGGCGCACGAACCCGCCGACGAGGAGATGAAGGCCCGCTGGCGCCACCCCGTCCGGTCGATGGGGTGGTACCGCGCGACGAAGAGGGCGTTCGCCGACCTCTCCGCAGGCTGACCGGCGGCCCGGGGAACGCCCGTCAACCGCGTGCGTCCTGGGACGACGGGCTCGTCGCCCCTCCTGAGCCGGACACCGGCCAGCACCGCGGGGTCGGCCCGGAAGACGATGCCGGCGACCGTGCCGTGCACCACGGTGAAGTCGAAGGCGACCCGCACGTCACCCCGGTCGACCCACGCGGCTCCGGGGCGCTGCTCGACGAAGGCCGCCAGCGCTGCCCTCGCAGCCCCGTCGAAGAACTGCGCGACGTCCTGTTGTCCGCTGATGCGCTCTGGCGTCCCCATCGCCACCGCTGAGGCGTCCCCGGTGACGACCACGTCGGGGGCCAGCAGCCGCAGCAGCCGGTCGACGTCGCCACCTCGTGCGGCGGCGAGGAAGGCGTCGACCACCTCCCAGTCGGCGAGTGCGTCCTCAGGGGCGGGCTGGACCACCTTCGCGCGCGCCCGTGAGGCCAGCTTGCGCGCCGCCGCCGGCGTGGAGTCGAGCACCGCGGCGATGGTGGTGAAGTCGAAGCCGAAGCTGTCGTGCAGCACGAAGGCGACCCGCTCGCCCGGCGACAGCCGGTCGAGGACCACCTGCAGGGCCACGCTGACGGTGTCGGCGAGGGCCGCCTCGTCCGCCGGGTCGCCGACGGGCTCCGCGAGCCGGACCTCGTCGTCCGACGGCGTCGGCACCTTGGCCCGGAGCCGGTCCAGGCACAGGCGGATGGTCACCGTGGTGAGCCACCCGGCGAGGTCGCCGATCTCCTGGTCGGTGCCCTGCAGGCGCAGCCACGCCTGCTGCACGATGTCCTCCTCCTCGACGGCGTCACCCCCAGATGACGCAGGCGGGCGGCGTTCCGTGACGACGAGGTCTGCCGTGCCCCACGCAGCACCTGGGTGGCAGGTCCGGCGAACCGCGCTCGATCAGCGACCGGCGCGCCTCTACGGTGGGCCGATGACGTCGGTCAAGCAGTTCCAGGTCACCTTCGACTGCGCAGACCCGGAGCGGGTCGCTCGCTTCTGGTGCGAGGTGCTGGGTTACGTCGTCCCGTCGCCGCCGGAGGGGTTCGCCTCGTGGGGCGAGTTCGACCGCGCGCTGCCACCTGAGCGTCAGGGCTCGGCCTTCGCCTGCATCGACCCCTCGGGTGTGGGCCCGCGACTGTTCTTCCAGCGCGTTCCCGAGGGCAAGGTCGTCAAGAACCGACTCCATCTCGACGTGCGGGTCGGGAGCGGGACCAGCCGGGCGCACTCGGACTCGAGTGCGCCCGGCTGGTCCCGCTCGGCGCCGTCCGCGTGCGACTGCTGCCCGCCGATGGGGTGGACGAGTCGTGCCTCGTGATGCAGGACGTCGAGGGCAACGAGTTCTGCCTCGACTGAGCCTTCACGAGGCCGAGCAGGCGCAGTCGGGGCTCGCCGACAAGGCTCCGTGTGCTCGAGGCTCGTCGACGACAGGCACGTCGTCGTCCGGATGAGCGGTCAGTCGTGCCGCTCCGTCGACGAGTCCTGTCGGCTCCGCCGATCAGCGGGCGCGCGACTCGCGGCCCGAGCCGGACAGATCCTCCGTGCCTCTGGGGTTCCTACCGCCGTCGCCGTGCCGGGCGGAAGGTCAGCCCGGCGACAGCGGGCGGGAGCGGGCCGTCCGCACCGCCGCTCAGCCAGTCCGCGAGCTGCCCGGTCGCCCGGCGAGTGAGCAGCCCGCCGAGCCAGGTGTCGCGAGACCTCGACGGCAGCGACAGGCGGCGGATGACGGCGACGTTGCTGCGGTCGCACACGTCCAGGCAGTCGACGACGCGCACCTCGACGTCGCCGCACTCGGCGCCTGCCGCCTCGAGCTGGTCGCGCTGACCCTCGTGGTCCACGTCCGGGTGCTTCGCGGAGGTCCCGCAGCAGCAGCCCCGGCACAGCAGCACGACCGTCCGGGCTCGTCGTCGGCTGTCGTCGGGCGAGACCACTCCGTCGAGCCTACGGGCGCACGGTGGAAGCAGCGGCTGGAGTGGATCCTGGCACACTGGGCACGGTGCCGGACGTGGTCGAGCTGCACTACACGTACCTGCTGGCCGGGCTCGTCGCACTGGGGATCGCGCTGTTCAGCTACCAGGTGCGGCGACTGCCCTTCAGCGGCTCGTTGCTGGCGCTGGCTGCCGGGGTGGTCGCCGGACCGTACGTCCTCGACGTCGTGCGGGTGCCCGACGACACCCGGGACCTGCTCCTGCTCGAGTCGGCCCGGCTGATGCTGGCCGTCTCGCTGATCGGGGTCGCACTGCGCTTCCCCGTGCGGTCGCTGCGTCCGGTGCTGCGTCCGGTGCTGCTGCTCGTGGCGGTGGTGATGCCGCTGGCCGCGTTGGTCACCGGCGGGCTGGCGCTGGTGCTCCTCGGGCTGCCGGCGTCACTGGCGCTGCTGCTCGGGGCCTGCCTGTGCCCGACCGACCCGGTGCTCGCCTCCGACGTCGTCAGCGGCGTCCCCGCGGAGCAGGACCTGCCTCAGGAGCTGCGTGCGGTGCTGACCGAGGAGTCCGGCGCCAACGACGGCCTCGCCCTGCCCTTGGTCCTGCTGACCCTCGTGCCGGTGCTGGACGAGGCCGTCGGCGGCCAGGTGCTGACTGCCGCCTACCAGGTGTTCGTGGCAGTCGTCGTGGCTGTCCTGCTCGGCGCCGGGACGGCGGCCGCGCTGCGCGAGGTGGAGCGCCGTCGCGACGTCGAGCGGCCTTCCGAGCTGGTCCTGACCCTGCTGCTGGCGGTGCTCGTGCTCGGAGTCAGCGAGGTGCTCCACGTCAACGGGGTGCTCGGCGTGTTCGTCGCAGGACTGGCGTACAACGTCGTCATCGGGGAGGACGAGCGCGAGCAGCAGGAGATGCTCGACGAGGTCGCCAACCGCTACCTCGTCATCCCGTTCTTCCTGCTGGTCGGCGTGGTGCTGCCGTGGGCGGCCTGGGCCGACCTCGGGGTCGGCGCCCTGCTGTTCCCGTTCGCGGTCCTGCTGCTGCGCCGGCCGCCCATCGTCGTCGTCCTGTCCCGGCTGCTGGGCCTCCGGCTGCGCGACGCGGTCTTCGCCGGCTGGTTCGGGCCGATCGGGGTGAGCGCGGTCTTCTACCTCGCGCTGAGCGCGGACGAGGGAGCGACGGACCCGCGGCTGTTCGCCGCGGGGACGCTGGTGGTCGCGGCGAGCACGCTCGCGCACGGCGTCACCGCACTGCCGGGACGGCGTCTCTACGCGCGTCACTGACCGACCCGGGCCCTATGCGGCTTCGTGTGGCAGGCCGACCGACCCAGGAGTCCCGGGTGACTGCCTGCCGTGCAGCCCCCTCGCTGTGACGGACATCGGCGGCGGGTGCCGTCCGTCGAGGAACACGAGCTCCGGGGGCTCTGCCAGCGCCTTCGCGTTCCTGGACCCCGCAGCGCTGCAGCGGGTCGACCGGCCTGCGGGCGGCTGCGCCATCCGGGTCCCGTCAGGAGCCTCGGAGGGTCACCGGGCCGGGTCCAGCACACGGTCGAACACCGCGCCGGTCCCCTGAGCCTGCACGTACTTGTCGACGACGTCGATGATCAGGTCCTTCTTCGACCACTGCGTCGGGGAGTAGAGCCCGAGGGCGGTGTTCAGCAGCACGTCACCGGTGTAGACGACGCCGAACACCGCGTTCACCGCCTTCTGCCCGCGCAGGCCCTTCAGGGCCGCGATGCCGTACGCGGCGCCCCACATCATCCCCAGCGAGAAGTGCGTGACGTAGTTCAGGCGCTGTCGCCCCTGGGGGGTCTCGGTGTTCAGCCCCGTGACCTTCTCGGCGAAGTCCGCCGGCGCGAAGCTCTCGCCGCGCTTGGTCAGCGGCATCTCGACGAGCTTCTGGAACGCCGTCATCACGACGGTGCCGGCCACGCCCGAGAGGATCCCGCGCATGACGACGCTGCCGACGGACGGCTGACCAGAGTTCCCCATGGTCCGCGCCTACCCCAGGAAGTCGACGGACACACCAGGGCCCCGGCCCGGACCGCTGACGGATCTCGAGTGCTCACCCGCGGTCGTGCCGACTCAGACGCCGCGGTCGGCCTCGAGCAGTCGCAGCCAGACCTCGCTGACCGTGGGGAACGCCGGCACGGCGTGCCACAGGGTGTCGAGCGGCACCTCGCCGACGACGGCGATGGTGGCGGCGTGCAGCATCTCGCCGACGTGCGGGCCGACGAAGGTGGCGCCCACGACGACGCGTCGCTGCTCGTCGATGACCAGCTGCGCCCGCCCGCGGATGTCGTTGCCGAGCAGGGCGCCGCCGGCGACCGAGCCGATCTCGTAGGACACGGTCCTGACGTGGAAGCCGACGTCGCGGGCCTGCTGCTCGGTGCGGCCCACCGCCGCGAGCTCGGGATCGGTGAACATGACCTGCGGCACGGCGGTGTGGTCGGCCCAGGCGGTGTGCTGCGCGCCGGCGATGATGTCGCCGACCAGGCGTGCCTGGTACTTGCCCTGGTGGGTGAGCAGCGCCCGTCCGTTGACGTCGCCGGCGGCGTACAGCCAGCCGCCCTCTGCGGCGGTGACCCGCAGCTGGTCATCGACCTGCAGCGGTCCGTCGGCCTCGATCCCGACCGTGTCCAACCCGATGTCGTCGGTGTTGGCGGTGCGGCCGGTGGCGACCAGGAGCTCGTCGCCGATGAGCTCGGTCCCGTCGTCCAGCCGGACGGTGACCGGCCCGTCGGTGCCGTCGCGGGAGGCGTGCACGACCGAGCTGTTGAGGCGGACGTCGATGCCTTCCTCGGCGAAGGCGTCGGCCAGCAGCTCACCGGCCCACGGCTCGAACCCGCCGACCAGCCGGTCGGAGCGCTGCAGAACGGTGACCTGCTGCGCGCCGAGCCGCCGGTACGCCTGCGCCATCTCGCAGCCGACCACGCCACCGCCGAGCACCAGCAACCGACGGGGGACGGCCTTGGCCGTCGTGACGTCGCGGTTGTCCCAGCTGCGGATGTCCGCGAGGCCCTCGACCGGGGGGATCGAGGCGCGGGAGCCGGTGGCGATCACGACGGCGCGGCGCGCGGACAGCCGGCGCACCGAGCCGTCGGTCGTCGTGGCCGTGACCTCGCGCTCGCCGTCGAGCCGTCCGTGACCGCGGACCAGCACAGCGTCGATGCTGTCGAGCCAGCCGACCTGCGAGCTGTCGTCCAGGTGGGAGATGAAGGCGTCACGCCGTGCGAGCACCGCAACGGCGTCGACATCGCGGGTGACCGCTTCGGCAGCGCCGGGAAGTCGGCGGGCGGCGGCAAGGGCGTGCGTCGGTCCGAGCAGCGCCTTGCTCGGCATGCACGCCCAGTACGAGCACTCGCCACCGACGAGCTGGGGCTCCACGACGGCGACGCTGAGGCCGTTGTCGCGGGCGTACCACGCCACGTTCGTCCCGGTCGAACCGGCGCCGAGCACGATCACGTCGTAGCTGTCGTCCATCTGTCCTCCGTCAGTCGTGCGATGCACCGGCTCGGCAGCACCTGCCTGGTGAACAGGGTGCGGCAGGTAGCCGGCACCGATCGCCCGGCGGCGTCCGGCGGTGCCGTGTTGACCCCGACAGGTGCGGGGCGAGACGTCGTGCTGCGGGCGGGGTCAGGTCCCGCAGGTGCACGACCGGATCAGCGACGGATGGAGGGCCGCAGCAGCTCGTAGGCGCCCCAGCCGGCGAGCAGCGCTGCGTACACCCACGTCTGTCCGGCGAACGGCTGGATCGCCTGCTGCTCCAGCAGTGCGAAGCCGCCGAAGAGCAGCACCGGCAGGGCGACGCTCATCGCGCTGATCGAGAACCCGCGCAGCGAGGTGAGCAGGGCGGCGAGCACTCCACCCAGGCCGAGCGCCATGACGGCGAGGGCGAGGAACTGGAAGCTGTCCGGCATCCGCCCGTCGCGCAGCCAGAACGCCGCCGCCAGGCCGACGCTGGTGATGACGAAGCCGGGGCCCCACAGCGTGCCGCGGCTGCGGCCGGCCGCAGCGGCGGCGAGGTACGTCAGTCCGGTCAGGGTCGGGAACCAGTAGAACGGGATCGTCCCGGTCTCGATCAGCACGACGATGAGCACGGCGCCGGCGATGAGCGCGATCCCACGCGCGCGGCGGGCGCTGGTGTCGTCGTGGGCGAGGGAGCTGTCGGCGGCTCCGTGGCCGGCGGCACCACGGCCGGTGGCGGGGGTCATGGGTCCTCCTGGTGCGGCCGCCCGGGCGGGCGATCACTCGATGCGTACGCCGCGCGGACCGTCGCGGACGGCCGACGGCAACCCAGGTATCCGTGTCATCCCTCGGTCCGGCCGCTGGCTACTGTTCCGGGATGACCTGGGTGAGCACCGGAGACGAGCAGTCCGACCTGCCGCACATCCTGCGGTCGCACAGCGCCAACCGCGAGGTCCTGCGCGGGCACCTGGCGCTGTACCGCGCCGTGATGTTCGGCTCCTCGGGGCTGTCGCGTGCAGAGCGCGAGGCGATGGCCGTCGCGGTGTCGGCCGTCAACGACTGCCACTACTGAGTGGTCCACCACAGCGCCGCGCTGGCCACCGAGACGGGTCAGCAGTCGCTCCCGGAGGCGGTCGTCGCCGGTCGGTTCGACGAGCTCAGCGCCCGCCTGCAGGCGCTGCTGGAGTACGCCGTCGCCCTCACCGTCGCTCCACGAGAGGTCGAGCGGTCCGCCGTCCAGCGGTTGCGCGAAGCCGGGTTCTCCGACCGGGACGTCATCGACGCCAACCAGGTCGTGGCGTACTTCAACTACGTCAACCGGATCGCCGAGGGGCTCGGTGTCGAGCTCGAGGACGACTGGCCCCAGCGCTCCCGGAGACCTCGGACCTACACGCTCAGGCAGCGGTACAGCGGTCCACCGGACCGCTGATCTCCGACGCGGAGTCCCGTCGCTTCCACGGCTGGCCGTCCACAGGCTCGCATCGAAGAAGACCGGTCGTCCCCCAGCCCGGCCGCGCCAGGCACGATGCGGCGGTGCAGCCTGGTGTCCCGACCCCCCGAGGAGTAAGCATGCACATCGAGCTCCTGTACTTCGACGGCTGCCCGAGCTGGCAGCAGGCCGAGCGGAACCTGCGCGAGGCCATCACGCTCGTCGGGGTCGACGCCACCGTCTCCCTCGTGCACGTCGGCACGCCCGAGGACGCCGATCGGCTGTCGTTCCGCGGGTCGCCCACCGTCCTCGTCGACGGGGCCGACCCGTTCGCCCAGCCGGGCGATCCGGTCGGCCTGTCCTGCCGCGTCTTCCGCACGCCGGACGGGCTGCGCGGCGTCCCTACGGTCGGGCAGCTCGTCGACGTCCTGCGCTGAGGCGTGAGACCGCGAGTCGCGCGAGGACGTCCTTGACGCCCGGGTCGGTCAGCGTCCACCCGTAGGCGAACGTCGTACGGGCTGCCTGCCAGCGTTGACCTGGCTCACCTGTCGGGCCGCCTCCGGGTCGCGGTCGATGTCGATGTCGTCAGAGAGACGGCGCGGCCGGCAGGTCCAGCTCGGTCTGCACCGCGTGGTTGAAGTAGTTCGTGAACAGGTTGAGCGCCACGACGACGGTCGACTCCGCCAGCTCGGCGTCGCTCCAGCCGGCGTCCAGCGCCGCCTGCCACGTGCTGTCCTGGACGTTGCCGACGTTGCCGGCCTGCTCGCGCACCAGCGCCAGCAGCGACTGCAGCTTCGGGTCGTCGACCTGTCCGCGTCGGATCTCGACGGTCTCCTGCCCGCTCAGGCCGGCCGCCTTGCCGCCGGCGGTGTGCGCGGCCTGGCAGTAGGAGCACTCGTCGACGTTCGCGACGGCAAGCGCGATGGCCTCGCGCGTCCTGCTGTCGAACGTGCCCTTCTGCTTCAGGACCTGCTGGATCGCGGCGTAGGTCTCGAGGACCGCGGGCGCGTGCGCCATCGCGCCGTGGATGTTGAGGACCCGGCCGAACTGCGACTCGAGCTGCTTCAGCGTGTCGCGGCTGCCCTCGGGCGCGGAGGTGACGGTGTGGACGGGGATGCGGGTCATGTGGGCACCTCTCGTACGGGCGGGGTCGGCACGGGGCCGTTGCCCGGTACATCGCCGCGGCCGGCAGGTCTGTGCCCACTCGGACACCTGGGTGACCGAGTCGAGGACGCGGCCCGAGGGCCCGCGGACGCGAGCGCCTCGTCGGTGGCGCTTCCCACGACGGCGATCCCGGCGCCGGAGATCACGGCAGCGGCTCACTGCCCATCACCTCTTGCAGGCCCGGCTGGTCCAGCAGGACCGTGTAGCCGTACCTCGTCTCCACGAGCCGGCCGCGCTTGAGGTCGGCGAACACGCGCGTCACCGACTGACGGCGAGCGCCGAGGAGGTGCGCGATGGTGGTGTGGCTGAGCTTCACCACCGGCTGGTCGGCTGGTCCGTGCTCGGCCAGGTCCAGGAGCAGGTAGGCGACCTGCGCGACGAGCGGCTTCGACGTCACCACCACCAGCCGTCGCCGGTCGTCGTCGAGCCGGCGGGCGATCGACGTCATCCAGCGCAGGGCGAGGTCAGGGGAGGCGGTCAGGAGCCGGGTCCACAGCTGCCGGGAGAGCCGGATGCACTCGGTGTCGCGGCTCGCGATCGCGTCGAACGGCATGGGTGCGTTCAGCAGCAGGGGGATGTCGGCGATGACGCCTCCGGTGCGCACGACCGCCATCGCCGCGCGCCCCTGGTCGAGCCGGACCCGCAGCTCGAGCTCGCCGTCGCTGACCACCTGGACGTGGGTGACCCTGGAGCCGGCAGACGCCACCACGGTGCCGGCCTCGGCCTGGTGCACGGTTCCCAGCTCGCGCAGCCGCGCGAGCTCGCCGCGGCGCAGCAGCCCGAGGTCCCGCTCTGCCGACGTGGCACTGATCCACCGTCCCCGGACCTGATGCTCCGGAAGCGGTGAACCCGAGCTGGCCGGCGGTCGTCCCTCACTGCGCCCCATGGGGCGCATCCTGCCCGCGAAGAGCAACCTGGGTGTCATTCGGCCGGATGCGCCTCGCCGGGCGAGAGTGCCGGCCGCCGACGTGGGAACCGGTTCTGCAGACCGTCCGACGCCGAACACCACCCGAGGAGCCCCCGTGCACAGCCGAACCGCGACCGTCGACGGGACACCCGTCCGCTGGCTCGAGCAGGGCGCGGGGACGCCCGTCGTGCTCGTGCACGGCATCCCGACCTCGCCGGCGCTGTGGCGGCACGTGCTGCCGCTGCTGCCCGACCTGCGCGTGCTGGCCTTCGAGATGACCGGGTACGGCGAGAGCATCCCGGCCGGCCAGGGTCGGGACATCTCGGTGAGCGCCCAGGCCGACCGGCTCAACGCCTGGATCGAGCACCTCGACCTCGGGCCCGTCACCCTCGTCGGGCACGACCTGGGCGGCGGCGTCGTGCACATCGCCGCGGTGCGGCGGCCCGACCTGTGCGCCGGGATCCTGATCACCAACGGGATCGGCTACGACTCCTGGCCGATCCCGTCGGTCAAGGCGATGCGCGCCACGGCGCCGCTGCTGGCCCGGCTGCCCGCCCTCGCGCTCAAGCCCGCCTTCGGAGTGCTGCTGGCCCGCGGGCACGACGACGTCGCGAAGGCGAAGGAGGCGCTCGGCGTCCACCACCGCCCGTACGCCGCGCACGGCGGCGGGGCCGCGATGGCCCGCCAGGTCGCCGCCCTCGACGTCCGGGACACCATCGCCGTGCAGGGCAGGCTGCCCGGCCTCGGCAAGCCTGCGCGCGTCGTGTGGGGCGTCGCCGACCAGTTCCAGAAGGTCGAGTACGGCGAGCGGTTCGCCCGTGACCTCGGCACTCCTCTGCGTCGGATCGAGGGCGGCAAGCACTTCACGCCCGAGGACCATCCCGGCATCCTGGCGGAGGAGATCCGCAGCCTCGCGGCCGAGGTCGCCGGCCGGTGAGCGGTCGCGTCGAGGTGGTCGTGCTCGACGTCAACGAGACGCTGTCGGACCTCACGCCGCTGCGCGCCAGGTTCGGCGACGTCGGCGCGCCGGAGCACCTGCTGGACACCTGGTTCGCCGCCGTCCTGCGCGACGGGTTCGCCCTCGCCGCGGCGGGGCGGGCGCAGCCGTTCCCGGCGATCGGCGCGGCTGTGCTCCGCGGCCTGCTCAGCGGTCGGGACCTGACCCGCCGGCTCGACGACGCCGTCGAGCACGTGCTCGACGGCATCCCTCGACTGGACGTGCACCCGGACGTGCCGGCCGGCGTCCGCGCCCTCGCCGACGGTGGGCTGCGCGTCGTCACCCTCACGAACGGCTCGCTCCCGCAGTCCGAGCAGCTGCTCGAACGGGCGGGTGTCGCCGACCTCGTGGAGCAGCGGCTGTCGGTCGACGACGCCGGTCGGTGGAAGCCGCACCCGGACGCGTACGCCTACGCCGCCCGCACCTGCGGTGTCCCGCTCGAGCGGTGCGCGATGGTGGCCGTCCACCCCTGGGACCTGATGGGGGCGCGGGCGGTCGGCATGGCCACCGGCCGGGTCGACCGCACCGGCACGCCGTGGCCGGACGTGTTCGACCGCCCCGACGTCACCGGCCGGCACCTGACGGAGGTGGCGGAGGCGCTGCTGGCGCGCTGAGGCTCAGGTGCCGCCGGGGCCGCCGGACGACTGCACGTGCCGGTGCGCGGCGGCCAGCAGGCCGGCGCCCACCCGGCGGACCGGGTGCACGTGCGCCAGTGCCGTCCGCGCCGCGATGGCGCCTGGACCGCCGTGCACGCCACCTCCCGGGTGCGCCGACGCCGACGCGAGGTACAGCCCGCGCACCGGGGTCTCGGCGCGACCGAGGCCGGGTGTCGGGCGGAACACCAGCTGCTGGTGCAGCGCCGCCGTGCCGCCGTTCAGCGCCCCGCGGTGCAGGTTGCCGTCGGCGTCCTTCAGGCCCAGCGGCGACAGCACGCTGCGCGCCCGGATGCTGTCGCGGAAGCCGGGAGCGAAGCGCTCGACCTGCGCCTCCATCCGCTCGGCGTAGCGGGCGGTCTCCTCACCGCTCCAGCTCCCGGTGAGGTCCCCGTCGGCGTCGCCGCGGACGTGCTGCGGGACGTGGGTGTAGGCCCAGGCCGACTCGGTGCCGGCCGGCGAGCGGGTGGCGTCCGAGGTCGTCATCTGGCCGAGGACGAGGAAGCGCGACGCCGGGAGCAGCCCGCGCGCCAGCTCGCTCGTGTAGGCGCTCATGCCGTCCATGCCGTCGGCCAGGTGGACGGTGCCGGCGCCGCGGGCCGCCTCGGCGGTCCACGGCACGGGCCGGTCGAGGGCCCAGTCGACCTTGACGGTGGCCCAGTCCCAGTCGAAGCGGGACAGGTCGCGCCGCAGCGTCGTCGGGACGTGCTCCTCGGCGAGCAGCCGGCGGTACAGCGTGGGCGCGTCGACGTCGGCGAGCACCGCCCGGCGGGCCGGGTGCTCGGTGCCGTCCTCCGTCCGGACGCCGACGGCAGCGCCGCCGCGCACGACGACCTGCGTGACCCTGACATCGCACTGCACCGCCCCGCCGCGACTCTCGAGCCGACGGACGAGCGCGTCGGTGAGCGCCTGCGCCCCGCCGACCGGCACCGGGAAGCCCAGCCGCTGACCGAGCATGGCCAGCAGCCAGCCGTAGAGCCCGCTGCCGGTGGCCTCGGGGGACAGGTCGCTGTGCAGGGCGTTGCCGGCGAGGAGCAGACCGGCGTCGGGACCGGCGAAGCGCTCGGCAGCCATCGCCCGCACCGGGGTGAGGCCGAACCGGGCGAAGCGCACGCCGCCGGCCAGCCCCAGCTGCCGGGCGAGCCGGAGTGCGGGGCGCAGCGGGGGCATCGGCCGGAACAGCGCGTGCAGCATCGCGTCGCCGAGCGCGTCCCAGAGCTCGACCAGCTCCCGCCAGGCGTCACCGTCGCCGGGCACGACGGCGTCCAGCGCTGCCGCGGTGGCGTCCATGTCGGTCGAGAGCACCGCCGCCGACCCGTCCGGGTGGGGGTGCGCCATGACCAGCGGCGACCGCGACCAGCGCAGCCCCCACTCGTCGAGGTGCAGCGACTGCACGACCGGCGAGGCCGCCGCGAACGGGTAGAACGCGCTGAACCGGTCGGCCACGAAGCCAGGAGCGATCTCCTCCGATCGGACGGCGCCGCCAGGCGTCGGCTCGGCCTCGAGGACGAGAACGGTCCAGCCGGCGTCGGCGAGCAGGTTCGCCGCCACCAGGCCGTTCGGCCCAGCGCCGACGACGACGGCGTCGGTCATCGACGGGGGTCGGCCGTGATGGTCACCGCAGCAGCCGCCGGGCCAGCAGCCCCGCCCCTCCGGCCAGGCTCGCGCCGACGAGGGCGCGGTGCCGGGTGACCCACAGCTCGGGGCTCCGCGCGTGCGCCTTGTCGTCGAAGCTGCCGCGCGCCTGCACCTCCGCGCCGTACACCGGCTCCCAGGTGTTCGACCGGTCGGCCGGCGGGTCGTGGTCGGGCGACTGCTGCCCTTCGACGTTGGTCCTGGCCAGGAAGCGGTCGAGCAGCGCGGGTGCCACCCGGTTGCCGAGCACGGTCAGCGCCGTCGGCAGGCCGACCCACATGGTGCGACGCGGGTGCTCTGCGACGTGGGCGACGGCGCGACCGGCGACCTCGGGCTGGTAGATCGGGGGGACCGGCATCGGGTGGTGGTCGATGCCACGGTGCAGCACCCAGTCGAACTGCGGCGTGTTCACCGCCGGCATGTCGACGATGCAGACGTCGACGGCGATGCCCTTGTGCATCACCTCGACGCGGACGGACTCGGTGAAACCCTTGATGGCGTGCTTGGCGCCGCAGTACGGGCTCTGCAGCGGGATGCCGCGGTGCGCCAGCGCGGAGCCGACCTGGATGATCGTGCCGCGGTTGCGCGGGGTCATCCGGTGCAGCGCTGCGCGGGTTCCGTTGACGTAGCCGAAGTAGGTCACGGCGGTGATGCGCTCGAACTCCTCCGGGGTGATCTCGTCGAAGAACGAGATGGCTCCGGTGAAGGCGTTGTTCACCCACACGTCGATCGGGCCGAGAGCGTCCTCGACCTCGTCGGCGGCGCGGTCCACCGCCGCGGCGTCCGCGACGTCGACCGAGATGCCGACCGAACGACGTCCGGCGTCCCGCACCTCGCGGACGGTGTCGTCGATCCGGTCACGACCGCGGGCGAGCACGGCGACGTCCCAGCCGCGGGCGGCGAGCTCGCGCACGACCGCTCGTCCGATGCCGGCGGTACCGCCGGTGACGACGGCGACGCCGGGGGGTCCGTGGCGCTTCCTGCTGAGCATGAGATCTCCTCGTCGTGGTGGCGGGTCAGGGCCGAGCTGCGGTCAGCGGTCGCGCCACGCCTTCCAGGCGGCGCGGGCCTCGGGCAGGACTGCGGGCACGGTCGCGACCAGCAGACCGGCGCTGACGGTGCACCAGGAGCACACCTTCTTGTGCTTGGTGAGCTGCTCGGCGAACAGGTAGCTGCCGCCGGCGGCATCGACGAGGCTCTTGGCCAGCAGCGCCAGCGGGATCCACGGCTGCTCCTCGTGCCGCCTGGCCCCACCCATGCCGGCGAGCACCAGCGAGATGCCCGCGCTGGCGATGCCCAGGCTCGCGTCGGGGGTGCGGAGCACCTGGTAGGCCTCGCCGGAGGCGTCGACGCGGCCGGCGTCGAGACCGGGCAGCGAAGGCTCCGGCACCGACCTGAGCACCCCGAACTGGTAGAGGTTCACCACCGCCAGGGTGGCCGCCGCGGCGATCTGCAGGACGGCGGTGCGACGCCTTCCGTCGAGGTACGGGCTGCTGCCGCGGCGGAGCGCGTCGGACACCTGCTCGGCGTCCTCGCCCCCGCGGCGGCCGATGCCGCCGCTGCCCGGGCGGATGCTGGCGGCCGGAGGTCCGGCGGGTCGGTCGCGGAGCTTCACGGGGTCCTCCTGGTGGGGTCGGTCGGTGGGAGCGGTGTCGGCGTCCGGGGCGCGCTCGGCGGGATCGGTGCCGCGCAGGCCGTGGCGCAGCCGGGCGTAGCGCTGCAGCCGCCACGCCCACAGCCCGGCGGTGCCCCAGCGCTCACGGCGCCGGGCGGCGTCGAGGACGTAGATCGCGCGGGCCAGCTCGGCGTGACTCCAGACCAGCGGGGTGTTGCCGAGCATCTGGCCGGTCTGCGGGTCGACCTCCTCGGAGAGCAGCCGCGGGAGCTGCGCGCAGAGCCGGTCCAGCCGCTCCTCCGCCTCGTCCACCCGCCCGAGCTCCGCCAGCGCGGTGACGGCGAGGAAGGAGATGGGCAGGAAGGCGCCCTCGACCCCGGAGAAGCCGTCGTCGCCGCCCGGGGGGTAGCGGTGCAGGAAGGGTCCGGCGCCGAGGCGGGTCAGCAGCGCGTCGACCAGCCGGGGGGCGCGCGGGTCGTCGCGGTCGAGCAGGCCGAAGGCGACCGCCATCAGGGCTGAGGCGTCCGGCACCGGCGGGTGCTGGCCGTACGCCTGCGGCAGCAGCCCGTCGGCGTCGAGGGCCGCCAGGACGCGTCCGCGCACCGCCTCCCTCGCCGCCTTCCAGTGGCTGCGACGCGTCCACGGCCGCCATCCCCGCGCGATCCACAGCGCCCGGTCGAGGACCAGCCAGCGCCCGATGTCGCCGTCGACGAGCGGCTGACGCTCGCGCACCTCCCAGATGCCGTTGCTGTCCACGGCCTCGTCGGGACGGTCCGCGGCGACCGAGTCGGCCAGGCGGCGCAGCAGCCCCCACGTGTGCCGGTCGAGCCGACCACCGACCTGCACCAGCACCGACACCGCCTCGGCGAAGAGCCCGACCGAGTCGTACTGGAGCTGGTCGCTTGCACCGTTGCCGACGCGGACCGGCGTCGAGCCCGCCCAGCCGCGGACGCCGTCGACCTCGCGCTCGTCCGGCACGTCGCGCCCGCGGACGTCGAGCATCGGCGCGGCCAGCATGTCCCGGTCGCCCCAGACCCGGCGGACGAAGGCCAGGTACCGGCGCGCGTCCGTGCCCTGACCCAGCAGCGCGGCCACGGCGGTCGACAGCGACGCGTCGCGCAGCCAGGTGAACCGGTAGTCGAACTGCCGGTCGTGCCCGGGTGCCTCGGGCAGGCTGGTCGTCGGGGCGGCGACGACAGCTCCCGTGGCGGCCGAGGTGCACGTCCGCAGCACCGCGAGGGCGTCCACGGCTCGCTGAGGATGACGGCGCGGCAGCCGGCTGCGCCCCAACCGGCGCTGCTCCACCTCCTGCCGGTCGGTGAGCTCGGCGAGCAGCTCGTCCGCTTCGCCGTCGGGCCCGGCGTCGACTCCGACGACGAGCGCCGTCCACGCCTGGTCGCTCACGGCCAGGGACGTGACGAGGGCGGCCCCTCGCAGATCGTGCGAGCCCCCCCGGACGTGCAGCGTCCGGCTCCTGCCCGCAGCAGGGAGGATCCCGGTGCCGTTCCCGCCGTCGAGGCTCCAGCGCACCGTCGGGGCGTCGAACCCGCCCAGCCGCAGCTCGTGCACGACGGGGGCGTTCCGCGGCCCGCCCTGTCCCGGGCGGCGGCGCAGGAGCCGGACGAGGACGACGCCGTCCCCGCGGTCGAGGATGCCGTCGCGCACCTCGAGCACGCCGACGTCGTCGCGCAGCAGGGTCGTCGCCGACGGCCCGGCCGGGTCGTCGCGCGCGTCGACGAACCGCAGGTGCGGGAAGCGGGCGGTGCCGCCGGCCGGGTCGAGCAGGCGCCAGCACAGCGGCCGGTCGTCGAAGTCCGGGGCGCACCACCACAGCACATCGGCGTCGGGCGCGAGCAGAGCGGCGCAGCGGCCGTCACCGACCAGCCGCAGGGTGGACAACGGCGGTGCCCAGCCGACGGCCTCGCCGGACGGGGCCGGCTCCGCTGTCCGGCTCATGCGTCGTCCTCCGTCCCCGGGATGCCCTGCGGCGCTCCGGGGGCTCCTACCCCCGGTGGCCACTCCTCCACCTGCGGCCAGGGCCGTGGCGGGGACCTGCTCTGGCGGCGTCCGGTGGCCCGACGGCCCATGATGTTCCCGGTCGACGGTCCCGGCCACTCGGAGGACGAAGATGCGCAGCCCTGACCTGATCGTGCTCGGTGCCGGTGCGACCGGCCTCGCGGCGGCGCGTGCGGCGCGCAGGGCGGGCCGGACCGTGGTGCTGGTCGACAAGGCGGAGCCGGGCGGCGACTGCACGCACTTCGGCTGCGTGCCGAGCAAGACCCTGCTCGACGTCGCACACCGCGTGGCGGGGGCGCGCGAGGCGCAGAAGTGGGGTCTGGAACCGGTCGGCGGCGTGGCCTTCGCCGCGGTGATGCGGCACGTGCACGACGTCATCGGGCAGATCAGCGCGGACGAGTCACCGGCCCGGCTGGAGTCGGAGGGCATCGAGCTGCTGCGCGGCTGGGCGCGCTTCACCGGGCCCACCAGCGTCGACGTGGACGGCACGGCGGTGAAGGCGTCGCGGGTGGTGCTGGCAACGGGCGGGCACGCGGTGGTCCCTCCGATCGACGGGCTCGACCAGGTGCCGTACCTCGACAACCGGACGCTGTTCGACCTGACCGAGCGGCCCGAGCACCTGCTGGTGCTCGGCGGCGGCGCCATCGGCGTCGAGCTCGCGCAGGCGTTCGTGCAGCTGGGCAGCCGGGTCACGCTGGTCGAGGCGGCCGACCGGCTCCTCCTCAAGGAGGAGCCCGAGGCGGCTGCGGTGCTCAGCGAGGTGCTGCAGCGCGACGGCGTCGACGTGCGCACCGGTGCGCAGGTGACGCGCGTGACCGCCGGGCCGACCCTGCACCTGGAGGACGGCACGTCCGTCTCCGGCAGCCACCTGTTCGTCGCCGTCGGACGCCGGCCGGCGACGTCGGGGATGGGCCTCGAGGCGGCGGGCGTGCAGATCGGGCGTCGCGGTGAGGTGGTCACGGACGCCTATCTGCGCACCACCGCTGACGGCGTGTTCGCCGCCGGCGACTGCACCAGCCCGCTGCAGTTCACCCACGTCGGCGACGAGCAGGGGCGGCTGGCCGCCGGCAACGCCTTCGCCAGGCGCGCGGCCCTGCCCGGAGCGCGCAGCGGGATGACCCGGTTCGACGACAGCGTCGTGCCGTGGGTGACGTTCACCCACCCAGAGGTCGGCAGGGTCGGGATGACCGAGCAGCAGGCGTTCGACGCCTACGGCGACCGGGCGCGCGTGGCGGTCGTCGCCGTCGACGAGATGGACCGCACCCGGACCTCCGCGCACACCGCCGGCTACCTCAAGCTCATCGCCGGCCCGCGCCCGGTCGCCCGCGCGCAGGTGCTCGACCGCGTGGTCGGCCTGACCGCGGTCATGCCGGCGGGCGGTGAGATCGCCGCCACAGCGGCCCTCGCCATGCGCACCGGCATGCTCGCCGGACGGATCGCCCAGACGATCGCGCCGTACCCGACCCACGGCCTCGGCCTGCGGATCGCCGCGGCGCGGCTGTTCGGCGACTTCGCCGGCGGCAGCTGGCGTCCCGCCCGACCTGACAGCTGAGCCGCCGGGCAGCGGCCGCCGTGTGCCGGTGCGGGCCCTGGGCAGACAAGTGGTCGACCCCGTCCGGACGGCGACGAGCACCTGCTCGCTACAACAGCAGCGCCGCGGTCCGCGCCTTCTGCGGACCCGACCCGTCCTGACGTCCGAGCGGGCGAGCTCCGCTCCTACGCTGCCCGGATGGCCCGGTACCTGGACGTCCACCCGCGCGACCCGCAGCCCCGGCTGATCGCTCAGGCCGCGGCGCTGCTGCGCGACGACGGACTGATCGCCTACCCCACCGACTCCTGCTACGCCCTGGGCTTCCGGCTCGACAGCACGACCGGTGCCGACCGGGTGCGCCGGATCCGCGCGCTGGACGACCGCCACCACTTCACGCTGGTGTGCGCGGAGTTCGCGCAGCTGGGTCAGTTCGTGCACCTGGACAACGCGGCGTTCCGCAGCATCAAGGCGGCCACGCCCGGGCCGTACACGTTCATCCTGTCGGCCACCAAGGAGGTGCCGAAGCGGCTGGCGCACCCCAGGAAGCGCACGGTCGGCGTCCGCATCCCCGACTCCCCGGTGGTGCGCGCGCTGCTGCGCGAACTGGGTGAGCCGCTGGTGTCCAGCACCCTGCTGCTGCCGGGTGCGGAGGAGCCGATGACCGACGGCTGGAGCATCAAGGAGGAGCTCGACGGCGACCTCGACGCCGTCCTCGACGCCGGCGACTGCGGCACCGTGCCGACCACGGTCGTCGACTGGTCCGAGGGCTACCCGGAGGTCGTGCGCGAGGGTGCCGGCGACGTCACGCGGTTCGGCTGACCCGCGACGTCGTCAGGCGCCGACCGCCTTCTCGATGCTGCCGATCTGGCTGGCGACCCAGGCGTGCACGTCGGACGTCGCGACGCGACGCGCCATCGCGGCCATCGCCCGCCGGCGCGTCTCGGGTGCGAGGTGCAGCGCGGTGTCCAGCACGGCGGTGAGCCCGTCGAGGTCGAACGGGTTGCACGTCAGCGCCTCCCGCATCTCCAGCGCCGCACCGGTGAACTCCGAGAGCACCAGCACACCGGCCTGCCGGCGGGCGTGCTGCACCGTCACGTACTCCTTGGCCACCAGGTTCATGCCGTCGACCAGCGGCGTCACCATGAGCACGTCGGCGACGGCGTAGTACGCCGCGAGCCGCTGCGGCGTCAGGCCTCGGTACAGGTAGTGCACGGGCACGTCCTGCCCGGGTGCGGTGAACCGCCCGTTGATCCGTCCCACGATCTGCTCGACGGCCCCGCGCAGGTCGCGGTACTCCTGCACGTCGTCGCGGCTGGGCACGGCGACCTGCACGAACACCATCCGCTCGCGCACCTCCGGCCGCTTCTCGAGCAGCTGCTCGACGGCGCGCAGGCGCTCCACGATGCCCTTGGTGTAGTCCAGCCGGTCGACTCCGAGCACCACCTGCCGCCCGCTGAACTGGCGGCGCAGCGCCTCGACGTGGCCGTCGGCTGCCGGCCCGGTCGCGAGGTCGGTGAACTGCTGGGCGTCGATGGAGATCGGACTTGCGGTCGTGCGGACGGTCCGCCCGTCGGCCAGGTGCAGCGTCGACCCCTTGACGCTCACGCCGTCCTGGGCGAGCTGCCGTCCGCAGGACCGCACGAAGTTCTTGCGGTAGCCCTCGGTGTGGAAGCTGACGACGTCGGCGCCGAGCAGGCCCAGCAGCAGGTCGCGGCGCCACGGCAGGCGGGCGTAGATGTCGGGCGCCGGCCACGGCACGTGCAGGAAGAAGCCGATCGCCTGGTCCGGGCGCTGCTCGCGCACGAGCTGCGGCGCCAGCATGAGGTGGTAGTCGTGCACCCAGAGCAGCGCGTCGTCGTGGTGGCTGAGCGCGGTCTCGGTCGCGTCGGCGAAGCGGCGGTTGACCTCGCGGTAGCTGTGCCACCACGTCCGGTGGAAGACCGGCCGCTCGATGGCGTTGTGCAGCAGCGGCCACATCGTGCGGTTGGCGAAGCCGTGGTAGTAGCCGGCCACCTGCGTCGCGGTCAGCCCGACCGGGGCCAGCTCGATCGCGAGGTCCGGCAGAGTCGAGGGCGGGCCCTTGGCGCCGCCGTCCCAGCCCACCCAGGCGCCGCTGCGCGAGAGCATGACCGGGCGCAGCGCGGTGACCAGGCCGCCCGGGGACAGCTCCCAGCCGGACGCGCCCCGGTGCACCGGCAGCCGGTTGGCGACGGCGACGACCGGGCGGTCACCCGACGGGCTCACGGTGAAGGTCCTCCGAGGTCAGGGGTCGTGGACGTCTGCAGTCTCCCGCACCGGCGGTGCCCGCTGCGGTCAGGTCGTCGCCACGTAGACGGTGTTCGACGAGGTGCCGCCGGTGAGCGGGTTGGCGAAGTCCACCGGGTGCGTGTGCACGCCGGCGAACACCTCCTCGAGCGTCGCGACGAAGGCCTCGTCCGGCGGGTCGTCGGACCACAGGCCGAACACGCCGCCGGGGCGCAGTCGGCCGGCCACCCGCTCCATGCCGGACGGCTCGTAGAACGACGCGTGGCTCGGGTGCAGGTGGTGCGTCGGTGAGTGGTCGATGTCGACGAGCACCACGTCGTGCCGATGCGGGCCGTCCGGCGCGTAGGGGCCGTCGCCGGCGGTCAGGGCGAAGAAGTCCCCCCGCACGAGGCGGCAGCGCGCGTCGGAGGCCAGCTGCGACGACACCGGCAGCAGCCCTTTCTCGTGCCAGTCCACCACCTCGCCCAGCGCCTCGACGACGGCGAGCGACCGCACCCGGTCGTCGGCCAGCGCGGCCTGGGCCGTGTACCCGAGGCCGAGCCCGCCGACGACGACGTCCAGGGCCGTGCCGCCGGCCGCGGCGAGCCCGAGGTCGGCCAGCGCCACCTCCGCCACCGTGAACAGGCTGGACATCAGGTACTCGTCGTCGAGCAGCACCTCGTGCACCTGCACCTGCAGCGTCGGCTCGAGCCGGCGGCGCAGGCTGATGGCGCCCATCGGGGTCTCCCGCCAGTCGAGCTCCTCGAACCGCGCGCTCATGCGTCCTCCGTCTCCGCGCGGTGCCCGCGCGCTTCTCAGCCTCCCGCGGGTCGTGCAGGCCGGTGCGCGCCGGGTAGGTGCTGCGCATGAACGTGGCCGCGACCGACGACTGGCTCGACGAGGACCTGGTGCGGCACCCGGCCGGTGAGGTCCACGGCTGGCAGCGCGGGCAGAACTCGACGCTGTGCGGGCTGCAGCTGTCCCGGTCCCGGCTGCGCTCGTTCGCCGACGTCACCTGGGAGGACGTGCAGCCCGAGTCCGGCGGGCGGGCCGACGCCGTCCAGGTGGTCTGCCCGCGGTGCGCCGCGGGCGCCGGTGGGCGCCGCCGCAAGGACAAGGGGTGGTCCCGGGTCGACCCGCGACCGTGACGTCGTCGGCCGGGCGCTGCCGGCCGACCTGCGCCCGCCCGGCAGGATGGACTCGTGGCTCTCGACGTCGCGCGCGTGCGCGCCTGCTTCCCCGCCCTCTCGCTCGGTGTCGCGCACTTCGACGGGCCCGGCGGCTCGCAGGTGCCGGCTGCGGTGGCCGACGCCGTCGCGGCCGCGCTGCGTTCGGGCATCGCCAACCGGGGCACGGTGACAGCGGCCGAGCAACGCGCCGAGTGCATCGTGCGGGAGGCCCGTCAGGCGGTGGCCGACCTGGTCGGCGGCGACCCACGGGGCGTCGTCTTCGGGCGCTCGATGACGCAGCTGACCTACGACGCGGCGCGCACGCTCGCCGCCGACTGGAGGCCGGGGGACGAGGTGGTCGTCAGCCGGCTCGACCACGACGCCAACATCCGGCCCTGGCTGCAGGCCGCCGCCCGCGCAGGCGCCACGGTCCGCTGGGCCGACCCGGACCGGCGGACGGGCGACCTGCGGGTCGACGCGGTGGCCGCCCAGCTCACCGAGCGCACCCGGCTGGTCGCCGTCACCGGAGCCTCGAACCTGCTCGGCACCCGGCCGGACGTCGCGGCGATCGCTGCCGCGGTGCACGACGTGGAGGCGCTGCTGTACGTCGACGGCGTCCACCTCACGCCGCACGCGCCCGTCGACGTCGCCGAGCTCGGCGCGGACTTCTACGCCTGCTCGCCGTACAAGTTCTTCGGCCCGCACGTCGCAGCGCTGGTCGCCGCACCGGAGCTGCTCGAGACCCTGCACCCGGACAAGCTGCTGCCCTCGACCGACGCTGTGCCGGAGCGCTTCGAGCTCGGCACGCTGCCCTACGAGCTGCTCGCCGGCACGACCGCCTGCGTCGAGTTCATCGCCGGCATGGACGACACCGCCGAAGGCACCCGGCGCGAACGGGTGCTCGCCTCCATGGCGGCCGCGGAGGCGCACGAGGCAGCGCTGCTCGAGCGCCTGCTGCAGGAGCTGCGGCAGCTGCCCGGGCTGCGGCTGCACGGCGCACCGGCCCGGCGCACGCCGACGGTGCTGCTCACGGTCGACGGGCACACGTCGAGCGCCGTGTACGAGCACCTCGCGGCCCGGGGGGTGAACGCCCCGGCGAGCAGCTTCTACGCCATCGAGGCGTCCCGCTGGATGGGCCTGGGCGAGGCGGGCGGGGTGCGCGCCGGTCTCGCGCCCTACACCGACGACGACGACGTCGACCGGCTGGTCGCCGGGCTCGCCGAGCTCTGCCGGTGAGCCGCGCCGTCCTCGTCACCGGAGCCTCCCGCGGCATCGGACGTGCTGTCGCCCAGCGGTTCTCGGCTCTGGGTGACCGGGTCGCCGTGCACTTCGGAGCCTCCCGCGACGACGCCGAGCGCACGCTCCGCGGTCTGCACGGGGATGGGCACACGCTGCTCCAGGCCGACCTCGGCGAGGGCGAGCAGGCCCGCCACCTGGTCGACGACGCCGCAGCCGCGCTCGGCGGTCTTGACGTCCTGGTGAACAACGCCGGGGTCTTCCTCGCCTCCCCGCCGGCGACGTCGGCCTGGGAGCACTGGGAGCAGACGTGGTCGCGCACGCTCGCGGTGAACCTCAGCGGCTCGGCGCACGCGACCTTCGCCGCCGTGCCGCACCTCGCCGCCGGCGGCGGAGGGGCCGTGGTCAGCGTCACGAGCCGAGGCGCGTTCCGCGGCGAGCCCGAGTGCCCCGCCTACGGCGCGTCGAAGGCCGGGCTGAACGCCTTCAGCCAGTCGATGGCCGTGGCACTCGCGCCGCTCGGCATCAGCGTGACGGCGGTGGCACCGGGGTTCGTCGACACCGACATGGCGCGGGAGGTGCTCGACGGCCCGGCCGGCGAGGCGGTGCGCGCGCAGTCGCCCTTCGGCCGGGTCGCCACCGCTGACGAGGTCGCCGCCGCCGTCGTCTGGCTCGCCTCGCCGGAGGCCCGGTTCTCCAGCGGCACGATCGTCGACGTGAACGGGGCGTCGTACCTGCGCAGCTGAGGGGCCTGTCGCTGCTCGGCCCGCTGCGGGACACTGCAGGCCCTCGACGGATGCGGAGCGGCGCGTGACGACCTACCTGGTGACCGGCGGTACGGGCTTCCTCGGGCAGCACCTGCTGCGACGGCTGGTCCAGCGGCCCGACGCGGACGTGCGCGTGCTGGTGCGCGCGTCGTCGGTCGGCCGGCTGGAGGCGCTCGCGGCCGCTCTCGACGGAGGGGAGCGCATCGTGCCCGTCGTCGGCGACATCCGCGAGGACCGGCTCGGCCTGAGCAAGAGGACGCTGGACGAGCTCACCGGCGCGGTCGACCACCTGGTGCACCTGGCCGCGCTCTACGACATGACCGCCGACGCGGCCGAGAACGAGGACCTCAACGTCGGTGGCACGCGCCGTGTCGTCGAGGTCGCCGGCCGGATCCGGGCCGGCGTGATCCACCACGTGTCGTCGATCGCGGTAGCCGGGGAGTTCCGCGGCACGTTCACCGAGGACATGTTCGACGAGGGCCAGGAGCTGCCGTCGGCGTACCACGCGACGAAGTTCGTGGCCGAGCGCGTCGTGCGCGAGGACAGCACCGTGCCGTGGCGCGTCTACCGCCCGGTGATCGTGGTCGGCGACAGCCGCACCGGCGAGATGGGCAAGGTCGACGGCCCGTACTACTTCCTGCCCTTCCTCGCCAGCGTCGGCCAGCTGCCGGGAGTCGGGCGGGTGCCGCTCGTGCTGCCCGACGTCGGCGACACCAACGTCGTGCCGGTCGACTACGTGGCTGACGCGATCGACGCGCTGCTGCACGCGCCCGGGCTCGACGGCCGGGCCTTCCACCTGGGCCACCCCCGGATGGTCCCGCTGCTCGACGTCTACAACGCGCTCGCCGAGGCCGCCGGCGCCCCGCAGGTGGCGCTCGGCCTCACCCGGCGGCTGCTGCCCCCGGCCAAGGGCGTGCTGCAGCTCGCCGGTCGCCTGCCCGGTGTCGGCACGGCTGCCGAGCTCGCGGCCGCCCGCATGGGCATCCCGCCGCAGGTGCTGCCGCACAGCACGTTCCGCCCGGACTTCTCGACCGCCCGGACCCGGGCCGTCCTCGACGAGCTGGGGGTAGCGCCGCCGCCGGAGTTCGAGACCTACGCGCAGACGCTGTACGACTACTGGGCGCAGCACCTCGACCCGCTGCGGGCCCGCCGGCGACCCTCCGGCGGCGAGCTGCAGGGCCGCACCGTCGTGGTCACCGGGGCGTCGTCGGGCATCGGCCGCGAGACCGCGCTGCTCATCGCCCGCCGGGGCGGCATCCCGCTGCTGGTGGCCCGGCGCACCGAGGAGCTGGAGAAGGTGCGCGCGGAGATCGAGGCCGAGGGCGGCTCGGCGGGCGTCTACTCCGCCGACCTCACCTCCGCGGAGTCCGTCGACGCCGCGGTGAAGCAGATGCTCGCCGACCACGACGGCATCGACATGCTGGTCAACAACGCGGGCCGATCCATCCGCCGGTCGATCCAGCTGTCGTACGACCGCTTCCACGACTTCGAGCGCACGATGGCGCTGAACTACTTCGCGCCGGTGCGCCTGGTGCTGCGGCTGCTGCCGCACATGACCGAGCGGCGCTTCGGGCACATCGTCAACATCTCCTCGATCGGCGTGCAGGCCAACCCGCCGCGGTTCTCGGCCTACGTCGCATCGAAGGCGGCGATGGACGCGTTCAGCCGGGTCGTGGCCACCGAGATGGTGGGTCACGGCGTGACCTTCACCAACATCCACATGCCGCTGGTGAAGACACCGATGATCGCGCCGACGACGATGTACGACCGCTTCCCGACGCTGTCACCGGCGCAAGCCGCCGAGATGGTCGTCGACGCGCTCGAGAACAAGCCGAAGCACGTCGGCACGGCGCTGGGCACGGTGGCCGTGGTGGCGACGGCGCTGGCCCCCAAGGTGGTCGACGCGGTCCTGCACACCGCCTACCTGATGTTCCCCGACTCCATGGCGGCCGGCGGCTCCGGCGACAGTCGCACCGCCGCACCGGAAGCGCTCTCGCGCGGCGCGGCGGTGCTGACCCGGCTGCTCCCCGGCGTGCACTGGTAGGTCAGCCGGGCGGGCCGTCCCGCAGCACCCCGCGGACCTGGCCCGCTGTGGTGCCGACGGGGAACGACACCGTCCACCAGGTCGCGCCCGCCGCGGCGAACGGTCGCGCGTCGGTGCCCGGGGGGCCGCCGACCGCGACGTCGAACGGACCCGGTGCGCCGCCCCGCATGCCGGTGACGTCGGCGACGAGCTCGGCGAGCTGGTCGGGGCTGTCGAGCTCGATCGGGAACACCCCGTCGTGCCGTGCGGCCCGCCGCAGCGGTGCCCGGTTGCCGTGCCGCATCGCGACCCAGACCGGCGGCCCCGGCCGCTGCACCGGCCGGGGCAGGAAGCGCAGCCCGTCGACGGCGTAGTGCTGCCCGGCGTGGTGCACCGGCTCGCCCGACCACGCGCCGGCCAGCACGGTCAGCGCCTCGTCGAGCATGGCGGCGCGCACCCGGTCGTCGGTCTGCTCGCCGGTCGCGCTGAGCTCGCGGCTGCCGTCGCCGCCGAGCCCGACGCCGAGCACCAGCCGCCCTCCGGAGAGCAGGTCGAGCGAGGCGGTCTCCCGCGCCACCTTCACCGGCCGTCGCCGGGGGAGCGGCGTCACCATCGGGCCGATCAGCAGCCGCTCGGTGGCGGTGGCGACGGCCGACAGCACCACCCACGGGTCGGCCAGGGCCTGCGCCGGGGGGCGGTAGGCGACGTGGTCCCAGACGAAGAAGCCGTTCCAGCCGTGCTCTTCCGCCTCGGCGGCCAGGCGGGCGACGACCCGGGGGTCGGCGAGCTCGTCGAACGGCGGGACGAACAGCGCGTGCTGCATGCGGGGGACCGTAGGGCACGCGGCGCACGTCAGCGCCGGCGCAGCCCCCCGCGCAGCACCGCGACGGCCGCCACGACGTGCCAGGCGTCGACGACGGTCAGGCCGAGCCGCTGCAGGCCGCCGCTGCCGAGCGCTCCGTCCTCGCCGACGACGAGCGTGCCGACCAGGCACGCGGCCGAGAGCACGCCGACGGCCACCGACACGGCGGCGGCCCGCGTGCGGCCGCGGCGGCGGAGCAGGGGTGCGGCGACCAGCGGGGTGGCGGCCATCGCCAGGTAGCCGGTGCCGGCAGCCACGGCGTGCAGGGCGTCCTGCGTCGTGCCGCCCTCCCGGGTCAGCGGCAGGGCGGCCACGGCGAGCGTGGCCAGCCCGGCGACGGTCACCACCCGCCGCAGCGGCGCGGAGTCGAGCCGCTCCCCGAGGACGCGGGCCCACACCGGGACGAGCACGCCGAAGGCGACCAGGCCGGCGGTCATGAGCGGCCGCGTCGGCGCGCCCTCCGCGGCGAGCCGGCTGATGGCGTCCTGCAGCGGGTCGTACCCGTCGGTGACCAGGCCGCCGACGACCCAGGCGCCGACGAAGGCGGTGGGACCGGCGATGCCGCAGAGGGTCCCGGCGAGGTCGCGCTGCATCCGCCGACCCTCGCACGCCGGCGCGTGCGACGCTCTTCCGGACGACAGGAGGTCGATCTGGTGCGCAGCAGGAGCAGCGTCATGGCGCTGGTGCGGCGGGGCGTCACCGGGGCGGTGGTCACCGGCGGCGCCGGCGGCCTCGGCCGCGCCGTCGGTGCGGCCCTTCGCGACCTCGGGCTGCGGGTGTGGCTGGCCGACGTCGACGAGGTGGCGGCGCGGGCCGCAGCGGATGCGCTCGGCGTCCGCAGCTGCCGGCTCGACGTCGCCGACCCGCATGCCTGTCGCGACCTCGCCGCGCACGTCGAGCGCGAGGACGGCCTCGCGCTGTGGGTGAACAACGCCGGCGTCCTGCACACCCGGCCGTCGTGGGAGCACCCCGCCGCCGAGGTGCGGCGCATGTTCGACGTCAACGTGCACGGCACCATGAACGGCACGTGGGCGGCACTCGAGGTGCTGCGGCGGCGCGACGCCGGCCACGTCGTCAACGTCATCTCCCTCGCCGGGCTGGCCGCGCCCCCGGGAGAGACCGTCTACGCCGCCACGAAGCACGCTGCGCTGGCCTTCACCACCGGCACGCTGCAGGACCTGCGTGGTGCGGGTGTGCGCGGCGTCCAGCTGTCCGCCGTCTGTCCCGACGGCATCTGGACGCCGATGCTCCACGACAAGGTCGACGACCCCTGCGCCGCGCCGTCGTGGTCGGGCGTGATGCTGCAGCCCGAGCAGGTCGCCGCAGTCGTCGTCGACGTCGTGCGCCGACCGCGGCCGGTCGTGAGCCTGCCAGCCTGGCGCGGCGGGTTCGCCCGGGCCTACAGCGCCGCGCCGCGGGCCGCGCTGGCGGTGCGACCGCTGGTGCTCGCCGTCGCCCGGCGCAAGCAGAAGGCGTTCGCGCGCACCCACCCGCGGCCCGGCGGCTGACCGGAGGCTGCGCGGGTAGGGCGTGCGGATGGGGTTCCGCGAGCACGTGCGCCTGCAGCCCGAGCCGGTCGACGAGGGCGCTCGGACGCGTCGTCCTCGACGCGGGCGAGGACCACCTCAACCGCGGCGGCACCGTGCACGGCAGGGTGCTCGACTCGCTGGCCGTCACCTACCTGTCGCCGGGACGTCCCGGTCGGCTGGTGGCGACGGCGAAGGTGCGCAAGCGCGGGAAGCGGCTGATCGTCGTCGTGACCGCCCGCGACTTCCCCTGCGTGGTGAGCGTTCTGACGCCCTCGGGCGTGCCACGAGGTAGGGGAAGTGGGGCCGCGGGGCGTGGTCAGCGGCGGCCGTGCACCAGGCCGATCACCTTGGCCAGCTGGTCGGTGAGGCCGGGGTTGCGGGCGAACGTCGTCAGCGGCGTCGGCAGCTCGAAGCGCTGCCGGGTGATCGCCTTGGCCCGGGTGAACTCCTTGAGCCCGTCCTCGCCGTGGATGCGCCCGAAGCCCGAGTCGCCGACACCGCCGAACGGCAGCGACGGCACCGACGCGAACGCGATGACCGAGTTGACGCTCGTCATGCCCGAGCGCACCCGGCGGGCGAGCTCCACGCCGCGCCTGGCCTTGCCGGTGAAGATCGAGCCGGCCAGCCCGTAGGTGGTGGTGTTGGTGAGGGTGAGCGCCTCCTCGGCGTCGCGCACCCGGGTGACCGTGATGGTCGGGCCGAAGGTCTCCTCCTGAACGGCGTCGCTGTCCTCCGGCACGTCGACGAGCACGGTCGGCTCGACGAAGGGCCCGTCGATCATCCCGCCGGTGACGGCGCGGCCGCCGCGCTCGACGGCGTCGGCGATGTGCCGGCGGATGATGTCGACCTGACCCGGCATGGTGATCGGGCCGTAGGAGGCGCCGGCGTCCGAGCCCGGACGCACGTCCTTCACCCGCGCCTCGAGCTCCTGCAGGAAGCGGTCGTAGACCTTGTCGGTCGCGTACACCCGCTCGATGCCGATGCAGGTCTGGCCGGCGTTGCTCATGCTGCCCCAGAGCGCGGCGTCGGCGGCGGCCGCGACGTCGGCGTCGTCGTCGACGATCATCGCGTCCTTGCCGCCGCACTCCATCAGCACCGGCGTCAGGTGCTCGGCGCAGGCGGCCATGACCTTCCTGCCGGTGGCGGCCGAGCCGGTGAAGGCGATCTTGTCGACGCCGGCGTGGCACAGGGCCGCACCGGTGGCGCCGAGGCCCGTCACCACCTGCAGCACGTCGGGCCCCTGCGGCACGGCCATCTGCCAGGCGTGCTCCAGCCACTTCCCGACGCCCGGGGTGTACTCGCTGGGCTTGAAGACCACAGCGTTGCCGGCGGCGAGGGCGTAGGCCAGCGAGCCCATCGGGGTGAAGACCGGGTAGTTCCACGGGCCGATGACGCCGATGACGCCGAGCGGCTGGTACTCGAGCGACGCGGCCTGGTTGGCCGCCATCAGGCCTGACGGCACCCGGCGCGGCCCGAGCACCTTCGGCGCCTTCTTCGCGGCCCACTCGATGTGGTCGATCGCCAGCACGATCTCGAGGACGGCGTCGGCGTGCGGCTTGCCGTTCTCGCGGTGCACCAGGTCGGCCAGCTCGTGGATGCGCCGGGCCAGCACGCCCTTCCAGGCCCGCAGGTGGGTGCGCCGGCCGTCCCAGCCCTGGGCGAGCCACCAGGCCTCGGCCGACCGGGCACGCGCGACGGCGGCCCGCACCTCCTCGGCCGACTGCACGGGGTAGCTCGCCAGCACCTGGCCGTTGGCGGGGTCGAGGGAGTCGAAGGTCTCGACCGCTCCGCCGGCGGCGGGATCGACGGGGACGGGGGTCGCGGGCGCCAGGGTCATGTCCGGACTGTAGGTCGGGACACGCGACACGTCGACGCCGGCAGCGGCTGACGGCCCCGCTCCGCCGTGCGACAGTCGCGGCTCGGCCGAGAGGAGCGCAGGTGCCCGGGAGCGAGCGGTACGACCACGTCGTCGTCGGAGCGGGATCGGCGGGCTGCGTGCTGGCAGCCCGGCTCAGCGAGGACCCCTCGGTGCGCGTGCTGCTGATCGAGGCCGGTGGCAGCGACGAGGTCGACGAGGTGACGATCCCGGCGGCGTTCTCCAAGCAGTTCCGCACCAGGCTGGACTGGGGCTACGCCACCGAGGAGCAGAAGCACGCGGGCGGGCGGCGGCTGTACTGGCCGCGCGGCAAGGTCCTCGGCGGCTCGAGCTCGATGAACGCCATGATCTACATCCGCGGAGCCCGGGCCGACTACGACGAGTGGGCGCGGCTCACCGGCGACAGCTCCTGGGCCTACGACGCCGTGCTGCCGTACTTCCTCAAGAGCGAGGACAACGTCCGTGGCGCGTCGGACTTCCACGGTGTCGGCGGCCCGCTGCGCGTCGAGGAGCAGCGGTCGCCGCACCCGTGGACGTCGCTGTTCCTGCAGGACGCCGCCGCCGCCGGACAGGCGCCGAACCCCGACTTCAACGGCCCCAGCCAGGAGGGGTCCGGGCTGTACCAGGTCACGCAGCGGCGCGGGAAGCGCTGCTCGACGGCGGTGGGCTTCCTGCGCCCGGCGATGGGCCGGCCGAACCTGACGGTGCGCACGCACGCCCTGACCACCCGGGTGCTGGTCGAGGGCGGGCGCGCCGTCGGCGTGGAGTACCGCACGGCCGGCCGGACGTCCCGCGCGTACGCCGACGGGGAGGTGCTGCTGGCCGGCGGCGCGGTGAACAGCCCGCAGCTGCTCATGCTCTCGGGCATCGGGCCGGCGCCGCACCTGCGCGAGGTCGGCGTCGAGGTCGTGCACGACCTGCCCGGAGTCGGGCAGGGGCTGCAGGACCACCCGGCGATGCCGTTCATCTGCAGCGCGAGAGGCAGCTCGCTCAAGGACGCCGAGGACCTCAAGCACGTCGCCGACTACTACCTGCGCCGTCGCGGGCCGCTCACCTCCAACGTCGGCGAGGGCGGCTCGTTCTTCCGCTCCCGCCCTGACCTCGACGAGGTCGACCTGCAGTTCCACTTCGCTCCGGTGAAGTTCTACGGCCAGGGGCTCTACGACCCGGACGAGGACGCCCTCACCCTCGCCGTGACGCTGGTGCGGGTGGCCTCGCGCGGCTCGCTGACGCTCCGCTCGGCAGACCCGACCTGGGCGCCGGCCATCGACGGCGGGTACCTGCGCGACGACGAGGACCTGGAGGCGCTGGTGGCCGGCACGAAGGTCGCGCGCGAGGTGCTGCGCGGCAGCGCCCTCGGCTCGGTGGTCACCGCCGAGTGGCTGCCGACCGCCGCGCAGACCTCCGACGACGACCTGCGCGACGCCGTCCGCGGCGGCATCGAGTCGCTGTACCACCCGGTGTCGAGCTGCCGGATGGGCGTCGACGACCTGGCGGTCGTCGATCCCGAGCTGCGCGTGCACGGCGTCGACGGGCTGCGCGTCGTCGACGCCTCGGTCATGCCGACGCTGGTGCGCGGCAACACCAACGCCCCGACCATCATGATCGCTGAGCGGGCCGCCGACCTCGTGGCCGGCCGGGTGCCGGTGGGCATCGACGCCGTCCGCGCCTGACCTACTCCTGCTGCGGGATGCCGCGGGCCTTGTCACGCTCGATGGCGGCGCGGCGGCGCTGGCAGTACCGGACACCGACCAGGCCGAGGACCAGCCCGCAGGCGCACATGACGATCCACCAGGTCTCGACCCGGGTGACGTCGAGCAGGCGCAGCACCACGAGCACGACGAGACCGGCGGCCCACAGGCCGGTGCCGACCGCGACGGTGCGCACGTCGTCGGTCTCGAGCGGGGGCGGGTCCGGTCGGCTCCCCTGCAGCAGGCCCATGGCGGCAGGCTACGCGGGACGGTGAGCAACGCGTCACAACCGGCCGCACCCGGGTGAGGGAGGCCGGCCGCTCTGGCACTCTTTCCGGCCATGACGGTCGCCGACACCTACACGCCCGCCACCGGACCGGGAGAGCCGCGCAACCGGGTCGACCGGTACTTCAAGATCACCGAGCGGGGCTCGACGGTGGGCCGGGAGCTTCGTGGCGGCGTCACGACCTTCTTCGCGATGGCCTACATCGTCGTGCTCAACCCGCTCATCATCGGCACCGTCGAGGACGCCGACGGGCGGGTGCTGGGCGTGCCGCAGGTCGCCGCTGTCACCGCGCTGGTCGCGGCCGGCCTCACCATCCTCATGGGCATCGCCGGGCGGTACCCGTTCGCCGTCGCCACCGGCCTCGGGCTGAACGCGTTCGTCACCTTCTCCATCGCCTCGCAGATGAGCTGGGCCGACGCGATGGGTCTGGTCGTGCTGGAGGGCGTCGTCATCGCGGTGCTCGTCCTCGTCGGCCTGCGGCGGGTCATCTTCAACGCCATCCCGATGCAGCTCAAGACCGCGATCGGCGTGGGCATCGGGCTGTTCATCGCGCTCATCGGGTTCGTCGACGCCGGCTTCGTGCGGCGCACCGGCACCGGACCGGTGCCGGTCGAGCTCGGGGTCGGCGGCGAGCTGGTCGGCTGGCCGACGCTGGTGTTCGTGTTCGGCCTGGCCCTCACGGCGGTGCTCGTGGTGCGCCGGACGCCCGCGGGCATCCTGCTCGGCATCGCGGTGACCACGGTCGTGGCGATCGCCGTCGAGGCGCTGTTCGACGTCGGCGCGTCGTTCACGCCGCCCGACACCGTCAACGAGCGCGGCTGGCAGCTCAACGTGCCGACGCTTCCCGAGAGCGTCGTCGACCTGCCCGACCTGTCGCTGCTCGGCGACTTCTCGCTGTTCGGCGGCTTCGCCCGGGTGGGCGTCGTCGCGGCGCTGCTGCTGGTGTTCAGCCTGATGCTGGCCGACTTCTTCGACACGATGGGCACGATGGTGGCCGTGGGCGCGGAGGCCGGCCTGCTCGACGAGGAGGGCCGCCTGCCCGGTGCCGACGCCGTCCTGCTGGTCGACTCGCTCGCGGCCGTGGCCGGCGGCGCGGCGTCAGCGTCGTCGAACACCACCTACATCGAGTCGGCGGCCGGCGTCGGCGACGGCGCGCGCACCGGCCTGGCCAGCGTCATGACCGGGCTGCTGTTCCTTGTCGCGCTGTTCCTGACACCGCTGGTGTCGGTGGTGCCGTTCGAGGCCGCGGGTCCGGCGCTGGTCATCGTCGGCTTCCTGATGATCTCGCAGATCCGCTCGATCGTGTGGGACGACGCCGCGCTCGCCATCCCGGCCTTCCTCACCATCGTGCTGATGCCGTTCACCTACTCGATCACCGTCGGCATCGGGGCCGGGTTCGTCTCCTACGCGCTGCTCATGCTCGCCACCAGGCGGGCCCGCGAGGTGCACCCGATCCTGTGGGTGGTGGCGGTGCTGTTCCTCGTCTACTTCGGCATCGACCCGCTCACCACCGCCCTCACCTGACCCGGCAGGAGCCCTCCCGACGGTTTCGCGCCCTGCCGCAACCGTCAGGAGGGCTCCACCCGCTGTCCGTCAGGAGCCCTCCTGACGGGTAGCAGGCGTCGCGGAACCGTGGGGAGGGCTCCTGGCGGGTGGGGGGAATCGTTAGCACGGCGAACGAGTTGTTCCAGGCGTGACCTCCTCCACCGACACCGCCCTCGCCAGCGCGCTGCGCCTGTCGGTGATGCGGATGGCACGGCGGATGCGGGCCGAGCGGGCCGACACCTCGCTCACCCTCACCCAGCTGGCCGCGCTCGCCACCGTCGAGCGGCACGGACCGCTGACGCCGGGCGCGCTCGCCGCCGCCGAGCGGGTGCAGCCGCCCTCGATGACCCGCGTCGTCGCCTCGTTGCAGGACGCCGGCCTGGTGGCGCGGGAGCCGCACCCGAGCGACGGCCGGCAGGCGCTGCTCACCGTCACCCCGGACGGGGCCGCACTGCTCCGGGAGGACCGCCGCCGCCGGGAGGAGTGGCTGGCCCGTCAGCTGGCCGAGCTCGACGACGAACAGCGTGCGCTCCTGCGCGCCGCCGTGCCGCTGCTGGACCGGTTGGCCGAGCGGTGAGGCCACTCCCGTGAGCCCCGCCCTCACCGTCACCTTCCGGTCGCTGCGCATCCGCAACTACCGGCTGTTCGCCGCGGGCCAGGTCGTCTCGCTGACCGGCACCTGGGGCCAGCGGGTCGCGCAGGACTGGCTGGTGCTCGAGCTCTCGGGCAACAGCGGTGTGGCGCTCGGCGTCGTCACCGGCCTGCAGTTCCTGCCCGTGCTGCTGTTCGGCCTCTACGGCGGCGTGCTCGCCGACCGGTACGACAAGCGTCGCCTGCTGCTCATGGCGCAGGCCGCGATGGGCGTGCTGGCCCTCGCGCTGGCCGTGCTCGACCTCACCGGCGCCGTGCAGCTGTGGCACGTGTTCGCCCTGGCCTTCGCACTCGGTCTCGCCACCGCGGTCGACACCCCGGTGCGGCAGTCGTTCGTGTCCGAGCTGGTCGGGCCCGACGAGCTGCCGAACGCCGTGAGCCTCAACAGCGCCACGTTCAACTCCGCCCGCATCGTCGGCCCGGCGGCGGCCGGCGTGGCCATCGCCTCGGTCGGCACGGGATGGGTGTTCGCGGCCAACGCGCTCAGCTACCTCGCGGTGCTCGGCGGACTGCTCGCCATGCGCGCGGCCGACCTGCACCCGTCGGTACGACTGCGGCGCGGCAAGGGCCAGCTGCGCGAGGGGCTGGCGTACGTGCGCGCGCGGCCGGAGCTCCTCGTGCCGGTGCTGCTGGTGGCGGTGGTCGGCACGATCGGGCTGAACTTCCAGATCACGCTGGCGCTCGTCGCCAAGGAGGTCTTCGGGCGCGGCGCCGGCTCGTACGGGCTGCTCTCCGCGTGCCTCGCGGCCGGATCGCTGATCGGGGCGCTGGCCAGTGCCCGGCGCTCCGGCCCGCCCCGGCAGCAGCGGCTGTTCCTGGCCGCCCTCGCCTTCGCCGGGCTCGAGCTCGCCGTCGGACTGGCCCCGACCTTCGCCGTCATGGCGGTGCTGCTGGTGCCGACGGGCATCGCCGTGCTCACCTTCACCACGACGGCGAACGCGATGGTGCAGCTCGGCAGCGCCCCGCACATGCGCGGGCGGGTGATGGCCCTGTACGTGCTGGTGTTCCTCGGCGGGACGCCGTTCGGCGCGCCGGTCGTCGGCGCGCTGGCGCAGGCCTTCGGCCCGCGTGCGGCCCTCGTGCTCTGCGGGTTGCTCACCGCCCTGTCGGTGGTCGCCGCGGCGCTCTGGACGCTCCGGGTGCGACGGCTGCGGCTGGAGCCGCACCTGGCCCGGCGCCACCCGCACGTGCACGTGCGGGTCAGCGACGCCGCCTGAGCCGAGCGGCCGACGGCGCGCTCTAGCCTTCGCCGGTGCGCCTGTTCGTGTCGCTGCCGCTGCCGCCGGCGGTGCGCGCGCACCTCGCCGCCCGGCTGGCCGGAGTGCGCACCACCGACATCGCGCAGTGGCACCTCACGCTCGCCTTCCTCGGGGAGGTCGGCGACCCGACGCCACTGCGGCCCGGGCTTGCCGCTGCTGCCGCGGCCGCCTCCCCGTTGCGCCTGCAGCTGCGCGGAGGCGGCAGCTTCCCCGGCGTGCTGTGGGCCGCGGTGGCCGGGGACACGGTCGGGCTGCACGCGCTCGCTGCTGACGTCGCCTCGGCCTGCCGCGCGGCCGGCGTGTCGCTCGAGGACCGCCCCTTCCGGCCGCACGTCACCGTCGCCCGCCGGCCCCGCGACTCGCACCGGCTGGAGGGCTACGAGGGGCCGACGTGGGTCGCGGGCGGGGTGCACCTGGTGCGCAGCTCCCTCGAGAAGACGGCCCGGCACCAGGTGCTCGAGGTCTTCCCGTTGGGTGCCTCGACGAGATGACGCTCAGCCGCCGGCGCTGCCGAGCGGCTCGGCGAGCAGCGCCTCGTCCTCGAGCAGGTGCCGGACCACCGGTGCCGGCGGCGTCCATCCCTGGCGGAGCAGGCAGCGGTAGAGCCCGCTGCGGTGCGCGAGGACCTGCTCGCAGGCGGCCAGGCTCAGCTCCCGCAGCCGGGCGTCGTCCGGGTCGACCCGCAGGCGCCGCTCGAGGGCGTCGCGGTCGGCGACGGCCCGATGCAGCGCGGCGAAGCGGCGCAGCAGCTCGCCCTCGCCCATGGCCCCTCCACGTCGTGCCTGAGACAGGCATCGGCCGTTCGACGCAGCCGCCGTACGGCTGTCCGGGTGATCCAGCGCAGCGGTCAGCGGCGGCGCAGCCGGCGCGCCGTGCGCCCGACGGAGCCGGGACGCAGGGCGGAGGCCAGGCAGAGCAGTGCCACGAGCAGGAAGGGGGTGCCGAACAGCACGATGGCCACCTGCACGTACCAGGGCTTGCCGCCCCAGGCACCGAACACCGGTGCGAGGACGGCGAGGAAGAAGGCCGCCATCACCAGGTTGAGCACCCGGGGCACCCAGGCCTGCGGCAGCGGCCGCGCCGGCTCGTTCAGGACAGCCTCTCCACGACGTGGTCGATGCAGCCGGTGAGCGCCTCGACGTCGTCCGGGTCGATCGCCGGGAACATGGCGACCCGCAGCTGGTTCCGGCCGAGCTTGCGGTAGGGCTCGGTGTCGACGACGCCGTTCGCGCGCAGCACCTTCGCCACCGCGGCGGCGTCCACGGCGTCGTCGAGGTCGATCGTGCCGATCACCTGCGAGCGCTTCCCGGGCTCCTGCACGTACGGCGTGGCGTAGCTGCTCTTGTCGGCCCAGGTGTACAGCCGCGAGGAGCTGTCGGCCGTGCGCTGCACGCACCAGTCGAGGCCGCCCTGGCTGTTCATCCAGTCGACCTGCTCGGCCATGAGGAAGATCGTGGCGAGCGCCGGGGTGTTGTAGGTCTGGTCCTTGGTGCTGTTGTCGAGCGCGACAGCGAGGTCGTACGACGCCGGCACCCAGCGTCCGCTGCCGGCGATCTCGGCCACCCGCTCGAGCGCGGCGGGCGACATCAGGGCGAACCACAGGCCGCCGTCGGAGGCGAAGCACTTCTGCGGCGAGAAGTAGTAGACGTCGAACTGGGACGCCTCGACCGGCAGGCCGCCGGCCCCGCTGGTGGCGTCGACGGCGACGAGCGCGCCGTCGTCGGCCCCCTCGACGCGGCGGACCGGCATCATCACGCCGGTCGAGGTCTCGTTGTGGGTCAGCGCGTACAGGTCCACACCGGCCTCGGCGGTCAGCTCGGGGTGCGTGCCCGGTTCGGTCGTGACGACGACGGGGTCGTCCAGGAACGGTGCGGCCTTGGACGCCGCGGCGAACTTGCTCGAGAACTCGCCGAAGGAGGCGTGCAGGCTGCGGGAGCGGATCAGGCCGAAGGTGGCGATGTCCCAGAACTCGGTGGCGCCGCCGTTGCCGAGCACCACCTCATAGCCCTCGGGCAGCGAGAACAGCTCGCGCAGGCCCTGCCGGACGCGGGCGACCTGGCTCTTGACCGGCTTCTGCCGGTGGGAGGTGCCCAGGTAGTCGCGTCCGGTGGCGACCAGCGCCTCGAGCTGCGCAGGACGCACCTTGCTCGGCCCGGCACCAAAGCGGCCGTCGCGGGGGAGCAGGTCGGCCGGGATCGAGAGATCTGGAGAGGTCACGAGAGCGCCTTCGGGTCGGCGGGCCAGGAAATCCACAGCACCAGGGTGCTGTTGATTTCCTCGGGGAGGGGGTCAGACCTGGTTGGCGGCAGTCAGCTCGCCGCTCTCGACGGCGTCGACCGGGCGGGGGCCGGGGCCCACGTACTTCGCCGACGGGCGGATCAGCTTGTTCAGGCGCTTCTGCTCGAGGATGTGCGCCGACCAGCCGGCGGTCCGGGCGCAGGTGAACATCGGCGTGAACATGTGGCCGGGCACCTCCGCGAAGTCCAGCACGACGGCGGACCAGAACTCGACGTTGGTGCGCAGCGGTCGGTCGGGGTAGCGGTCGGTGAGCTCGTCGATGGCGGCCTTCTCCAGCGCGTCGGCCACCTCGTAGCGGTGCGAGCCGAGCTCCTTGGCGGTGCGGCGCAGGACGCGCGCGCGGGGGTCCTCGGCACGGTAGACCCGGTGGCCGAAGCCCATCAGGCGCTCCTTGCGGTCGAGCAGCCCCTTGACGTACTTCACGGGGTCGCCGCTCTTCTCGACCTCGTCGAGCATCGTGAGCACGCGCGACGGCGCACCGCCGTGCAGCGGGCCGGACAGCGCGCCGATGGCGCCGGACATGGCCGCGGCGGCGTCGGCGCCGGTGGAGGCGATGACGCGGGCGGTGAAGGTGGAGGCGTTCATGCCGTGCTCGGCGGCCGAGCCGAAGTAGGCGTCGACAGCCCTGGTGTGCGCGGGGTCGGGCTCGCCCTTCCAGCGGATCATGAAGCGCTCGACGATGCTGCCGGCCTCGTCGACCTTGCTCTGCGGCACCATCGGCTTGCCCTGGCCGCGGGCCGACTGCGCCACGAAGGACATGATCATCACCGAGATGCGGGCGAGGTCCTCGCGGATCTGGGCCTCGTCGATGTCGAGCATCTGCTGCAGGCCCCAGGCCGGCGCGAGCATGGCGATGGCCGACTGCACGTCGACCCGGATGTCGCCGGAGTGCACCGGCAGGGGGAACGGCTCCGCCGGTGGCAGGCCCGGGTTGAACTTGCCGTCGACGAGCAGGCCCCAGACGTTGCCGAAGCTCACCTTGCCGACGAGGTCCTCGATGTCGACGCCGCGGTAGCGGAGCGCGCTGCCCTCCTTGTCGGGCTCGGCGATCTCCGACTCGAAGGCGATGACACCCTCGAGGCCGGGCCGGAAGAGGGTCTCGTTCGCCATGTGGCGGCTCCTCGCTGCAGTGCGGCTCGCGGTCAGAGCCGGGGTGGGCCGATCGGTCCGAGCAGCATTCTGCCGTGCCGGGCGCCCGGCACGTCGGCTGGCTAGCCTGCCGACGTGCCGCGGAGCCCGTCGTCGCCCCCCGACCTGGCGGCGCTGCGCCGGGAGTACGCGGCGGGCGGGCTGGCGGAGGGCGATCTGGCGCCGACCTGGCACGCGCAGGTGCGCGCCTGGCTGGACGACGCCGTCGCCGCCGGGGTGCTGGAGCCGAACGCCGCCGTGCTGTCGACCGCGTCGGTCGACGGCGCGCCGAGCGCCCGCACCGTCCTGGTCAAGGGCGTCGACGAGCGCGGCTTCGCCGTCTTCACCAACCTCGCCTCGCGAAAGGCCCGGGAGGCCACCGAGAACCCGCGCGCCGCGCTGGTCTTCCCGTGGCTGGCGCTGGAGCGGCAGGTGGTCGTCGCCGGCGACGTCGAGCCGGTCGCGCGCGAGGAGGCCGAGGCCTACTTCCGCACCCGGCCCCGGGGCGCGCAGATCGGCGCCTGGGCCTCGCGCCAGTCGACGGTGCTCACCTCGCGGGCCGAGCTGGAGCAGCGCCGGGTGGAGCTGGAGCAGGGCTTCGCCGGCGGGGAGGTGCCCCTGCCGCCGTTCTGGGGCGGCCTGCGCGTCGTGCCGCGCAGCGTCGAGCTGTGGCAGGGCCGGGCCGACCGGCTGCACGACCGGCTGCGGTACCGCCGCGACGGCGCAGCCTGGGTCGTCGAGCGCCTGTCACCGTGACCCGTCCGTCGGCGGAAGGGCGGCCCGGGCTCGCCGCCCGGCTGCGCGGCGCCACCCTCGACCTGACCCCGCTGCGCGTCTCGCGGCCGTACCGCCGCCTGCTCACCGGGGAGGCGGTGTCGGTCCTCGGCACCCAGGTGACGCTCGTCGCGGTGCCGATCCAGGTCTACGAGCAGACCCGCTCGACCGCCGCCGTCGGACTGGTGGGTGTCGCCGGCCTGCTGCCGCTGGTCGTCTTCGGCCTCTACGGCGGCGCGATCGCCGACGCCGTCGACCGCCGGAAGCTGGTGGTGATCACGACGTCGGGGCAGGCGCTGCTCGCCGGGCTGCTCGTCGTGCAGGCCGCGGTCGACCTGCGGTCCACCGCGCTGCTCTACGCGGTCGTCGCGGCGCAGGCAGCGCTGTTCGCGGTCGACTCCCCGGCCCGCCAGGCGTTCGTGCCCCGGCTGCTGCCGGCCCACCTGCTGCCGGCCGCCAACGCCCTCAAGCAGGTCGAGTTCAACACCGGCGTCACCGTCGGACCGCTGCTGGCCGGCGTGCTGGTCGCCCGGTTCGGCTACGAGGCGGCGTACGGGCTCGACGTCCTCACCTGCCTGGTGGCCCTCGTGGCGCTCGTCGGGCTGCCGGCCTCACCGCCGCTGTCGGGTGGCCGCCGGGCCGGCACCGCGAGCGTGCTGGAGGGGCTGCGCTTCCTGCGCACCCGGCAGGTGCTGCTCATGACGTTCGTCGTGGACCTCGTCGCCATGGTGCTCGCGATGCCGCGGGCGCTGTTCCCGGCCATGGCGGAGGACGTCTTCGGCGGCGGTCCGCAGACCGCCGGCCTGCTGTACTCCTCCCTCGCCGCCGGCGCGCTGGCCGGTGCCCTGTTCTCCGGCTGGTTCGGTCGCGTGCACCGGCACGGCGTCGCCGTGCTGCTGGCCGTCGCGGCGTGGGGGCTGTCCATCGCGCTGTTCGGGGCCACCGACGTGCTCTGGCTGGCCCTGCTGTTCCTCGCCGCCGCCGGCGCCTCCGACATGGTCTCGGCTGTCTTCCGGACCGCGGTGCTGCAGGCGGCCGCGCCGGACGAGATGCGCGGCCGGCTCGGCGGCGTCTTCATCGTCGTCGTCGCGGGCGGTCCCCGCCTGGGCGACGCGCGGGCCGGCGGCGGCGCCGAGCTGGTCGGCCTGCAGGCCGCGTCGGTGATCGGCGGCCTCGTCGTCGTCGGCGTCACCGGGGTGGTGGCCGCGACGGCGTCGCGCTTCCGCGCCTACGACGCCAGGGAGCCGCACGCCTGACGCCGGTCAGCGGCGGCCGACCTTCTCGACGTCGACGGCGAGCCACACCTGCGCGGCGACGGCGAGCAGCTGCCCGTCCGCCGTGCGCAGGCTGGTGCCGGCGTGGGTCTTGCGCCCGTCGCGCCGCACCACCCAGCCCTGCACGACGTGCGGCTCGCCAGCGTCGGGCTCGGCGTCCAGGCGCAGCGTCATCCGTCCCAGCACCATCGGCCGGCCGGGGAGGTCCTCGGCCCAGCCGCCCGGGCAGTCGAGCGCGCCCCAGACCATCGCCCGGTCGGCGTCGACCGGCGTCCAGACCGCGGCGACGGCGTCCTCGCCGACGGGTCCGGGGCGCAGCCCCATCCCGTCCGGCGGCTCGCGGTCGGTGCCGCAGACGAAGCAGCCCGGGAACGGGTGGATCGTGCGGCCGGCGTAGTGCGCGGCGGCGGCGCGCGCGACGTCCAGGCCGACGGCGGGCGGCGGCTCGAGGTCGACCTGCCCGGGCACGGCTTCGGCGACCAGGGCGTCACGGTCCCAGAGCCGGACGCCGTCCGCGCCGACGTCGACGCGCAGGTCGATGTCGAGCGGCGGCGGGCGGCGCAGCGTCACCTGCGCGACCGGGGAGGCGAGGTAGGCGGCGAGGCGGCCGCAGGTGACGCCGCCGTTGGCCGATCCGGGCGGGCCCATGTGCCGGGCGGGGATGCGCACGTCGGTCAGCCTGCCAGCACGTCCCGGGCCACCCGCAGGTCGGCGACGAGCCCGGCGAGGGCGGCGTCGCGGTCGTCGGCCCGGAGCACAGCGGAGGGGTGGATCGTCGCCATCGCCCGCGGACCGTCCTCGGCCGGCCAGTCGAGCACCGTGCCGCGGCTCTTCGTCACCCGGAAGCTGCTGCCGTACAGCGACTTCGCCGCTGTCGCTCCGAGCAGCACCACGAGCTCGGGCTGGACGAGGGCGACCTCCGCCTGGAGCCAGGGGCGGCAGGCGGCGACCTCCCAGGTGTCGGGGGTGGCGTGGACGCGGCGGTTGCCTCGGGGGGTGAACGTGAAGTGCTTGACCGCGTTCGTCACGTAGGCGGCACTGCGGTCGACGCCCGCCTCGTCGAGCGCCTGGACGAGCAGCCGGCCGGCCGGGCCCACGAACGGCATGCCCTCCCGGTCCTCGACGTCGCCGGGCTGCTCGCCGACGAGCATCAGCCGTGCCGCGGCGGTGCCGCGGCCGAAGACGGTCTGCGTGGCGTTCTCGTGCAGCGGGCAGCCGCGGCAGTCCTGCGCGGCCGCGCGTAACTGCTCGAGGTCGTCGGTCTCCGGCACGAAGGGGGCGGCGGTGGGCCAGTCGGGCTTCGGCACGCCGGCGCCCTACCCCGTCGTGGCCGGCTCAGCGCTTCCTCGACGCATGCGAGCACGACGTCGTCGGCGTGGCGGACGTGACGACCTACTGCCTCGACTGAGCGCCGCTGCGCCTCGTGCCCCCGGAGAGAATCGAACTCCCGACGCCCTCCTTAGGACGGAGGCGCTCTGTCCACTGAGCTACGGAGGCGGGACCTGTCGAGGATAGCCGTGCAGCGGGCCCGTCAGGGCCTCCGCGCGCGCACGACCACGACCAGCCCCCATGCCGCGACCAGCGCCGCGTAAGGCCAGGTCCGGCCGCCCAGCGGACCGGGCGCGGCCTGGTCGAGCAGGGCGAAGCCGCCGAACAGCACCACCGGCAGCGCGACGCCCATCGGCGCGATGGCGAAGCCGCGCTCGGCCAGCAGGGCCGCGAGCACCGCCCCCAGGCCGAGGCCGAGCACGACCAGCGGCAGCAGCCGGTAGTCGTCGCCGCCCCGCCCGGCCTCGAACCACAGGCCGATCGTGGCGCCGACGCCGGCGAGCACCAGGCCGGGTGCCCACAGCCGGCCGCGACTGCCGCCCGCCGCGGCTGCGGCCAGGTAGGTGCCGCCGAGCAGCAGCGGCAGCCAGTGGTAGCCGACCGGCCCCAGGTCGACGAGCACCACGGTGAGGGCGGCGCCGGCCAGCAGCGCGGCGCCCTCCGCGCCCGGGCGGGCGCCGGTGTCCGTGCGGGTCATGCGGCCTCCTCCGTAGGGTGACGCCCGTGCCCGAGCCGCCGCGCCGCCGCCGCCCGAGACGGGCCGTCGGGCCGCCGGGGGCGCTCGACGCGGACGAGCCGGCGCTGGACCTCGATGACGAGCGCCGGCAGGCGCCGCCCGAGGACGACCCGGCCGATCGCTACCGCGCCGAGCAGCCGCCGCACCACGACCGGGGCGTGTGAGTCCCGGTCGTCGACTGCTCGGGTCAGGGGACGTCGAGCTGCTCGACGGTGCAGAACGCGCAGCGGGAGGCGGGCACCGGGATGCTGCTGAGGCACTCAGGGCACTGCTTGGTCTCGGCGACGACCTCGGGCTCGGTCTTGAAGCGCTCCATCAGCCGGTTGAGCGGCTGGACGACGAAGAAGTAGACGACGGCGGCGATGATCAGGAAGGTCAGCAGGGCCTGCACGAACTGCCCGTAGGGGAACAGCACGCCGCTGCCGCCCTCGCCGCAGTTCCCGCCGACGCAGAACGAGGCGGCGGAGAAGTCGCCGGCCGCTCCCGTGGCCAGCCCCACGAGCGGGGTGATGAAGGCCGCGACGAAGGCGGTGACGATGGCCCCGAACGCCGCGCCGATGACCACCGCGACCGCGAGGTCGACGACGTTCCCGCGCAGCAGGAACTTCTTGAAGCCGTCCACGTGCGTCTCCTCCGGTGGTGCGGGTGGGCACATCGAGCCGATCGTGCCGATCATGCCGCTCCGGGCGTCCGCACCTGCGGCACGACGGCGCGAAACGCCGCAGGAACCGGTCAGCGGCCGAGCAGCACGCCCGGATTGAGCACGCCCGTCGGGTCCAGGGCCGCCTTGGCACCGGCCAGCGCGGCGGAGAACGCGTCCGGGCGCTGGCGGTCGTACCAGGGGCGGTGGTCGCGGCCCACCGCGTGGTGGTGGGTGATCGTGCCGCCGGTGGACAGCAGCGCCTCGGAGGCCGCCGCCTTCACCTCGTCCCACTGGGCGACCTCCGAGCCGCGGCGGGCCGGGGCCAGCACGGTGAAGTACGGCGCGGCGCCGTCGGGGTAGACGTGGGTGAGCCGGCAGGTGACCGTGCCGCCGCCGCAGACCTCCTGCAGCGCACGGGTGACGGCGGCGCGCACCTCGTCGACCAGGGCGGGCAGGCCGCTCCACGGCACGGCGGTCTCGAAGGTCTCGACGAGCACGCCGAGCAGCACCAGGCTCTCGCGCAGGTACGGGGCGCGCACGAACGTGGAGCGCCACGCCTCGCCGGCGGCCCCGCGAGCTCCGGCCTCGACCACCCGGAGACCCGCGGACCGGCACACCTCGAGCGCGACGGCGGCCTCGGCCTCCAGCGGCACGGCGAGCGACTCGAACCCGAGCACCAGCGCCGCCTCGCCGGTGGTCAGCGTCCCGGTGAGGGCGGCCTCGGCGGCGTCGACCAGGCGGCAGGTGGCCGGTGCCAGCCCGGATTGCACGAGGGCCCGCACCGCCTCGGCGCCGGTGCCGAAGTCCGGGGCGGCCAGCGTGGCGGCCCAGCGGTGCGCCGGCTTCGGCTGGGCGCGCAACCACGCCGAGGTGACGACGCCGAGGGTCCCCTCGCTGCCGAGCAGCAGCCGGTCCGGGCTCGGACCGGCGCCCGAGCCGGGCAGCCGGCGCGACTCGACGACGCCGACCGGCGTCACGGCGCGCACCGACGCGACGAGGTCGTCGATGTGCTGCAGCCGTCCGGAGAAGTGGCCGGCGGCCCGGGTGGCGACCCACCCGCCGACGGTCGAGCGCTCGAAGGACTGCGGGTAGAAGCGCAGGGTGAGTCCGTGCGGCCGCAGCGCCGCCTCGGCGTCCGGTCCGAGCGTGCCCGCGGCCAGGCGCACCTGGCGGGAGGTGGCGTCGACGTCGAGCAGCCCCGAGAGGCGGGACAGGTCGAGGCTGACGGCGCCCGGCAGCCCCCGCGGCTCGACACCGCCGACGACGCTGGTGCCGCCGCCGAACGGGACGACCGGTGCACCGGCGCCCGCCGCCCAGTCGAGGACGTCGGCGACCTCCTGCTCGTCCGAGGGTCGCAGCACCAGGTCAGGAGGCGCCTCGACCTGGCCGCGCAGGCCGCGCACCAGGTCGCGGTAGGAGCGGCCGAAGGCGTGCCGGGCCCGGTCGACCGGCTCGTCGGAGGCGAGCGCCCGCAGCGACGCCGGCAGCCCGGCCAGGTGCTGCGACGGCGGCAGCTCCGGCAGCGCGGCGGGCGACTCCGGCGGCTGCACGGCGACGCCGGTGGTGCCGGCGACCACCGGCGCCACCGCCTCGAGGTCGGCCCGGGACGGCTCGTCGGCCGGCCCGCCCCAGCCCCAGACCGCGTAGCTCATCGGCCGCGCACCACGACCGACAGCCGGCTGGTGACGGCAGCGGCGGCGAGCCGGGCCGCGGACGCCGGGCTGGTGGCCACCACCAGCAGGGTGCCGTCGGCCGTCTCGGCCGCCGGCGGCACGGCCAGCACCGCGACGTCGGTGACGACCGCGCGGGCGGTGTCCTCGCCCTGCAGCGAGGCCGCCAGCACGTCGACCCGGTCGCCGGCCTGCAGCAGCTGGGGCAGCGCCGGCTCGGCGACCCGCACCGGCACGGCCACCCGGTCGCCGTCGGGCAGCAGGCCGGAGCCGAGCAGCCGCACGTCGGTGAGCGCCTCGCCGGTGCGCACCGGCCCGGCGAGCACCCGGCCGGTGACGTCGGCGCCGGAGAGGACGGCGCCGGTCGGCACCGCGGCGGCGGGCAGGGCGACGCTGGTGACGTCGGCCTCGCCGAGCGCGGCCCCGGCCGGGAGGTCACGGGCGACAGCGACGACGGACGTGAGCGGCGGCTCCTCCGGGACGACCACGCCCAGCGCCGTGGCGGCGGCAGCGGCGACCAGGCCCCCGGCGAGCAGGCCGCGGCGGCGGTCGAGCACGCGACGCAGGTCGGTCCGGACCGCCCGGAGGCCGCCCGCCCGTCCGCCGCCCGCCCGGGGCCGGGTCACGGCAGCCGGCTCGCCGCAGGCGTGCCGTCGACCGCCGAGCCGCAGGAGCACCGCCGGTCCGCAGGCAGGGCGGCGACGACGTCGAGCAGCAGCGAGCGCAGCCGCGCGGTGTTCTCGCCGAAGACCCGGAAGACCTCCTCCTGCGTCACGCCGACCCCGCCCTCGACACCGGCATCGAGGTCGGTGACGAGCGCGACGGCGGTGTAGCAGAGCGCGAGCTCGCGGGCGAGGACCGCCTCCGGGTGGCCGGTCATGTTCACCACCGACCAGCCCTGGGCGGCGAACCACTGCGACTCGGCGCGGGTCGAGAAGCGCGGTCCTTCGACGACGACCATCGTCCCGCCGTCGGTGACCGGCCAGCCGGCCTCGCGGGCCAGGTGCACGGCGGTGCGCCGGCCGTCGGGGCAGTAGGGGTCGGCGAACGGCACGTGGACGGCACCGCCCTCGGGCAGCAGGTCCCAGAAGGTCTGCACGCGTCCGCTCGTGCGGTCGACCAGCTGGTCGGGCACGACCAGCGCGCCGGCGCCGAGCTCGGGCCGCAGCCCGCCGACGGCGCACGGCGCGAGCACCTGCCGGACGCCGAGGCTGCGCAGGGCCCACAGGTTGGCCCGGTAGGGGATGCGGTGCGGCGGGAAGCGGTGGTCGGCGCCGTGCCGCGGGACGAACGCCACCCTGCGCCCGCCGACCTCGCCGAGCACGAGCGGGTCGCTCGGCGGGCCGTAGGGCGTGTCGACCTCGACGCTGCGCGCGCCCTCGAGCAGGGCGTACATGCCGGAGCCGCCGATGACGCCGATCTCTGCCGTTTCGGCGTCGGGGTCGGCGTCGGTGTCGGCGGAGATCGGGCCGGCGGGGTCGGGGTCGGCGCTCATGCCGCGAACCCTAGAGCCGACCGGCGCCCGAGCCTCGCCGTCCACAGCCCCGGGTCCGGTCCCCGCCGAGCCGGCGAGCAGCGGTCAGGCGGTCTTGGCCGCCGGCGGGCTCGTGCTCGCCGGTGCGCTGCTGGCGCCGTCCTTGCTCCCGGACGGGCTGCCCGTCTTCGGCGTGCTGTCCTTGGAGCCGCCGTCGTTGGCGGCACCCTCCTTCGGCCCGCCGTCCTTCGACCCGCCGTCCTTGCCCGCGCTGGAGCCGCTGGCGGACCCGCGGCTGTCGGTCTTGTAGAAGCCCGAGCCCTTGAACACGACGCCGACGGCGCTGAACACCTTGCGCAGCCGACCGCTGCACGCCGGGCACTCGGTCAGCGGCGGGTCGGTGAAGGCCTGCACGGCCTCGTGGCGCTCGCCGCACGCGGTGCACGCGTACTGGTAGGTCGGCACGGATCCTCCTGCATCTCAGGCGGCTGGCACTCTGCCGCGACGAGTGCCAGTGTGCGGCACGGGCGCGGCCGGCGTCCACCACGTGCGGCGTCGTGGCCGCCGCGTCGGGCACGGCGCTGTCACCCGCAAGATCGGTCCACGGTACGGTGAGAACGGTGTCGACGTCCCCACTCGTGCCGCCGCAGGGCGGTGCACCGTCCGCTGCGGAGCAGCCCGGCACGTCGGCGACCCCGGGCGCGGTGCTGACAGCGGACCGGCTCGCCCTGCGCGTCGCGGCGGAGGCACTGCCCCCCGACGGCGTGCTCGACGTGCGGTGGGCGGGTCGTCGTGTCTGGTCGACCTCCGTCGGTCACGGGCGCGTGGTCGACGGCCAGGCCGTCTTCGCCTGGCCGGCCGCCCTCGCCGCGCAGGCGCGCGGGGCCGGGCGCATCAGCGTGCACCCGCACGCCGACGACGCCGAGCTCGCGTCCGGCGAGGTGGCCTTCGACGACAGCGGGGAGCCGCTGTCCGTGCAGGACGCGCTCGGCCGGCCGCTCGCGGTCAACAAGTGGGGGGACCTCCGCCCGACCTTCGAGCACAACGGGGTCGACCCGCACGTCCTGGAGGCCGCCGCCGACGTCCTGCGGGTGCTCGGCGAGCACGGGCTGGACGGCTTCATCACCTACGGCACCCTGCTCGGCGCGAAGCGCAGCGGCCAGGTCATCGGCCACGACGACGACCTCGACCTCGGCTACTTCAGCCGGCACGACAACCCCAGCGACGTCGTGGCGGAGAGCCACGGGGTCGCGCGGGCCCTCCGCGACGCCGGCTACACCCTCGCCCGGCTGTCCTGGGGACACCTGCAGGTGGTCCTGACGCCGTCGGACGCCGAGCCGTCCGGGGGGCCGCAGGGCGGGGCGGCCCGCGGGCGGACGTCGGCCCGCGACTTCACCGGCTCAGTCGCGCTGGACGTGTTCACCAGCTTCCTGGTCAACGGCCACCTGCACCAGTCCTTCGCCGTGCGCGCGCCGTTCACCCTTGCCGACGTCCTGCCGCTCGGCTCCATCGAGCTGCAGGGACGCACCTATCCGGCCCCGGCGAACGTGCCGGCCTGGCTGGCCGCCACGTACGGCCCCGGCTGGGCGACACCGGACCCCACCTTCCACTTCACGATCCCGCCCTCGACGGGACGTCGGCTGTTCAACTGGATCGGAGACCACAACATGCACCGGGACTACTGGACCCGCTTCTACGCGAACAGGGCGACCTCGTTCGTGCCGGACGAGCCGTCCTCGTTCGCCCGCTGGGTCCTGCCGCAGCTGAGCCAGGACGTCCTCGTCGAGATCGGCAGCGGCACCGGCCGGGACGGCCTGTGGCTGGCCGCCCAGGGCAAGAAGGTCCTGGGGTACGACTACGCCGAGCCCGCCGTCGACATGGCCAACGCCATCGCTGCCGAGCGCAGTCTCCCGGCGGAGTTCCGCGTGGGCAACCTGTACGACGTCGACGACGTCGCCCAGGTCGTCGGCGACGTCGCCGCCCAGCACCCGGACGTGTACGCCCGCTTCCTGCTGCACTCCCTGGAGGCGGACGGGCGCAAGAACCTGTTCGCGCTGCTGGCCGGGCTGCTCGGCGAGAACGGCGGGCGGGCGTACCTGGAGTTCCGCACCGACGCCGACGCCGAGCTCCCGCACGTGCTCGAGGACCACTACCGCGCCTACCTGCCGATGAGCGAGGTGATCGCGCTGGCGGAGCAGGCCGGGCTCCGGAGCGTCTACGACCTGACCGGTCGCGGCCTGGCGCCCTACCGCGACGAGGACCCCGTGGTCGGTCGGCTCGTCCTGGAGCGGGCGTGAGGTCCCGCCTCGGTCGCCTCGCGCGGCGCTCCGTGCCGGGACTCATGGCCCGCCTCGACCGGGCCCGCACCCGCAAGCACGAGCCGGGCCGGATCGCGCACCTGGAGGAGCGCGACGCGCACCGGGAGGAGCGCGCCGCGCAGCTGGAGGAGCGGCTCTCCTCGCTGTCCGCCGAGCTCACCCGGCTCGACCGTGACCTCCACGCGTCCCGGGCCGAGATCGCCCGGCTGGATCACGACCTCGACGAGTCCCGAGCGCTCAACCGCCGGGCCGGCGAGCTGCTCATGCTGGTGACCACCCGGCTCGGCGACCGGGCCCGCGCCGACAGCTGACGGCCGGGCGCTGGTCGCCGAGCCGCACCGAAGGACCTGAGCGGCGTCCTACTCGACGAGCAGCTCGAGCCGGCCCGTCTTCACGTCGTAGATGCCGCCGGCGACGGCGAGGGAGGCGGGCAGGTACGGCGAGCTCCGGATCCGCTGCACGTCGAGCTCGAGCGCAGCCCGCTGGTCGGGGATCGTGCGGAACTCCAGGCTGCGGGTGTCGATGCCGCTGCTCTCGCGGATCGCCTCGTGCGCCTGCTCGTCGGTGACCTTCGCCATCCGGCAGTCGGTGTGCTGGGCGACCAGCACCCGCTCGACGCCGAGCAGGTGTGCGGCGAGCACCAGCGTGCGCAGCACGTCGTCGGTCACCCGGCCGCCGGCGTTGCGCAGGATCTTCGCGTCCCCCCGCTTCAGCCCCAGCATGGCGAGCGGATCGATCCGCGAGTCCATGCACGTGACGATGGCCAGACCGCGGGCGGCCCGCGGCGCCAGGTCGGGGTCGACGAAGTGGTCGACGTACTCGGCGTTGGCGGTGATCTCGTCCTGGAACGCGCTCATGGAGCCATCTTGCCGAGTGCCCGGTGCAGCCCGGCGCCGGGGGTGGCGCAGGCGTCGATCCGGACGTCGTGCGCGTCCTCCGGCAGCCGGTCGACCACCTCGTCGTCGAAGACGAGGGCGACGACCAGGCCGCGGGCGCGGCGGAGCGCGCGGTCGTAGGCGCCGCCGCCGCGGCCGAGGCGGACGCCGCGGCGGTCGACCGACAGTGCCGGCACGACGACGAGGTCGCACCCGGCGAGGGCGTCGCGGCCCAGCCGCGGGCCGGCCGGGTGGCGGGTGCCGCGGACGCCGGGCGCCAGCGGGGCGCCGGCGGCTGCCCAGTCGAGGTCGCCGTCGTCGTCGAGCACCGGGAGCAGGACGGAGCGGCCGGCGAGGGCCTCGAGCAGCGGGGCGGTGGGCGGCTCGCCGGGGAGCGCGGCGTACGCCGCCACCGTCCGCGCCTGCTGCACCAGTGGCGCCAGCGCGCGCGCGAGATCGTGCCCGGCCCGCTGGCGGGCGGCGTCCGGGCGGGCGCGCCGGCGGGCGAGCACGGCCCGCCGGACGATCGCCTTCTCCGCCGCTGCCGTACCCCTGGTCACCGTGGGAACATGTCACAGCACGCAGAGACACTGCGCCGGTGCAGCAGACCGGGACAGACGGCGACCGGGGGGACGGGTGACGCTCCGCTCCCGCTTGTTCGTCGCCTTCGTCGCGGTCGTCGGCGTGCCGCTGCTGGTGGGGCTGGCCCTGCTCGCCTCCGCCCTGCCTCGCACGTTCGCGGACCTGCAGTCGGCGTCGGTCACCTCGTCCGGCCGGCTCGCCGCGCAGCTGCTGGCCGCCGAGTGCGACCGGGCCCGCGCTGTCGCGGAGGCCGCGGGCCGTGCGGTGCTCGCCGTGCCCGCGGACGACGCCGGCGCGCAGGCCGCCGCCCTGCAGAGCCTGGTCGACCGCGGGCTCGCCGCCGGGCTCCGGGTCACCGACGCCGGCGGGCGGGCGGTCGAGGCAGGCGTGCAGCCCCCGGCCGGAGGCGACTGCGCCGCCGGCCAGGTGCAGGACGGCCGGCTCGTCGCGGTCGCCCGGCTGCAGCAGGCCGGCGTCCAGGGCACCGGGGAGGCGGTCGCCGTCGGCCGCGACGTCGGCGACCTCGTCGCCGAGCTGCGCCGCAGCACCGGCGCCCTGGGCGTCGCCCTCGTGTCCGGCGGGGAGGTGGTCAGCAGCGACGGCACCATCGCGCCTGACCTGCAGCGGGCGACGCTCGCCACGGCCGGCCGGCCCGTGCGGCAGCAGGGCGCGGTCGCCGTCGCCGTCCCGCTGCGCGCGGGGGACGGCAGCGACCTCGCCGTCCTGCTGGCAGAGCCGCTGACCCGGGGCGTCGACGTCGTGCGCACCGGCCTCGTCGTCGTCGCCGGCGCCGTGCTGTTCGCCGCAGCGCTGGCCCCCCTGCTCGCGCGCGCCACGACGCGCCCGCTGGAGCAGCTCGGCGAGGCGGCGGCCCGGGTGGCCTCCGGCGACCTGGAGACCACCATCGACATCGGCTCCGGCGACGAGGTGGGGGCACTGGCGGCCGCGTTCAACACCATGACCGACGACCTGCGCGACTACGTCGGGCAGCTCCAGGCCAGCCGCGACGAGCTGCGCGCCGGCCTGGCCCGGCTCGGCGAGACGCTGACCAGCACCCACGACCTCGACCGCCTCCTCACGGTGGTGCTCGACACCGCCGTCGCCACCACCGCAGCGCAGGCCGGAGCCGTCCTGCTGCTCGACCCCGCCCGCGAGTCGCTCGAGCTCGCGGTCGGCCATGGCCTGGCCGACCGCACGTCGCAGCCGGGTCTGCGCCTGCGCGTCGGCGAGGGCATCGCGGGGCGGGTCGCCCAGACCGGCGAGCCCCTGCTCGGGGAGGTCGACCGACTCGGTCCCGCCCCCTCGGAGCCGACGGCGGCCTCGGTGGTGGCCGTGCCGATGCGGGGCCGCGGGCCCGTGCTCGGCGTCCTCGTCCTCTACGACCCGCGCGGCGGCGCGGCCGGCGACGACGACCTCGTCACCCTGCGCACGCTCGCCGACCAGGCCGCCGTCGCCACCGAGGACGTGCAGCTCCACCGCGACGTCTCGCGGCTCGCCGTCACCGACGGGCTCACCGGCCTGGCCAACTACCGCTCCTTCACCGAGACGATCGGACGGGAGATCGAGCGCTCGTCCCGCTTCGGCCGGCCGGTCGGCCTGCTGCTGCTCGACATCGACCACTTCAAGCAGGTCAACGACACCCTGGGCCACCAGCGCGGCGACGCGGTGCTCGTCGAGCTCGCGGCCCGGATCACCGCCGAGGTTCGCGACGTCGACACCGTCGCCCGGTACGGCGGCGAGGAGCTGGTCGTCGTGCTGCCCGAGACCGACCAGGACGGCGTCGAGCAGGCCGCCGAGCGGATCCGACGGGCCGTGCGCGACCGGCCGTTCGGCGGGCCGGGTCAGGAGCCGGTGCGCGTCACCGTGTCACTCGGGGCGGCAGTGCACCCGCCCGGCGGCGGGACGGCGGCCGCCCTGCTCCGGCGCGCCGACGAGGCGCTGTACGAGGCCAAGCGCGGCGGCCGCGACGCCTGGCGGTCGGCGCCTCCGGTTCCGGCCCCGCACCCGGCACCCGACGCACGTCCCGGTGCCGGGCAGCGCTGACCGGTGGCGGCGAGCTGCCCGAGGCGGCACTAGGGTCGCGGGATGAGCGTCCCCACTCCGGCCGGCGGCGGGACCCCCCGCCGCGCTGTCACCAAGGCCGTCATCCCCGCGGCGGGGCTCGGCACCCGGTTCCTCCCCGCCACCAAGGCCTCTCCCAAGGAGATGCTGCCGGTCGTCGACAAGCCGGCCATCCAGTACGTCGTCGAGGAGGCCGTCCGGGCCGGCCTCGACGACGTCCTGATGATCACCGGTCGCAACAAGAAGCCGATGATCGACCACTTCGACCGCAACGTGGAGCTCGAGCAGGCGCTCGAGGCCAAGGGCGACGAGCGGCGGCTCGCCCAGGTGCGGCACGCCAGCGAGCTGGCGCAGGTCCACTACGTGCGGCAGGGCGACCCGAAGGGCCTCGGCCACGCCGTGCTCGTCGCTGCCTCGCACGTCGGCGACGAGCCGTTCGCGGTGCTGCTGGGCGACGACCTCATCGACGAGCGCGACCACCTGCTCGAGCAGATGGTGGAGGTGCAGGAGCGCGAGGGCGGCAGCGTCATCGCCCTCATGGAGGTGCCGCGCGAGAGCGTGTCGATGTACGGCTGCGCCGCGGTCGAGGGCGAGGGCGACGGTGCTGATGACACAGTCCGGGTCACCGGGCTGGTGGAGAAGCCCCCCGTCGAGGAGGCGCCGAGCAACCTGGCCATCATCGGCCGCTACGTGCTCTCGCCGTCGATCTTCGGGATCCTCCGCGAGACGCCGCCCGGCCGGGGCGGCGAGATCCAGCTCACCGACGCGCTGCAGGCGCAGATCGCCTCCGAGCCGGTGCACGGCGTCGTGTTCCGCGGCCGCCGCTACGACACCGGCGACCGCCTCGACTACCTCAAGGCCTGCGTGCTCCTCGCCCTCGAGCGCGACGACCTCGGCCCGCCGCTGCGCGCCTGGCTGCGCGACCTGTGACCGCGCCCGGCGGCATGATCACCTACGCCGAGCACCTCGCCGACGTCCTCGCGGCCGTCTCGCCGCTGTCGCCGCTCGAGCTCGGCCTGCTCGACGCGCACGGCTGCGTGCTCGCCGAGGACGTCGTCTCGCCCTCCGACATGCCGCGCTTCGACAACAGCGCCATGGACGGCTACGCCGTGCGGGCCGAGGACGTCGCCGGGGCCTCCGACGACGCGCCGGTCGTCCTGCCCGTCACCGGTGACGTCGCCGCCGGGCCCGCGTCGCCGCTGCGCGTCATGCCGGGCGTGTGCGTGCGCATCATGACCGGCGCGATGCTGCCCGCCGGCGCCGACAGCGTGGTCCCGGTCGAGCACACCGACGGCGGGGTGGCGCAGGTCGCCGTCCGGCGCCCGGCGCAGCCCGGGGCGCACGTCCGGCGCGCCGGCGAGGACGTCCGGGCCGGCGAGACGGTGCTCACCGCCGGCACCCACCTCGGCGCGGCGCAGGTGGGCCTGGCGGCCGCCGCGGGCCGCGCCCGCCTCGTCGTG